>PNLN01000117.1 GCA_013823055.1 Cyanobacteria bacterium DS2.3.42
TCCTTTTTTCTCATTTCGAGCACCGACATCATAAAGAATTGCCACTGCCACTACCGGCACCGAATGATCTTCTGAGAAAACAACTCTCAGCCCATTTTCTAGTTTGAAGTCGGCGTGGACAGGGATGAGCGGTTTTTTTGCTTCGGCGGTCGCAGGTGTCTTGGCTGCAACTTGGGTGCGTGATTTTGCCCGTATCGAGCGAGACTTGGATGCAACCTTGCGTGATTTGGAAGCTGTTTTGACTGCTTTTGTAGTTGATTTTGCAGAGGTTTTTGCCGTGGCTGGCATCATGCCGGATTGGCCGCCTAAAAGGAGGCTCAATCCAATCATCATAGTAAGACTTGTTTTCACCGGATTGAAAGCGGCGACATTAGCTATCTTCGTCATCATCAGCTCCAAGCAGGACCGAAGTCCAAAAGATCGAAACTACCAGAATGGAAAGTATTGCCGACCCGACGCATACCTTTTCCGGCAAGCCGTAACGCTTCATCATCAGATACGTCGCTGCGGACAGTATCAATGCCAAAACGGCTACCAGATGGTTGACTGTAAGAGTCGGCATTCGCGATTACTTTTACGATCACGTCCACGATTACGTTTACTTCCAGCGCCATTTCAGGAGGGCTCGCCTCTTAAAAGTGCGCAAGAGCAAAGCATATCAGGTGGGCGCCTCCCAACCCTTAAAAGGGGCGGGATTGCAAAGTTTTCAATGTAACGAGGTAGGGCGTAATGCCCGCTATTTGCCTGGGACGGCTTAGATTCTGGCGTGGGAAAGCGTTTCGGCGCACTTGCATGCCTTTCTGTCCGGTTTGATTTCGCCAATCAAATTGACCAGAAGCGCCTGCAATTTTGTGATGTTTTCTCCAAAGACTTTTATTACTTCGCTGTGCGAAACAGGCTGTACATCACCGACCAGTCCGGAATCGTAGTCGGTAATCAAGGCGATGTTGACGACGCACAATTCCAGCTCGCGAGCCAGGTGAGCTTCCGGATACTGGGTCATATTGATTACTTCCCAGCCCATCGAAGTGAACCATCTCGACTCGGCTTTGGTAGAAAAGCGCGGTCCTTGAATGACTACAACTGTGCCTTTTTCATGCATGGTGATGCCGGCTTTGCGTCCGGCAGCAATAGCTTGGTCACGCAGTTCGGGGCAATAAGGATCGGCGGCGGACACATGGGTGCCTATTGGACCGTCGTAAAAGGTGTCGATGCGCCCGGAGGTGCGATCTACATATTGATCGCTGACGACAAAAGTGCCAGGGGCGACATTGGTTTGGAGCGAACCGGCGGCGCACGGCGAGATGATGCGCGTCACGCCCAGCGACTTCATGGCATAAAGATTGGCACGGTAATTGATTTTGTGTGGCGGGAGCTGGTGACTGGCGCCGTGTCTTGGCAGGAATGCCACTTTTTTGCCGGCCATGGTGCCGATTACTAACTTGTCGGAAGGTGCGCCGTAAGGTGTCTCAACAGCCCTTTCTTCGTATTTATCGAATAGCTTGTAAAAGCCCGAACCACCAAATACGCCGATGTCTGCAATCTTTTCTTTCTCAGTCACTTGAGTCTTTTCTCCAATCTCAATTCAGGGGAAACCACATGGCAAGTCGAATTTCGACGAGGTAGCCTATAGTATCACCCCCTGAATCAGGCTAGAAACGAGCTAGAAACTGGCAAAAAGTCTAGAAATTCGTGCAGGTGGGTATATAACGAAGGCTGAATGTGCCCCTGAGCAAGGCTTTGCTGGTCCGACACCGGCAAGAACGCAAAAAAATTGCACTAGCACCTGGAAAACAAAGTCATGGAAACAGTACGGAAGCATTTTCTATTTCTCGCGTTATTAGGCTTAGTAACGATAATCGGCTCTTTTCCTTTTCTTCAGGCATCCGCTACTGAACGGCAATTAGTTGCCTACCCTTTTGGTTCCGGCAGAACTCTCGAGCGGGTCAAGGCGGACGAGAAGCCCGATCCGGACCAGATTTATCACAAGGTTTGGAAACTTATCAAAGAAGATTTCTTCGACGATAAGTACAACGGCCAGGATTGGGACGTCTGGAGACATCGTTATGACGGCAAGTTGAAGACGTCCGACGATGCGCACAAAGCAATCGAGACGATGTTGGCAAGCTTGGGTGACAGATATACTCGCTTTCTTGATAACGACGCTTTCGACGACGAAAATTCCCAGATTCACGCTGAACTTTGTGGAATAGGCATTCAAATCGGTATTGATAAGGTGCAAAACATCATTATCATCGCTCCAATTGATGACACTCCGGCTCAAAAAGCAGGTTTGCTTTCGTCCGATGAGATTGTCGAGATCGATGGGGTGTCGACTAAAGGATATACAGTCGAGGAAGCCGCCAAGCACATTCGCGGCGAGATCAACACTAAAGTAAATTTGACAATCTCGAGAAACAAACATCGCTTCAAAGTGGCGGTCGTCCGGGCAAAAATACCGATTAAAGCTGTACAAACAGTCAAAATGCTCGATGGTGACATCGGATATATCCGGCTTTCCAGCTTCATCTCTCAGCAAGCCAATCGAGAAATGCGTGAAGCAATCGGGAAGCTGTCCACAGCCAAAGGTTTGATACTTGACCTGCGTGAAAACCCGGGTGGCTTGCTGACCAATGCCATCGAAATAGCCAACATGTTCCTTGACCATGGCAACATCGTTTCGACCGTAGATCGAGATGGATACAAGAACGAGCAAAAAGCAGACGGAAATCAATTGTGTAAAAAGCCGCTCGCCATCTTGATCAATAAGGGCAGCGCTTCGGCGTCCGAAATTACATCCGGTGCACTGAAAGACAATGGCAGAGCCACTCTTGTTGGGCAGAAGACTTTCGGCAAAGGATTGGTTCAGGGCATAAACCGCCTTGAAGACGGAAGTGGCGTCAACATCACGATTGCCAGATACCTGACTCCGGCTGACACAGACATCAACAAGAAAGGCATTGCCCCTGATGCTGTAGTGGAATTGAGTGAAGACGATCTAAAGGCTGGCAAAGGCTGCTGGTGGAACGACCCGGACGGTCCTCAGGTAAAGAGGCAGCCTGAAGACTTTAAAGATAAGCAGTTGAAGGCCGCTTTTGACTTGCTCAAAGTGAAAGTAGCCCACTCTGCGTCCGTTGCTATAGGCCACTAGTTTAAGCTTCTGCATATACCACCCGAAGGTGTCTTTCCGGGGAGCAAAATAGGTACTATAGTTGCTCCATGGCCGAAAAGAAAAACGCCGATAAATTCCAAGCGACACGCACTGGCGAGCATGAGTCAGCCGACAAGTTCAAGCGTGAATTCGCTTTTGGAGTGGTCGTTTTGGGCACTGAAGCCGGTTGTGGCAAAACCATTTTCATGACCGGCCTGTCTGCAGCCTTGCGTGATGAAGGCTTTCCAACAAGAGCAATCAAGCCGTTTGTTCTGGGCAATCGCCGGGATGCCGAGTCGGAATTGGCGTTTATAAGCTCCATTACCCATACACCAATCAACTACCCGATTGTCATTATCGACAAGCCCACAGCCGTTCAGGATAGCAACTGGCAACAGGCGGCAATGATGACGACATCTAAGCAACATTTGACCTTTGTCGAGATGCCTGGGTCGCCCGCCACCCCTCTTGCCTACGAGCAAACCGGCGCCGGAACCATGGGCTCTACCTGGAAGGATTCGGCTGATTTTGCCTGCGACCTCGGTCTGCCATGCATTCTCATCGCCAAACACAACAAGGATGCTCTTGAAAAGATTATGTTGGCAGCGTCCTACCTGCATAGCCGGGAAGCCCGCTTGGTTGGAGTCGGCACGGTTGAAACTTCTGAATTTGGTGCTCACAACGAACTCAAGATGACCAAATCGGAACTCGAGCTCGCCATCAAGACCAAGGCCAAAGCCCATTACCTTGGCGCCATCGAATTCAGCCCTTCAATTAGCGTTCCTAGAGTCAATCAGGGCAACTTGATCAAGGTGACGTCCGCCGGTATTGATCTTTTGCATGTGCTGCGCAGTCTGGGCGCACCAGCCTCACTCACTAAAGCTGATTCTATTCCTTAAAGATATAGATGCAAATGGCTGTCGACCGGGTCGGTCGTGCCAAACTTTACTTGCGTCCGACTTACGGATTATTTGGCTTGACCTCCTGGCGCAGGCTCTTAGGCACGCTTGGCTGGCAGCTTCCATCCTGGAGCGCTCCTTGGAAAATAATGAATCGGCGGCCGTTGACGAAGTAAAGACGCTGGCACCAGATGCCAGAGAGCTTGTCGTGTTTACCCTCTCCGATTCCTCCGGCGAAACGGCCGAAGCGGTGGGAAGGGCTGCCCTTGTGCAGTTTCCGCCAGGGCGTGCATCGATTTATCGGCTGCCCCAAGTGAAGAGCTGCCAGCAGCTAGCCGGGCTGGTCAGAGAGTGTGCCAATGGTCGAGCCGTGATTGCATACACGCTCGTGTTACCTGAATACAGAGAAACATTAGAGGCCGAAGCCGCCAAGTACAGCATTCCCACTATCGATTTGCTCGGACCCCTAATTTCGCGCATAGCCAGTATCACGCAAACGGCACCACTTTCGCAGCCTGGTCGCTTGCATTTATTGGATGAAGGCTATTTCAAACGCATCGAGGCGGTAGATTTTGCCATCAGATTTGATGACGGCAAAAACCCTGACGGTATCAAGCAGGCAGACATAGTCCTTGTAGGTGTTTCCAGAACAAGCAAAACTCCAAATTGCATGTATCTTGCGCACCACTATGGTTTGAAAGCAGCCAACGTTCCGCTTATTTTTGGCGTCGATCCGCCTCTGGCGCTGTTTCAAATAAATCCCAAGAAAATCTTTGGTCTGGCAATCGATCCCTATTTGTTGCAAGAGATCCGCACCACAAGAGCAACAGTCTTGGGCATGCGCGGCGAGAATGATTACGCCGATCCCGATCGCATTCGCCAGGAAGTTCGCTACGCGAAGAAAATTTTCCGCGAATTAAAGTGTCACGTTATTGACGTTTCTGCAAAGGCAATTGAAGAGACCTCCAGCGAAATTTTCCTCCAGCTCAGAGTGTAAATCACATCCAAACTATTCAGAACATCCGTACAAAAGGGAGAAAACACCATGGTAAGCACCAAAGGACAGACAGTAGACTTGAAGCGAGTCTTCCTCTTCCCTGATGCCTACAAGGCACTAAATCACCTGGGCAGTCAGAAAATGCGTGAAATGCTTGGCGGCAAAGGTGCCGGACTGGCCGAGATGACTTCCTCTGGTGTCAATGTTCCTCCAGGCTTAACCATCACGACAAATGTCTGCCGTGAGTATTATGACAACAATAAAAAGATGCCCGATGCCCTTTTCTCAGAGGTGATGGACGCTCTAAAGGATGTGGAAGCGAAAGTCGATAGACGGCTGGGTGATCTGGAAAAGCCGCTTCTTCTGTCTGTTCGCTCCGGTGCAAAATTCTCCATGCCCGGCATGATGGACACAATCTTGAATCTTGGGTTGAATGATAAAACAGTCGAGTCGCTGGCCAAGTTGACCAACAACCCGCGTTTTGCATACGACAGCTATCGCCGTTTCATTCAAATGTTCAGCAACGTCGTACTTGATGTGCACAAAGACAAATTTGAAGATTTGCTGGAAGACATGAAGGAAGAGATTGGCAAAACGCTCGACACGGAATTGACAGCCGAGCATTGGAAAAAATTGGTTGTAGAGTACAAAGAGCTGGTTAAGAAAGAGAGCGGCAGCGACTTTCCGCAGGATACTGCAAAACAATTGGAAGGTGCCATCGAAGCTGTTTTCCGTTCTTGGAATAACAGCCGCGCCATCTATTACCGCAATCTCAACAAAATCGATCACAACCTCGGTACTGCAGTAAATGTGCAGGCTATGGTGTTTGGAAATTTGAACGATGAGTCCGGAACCGGCGTTTGCTTCACCCGCAATCCATCAACCGGCGAGAAACTTCTCTACGGAGAGTATCTCGTAAATGCACAAGGTGAAGACGTGGTCGCTGGAACGCGTACGCCTAAGAAGATTTCCGAAATGCAGAAAGAAATGCCGAAAGTGTTCGATGAGTTGCTTGCTACTACAGCAAAACTCGAAAAGCATTACCTGGAAATGCAAGACATCGAATTCACAATTGAAAGCGGCAAGTTGTTTATTCTCCAGACAAGAACAGGAAAACGCACAGCCGCAGCTGCCGTCAAAGTAGCAGTCGACATGGCCGAAGAAGGTATCATTCCGCGTGATGAAGCGCTTATTCGTGTTGAGCCCACACAGCTTAACCAATTGCTTTTGCCTTCTTTCATTCCTGGCGATAAAGATAAGGCGAAAAAGGAAGGTCGCTTGATCGCAACTGGGTTGAACGCGAGTCCCGGCGCGGCAATCGGACGTATCGCTTTCGATCCGGATCAAGTAGAAGGTGCTACTCAAAAAGGTGAAAAGGTAATTCTCGTCAGAATTGAAACCTGTCCCGATGATATTCACGGCATCGTGCCCGCACAAGGCGTTGTTACCAGTCGCGGTGGCATGACCAGCCACGCTGCCGTTGTCGCTCGCGGCATGGGCAAGCCCTGTGTCGCCGGCTGCGAATCTCTGAGAATCAACCTTGAGAAAGGCGAAATGACAGTTGGCGGCAAAACCTTCAAGGCCGGTGATCTGATCTCGATCGATGGTTCTACCGGCGAGATTTTCGAAGGGCAAATCACCACACAAGATCCAAAATTCTCTGAAGAGTTTGGTCGCTTGCTTACTTGGGCTGATGAAAAGCGCGTTCTGCGCGTGCGCACCAATGCCGATACGCCGGAAGATGCGCGTCTTGCTCGCGAATTTGGCGCCGAAGGCATCGGTCTTTGCCGCACCGAGCACATGTTCATGGCCCACGATCGCTTACCTGCGATGAAGGAAATGATCATTGCCTCAGATGTCGAAGAAAGAAAAGCTGCACTTTTGAAACTTCTGCCAATGCAAATTGAAGATTTCAAAGGCATCTTCAAAGCTATGAAAGGGCTGCCGGTAACCATTCGCCTTCTCGATCCGCCCTTGCATGAGTTTCTCCCCAAACACGAAGACCTCGTGCAAGAGATCGCTACCCTCAAAGCTAAAGGCGTCAAGGGAGCGGAACTGAGAGAGAAGGAGGTAATGCTCCAAAAGGTCAATGAACTGAAAGAGTCGAATCCTATGCTCGGCTTCAGAGGATGCCGTCTCGGCCTCATCTATCCTGAAATCAATACCATGCAAGTGGAGGCTATTTTCACAGCCGCCATCGAAGTGCAAAAAGAAGGGCATGAAGTATTCCCGGAAATCATGATTCCTCTGGTCGGTCATCCCAATGAATTGAAATTTGCCAGACAACATTTGGAAACCGTCGCCAAACAAGTGATGGATAAATTGAAGACCGAAGTAAAGTATAAATTCGGTACCATGATCGAAGTGCCCAGAGCCTGTGTTGCTGCTGATTTGATTGCAGAACATGCCGAGTTCTTCAGCTTCGGAACAAACGATCTCACTCAAATGACATTCGGTTTTTCAAGAGATGATGCCGAAGGAAAATTCCTGCAGAAATATATTGAAGGCATCACCGTGGATGGTGTGCAACAAAAGGTGATGCAGAATAATCCATTCGAAGTATTGGATCGTGGCGGCGTCGGCAAGCTGATGAAGATTGCCGTCGAATATGGTTTGCAAACCCGCGCCGATTTGAAACTCGGCATCTGCGGCGAACATGGCGGAGATCCTTCATCCATCGCTTTTGCGCATGAGATCGGTCTTGCCTACGTTAGCTGTTCGCCGTTCCGCGTGCCTGTCGCCAGACTGGCTGCAGCACAAGCAACCGTTGTCGGGAAAGAACGCGATAAGTAGCCCTAAAATGTAGGGGCGAGGCCATGCCTCGCCCACTTTTAGAGTGGCGCATTGCATGCGCCTGTCTTTTGCCGCTATTTCATCAATTTTTTCATTTCTTCTATCGCCGTTTTCAATTGCGGCGTGACTTCTAGATTGGAGATCGTTATTGTCTTTACTCCATGATGAACTCGCGGCTTGAGTTCTGGTCGTTTTAGATTATGAGCCTCGTACTTGCCACTTTCCTTCAGGAATATCTCAAGATCCCCTTTGTCCTTGCTCTTCATGGAAAAATTCACCTTTTCCACTTCTTGCAGCCATCCGTAATGTACTGAAATCCCTGGGCGTACGCGAACGAAACGTTTGGTCGTTATAGCATCGATGACTTTGTACACTTTTTTGAAAAGCAACAAAAAAATGAGCCAAACCATCACGAAAAGAATTGTGTTTCCAAACGATGGTGGCGAGTGATGCTTTACGTAGATATCGAAAATCAACAGCATAATGACCAGCCCAAGAAGCATTTTGGTCATCACGATCATGCGCGGCACAGGATCTTCCAATCGTACGAAAATCAACTTTTCGTCCGGCTGTAGTTCTTTCAAGACCATCGAGGCGTAAAGGTCGTTCATTTCCGCCTGTGGTTTTTCTGGTTCCAATTTTGCCTCACTGCAAAAATTACTATCATATTAGTCGCCGCCTCTGATTGTAGACCAATCTAATTAATCTGCAACCAAGTGCGAATGTAGTCCATCGAGAACGAAGTTTTACTGGGATTGAGGAAGGAAGCCTAGACCAACACTTTGGGAAGTGTTGGTTTTGCGCCAGGAAAACTGCAGGGGCTTATAGACTGGTCCGTTAATAGTAGTTTCGGTAAAGTAGTGTGGCTTTGATTCGTCGCTTTGCTGTCTTTGTGCTTGCTCTGGCGGTTTTTTGTCCAGGCAGTTTTGGCAGGTCAGCGCCTTCTACTGTTACGGGATCTGAGGACTCGAGTTCTACAGGTACATTGCAGATAGATGAGAAAGACTCTTCAAAGGCGCATCGCTATGTGAAGTCGATCAAGGTTGGAAAGATCCGCCGCAGCTATGTAGTGAATGTTCCTGCCGGATACGGGGCTAAACCTGCCCCTGTTGTGCTTGTTTTGCATGGAGCTCTGGGCAGCACTTTTACCGTTTCCTGGGATACCAGAATGACCGAAAAAGCCAATAAGCAAGGCTTTATTGTGGTCTATCCGCGAGGCATTGGCATTGCGAAAACCTTGGGGACTTGGAATGCCGGTGATTGCTGCGGACTTGCGAAATTGAAAAATATTGATGACATTGCTTTTCTGAAGTCGCTGCTGAAACAAATTCGAAGCGACTATAACGTTGATGCGGACCGCATTTATATTGCTGGAGCATCAAATGGTGGAATGATGGCTTATAGAGCTGCCATTGAATTGTCGGATCAAATAGCAGCAATTGCAACTGCAAGTGGAACGATGATGACTAGCGCTAAAATTCCTGGTGATCCCGTTAGCGTACTTGCATTCCATGGAACTAAGGATCGAGTGGTGCCCTATGACGGTGGTACCGGTGGACTTCCATTCTGGAAAATCGAAGGCACAAAAGTTGCTGACAATGTGAAGTATTGGGTTGAGCGCGATGGTTGTTCGAATAAAGTAGTGCGCGAGGTCGTTGGAAATTACATCAAGGAGACTTACTGCCATGGTTCCAATGGAACCGAGGTGTGTGTTTATACCGTGAAAAACGGCAAGCACAACTGGCCTGGAGGTCGCGCTTCAATCCTGCGAAACGATCCTGAAATGAGCAAAGTAGATGCCACAGACATCATTTGCAAGTTCTTTCTTGCACATCCAAAGGTGCGTAGTGGTGCTGCTAGCAGCAAGTGAATTAGTGGACTATTCCCATTCATCTTTGTCTTTGATTTTAATGGTTAGCAGGATATTGGGATAGGTTGCTCTGAAACGGTTTAGATCATCGCCAGACCATTGATTTATCGCGACCATTACTCGCTTTAGTCGAGGAAAGTTCTTAAATGTCGGGATACTCGAACCTGTTATTTTTGTTTCTGACACGTCCAACCTTTGCAGATTGGTTAAAGGCGTCAGCAATTTCAAGGAATCGTCGTCAAGCTTGAGATTCTCATCAAGGCTTAGCTCTTCAAGCAATTTCATGGTGGCAATAATTTTCAGATCGTCATTCGTCAGGCCGGATCTCGTGAGTGAAAGCAAAATGAGTTTATTGGAGTTCTTCAATTTGCTCAAAACTCTGCTCACCGAAGGTATTCTTCCTGTACCAAAGTTTGTAAATTCTTTGAGCCGTTTCAAACGCAAAATACCATCTTCCGTCATTTGAGTGAAACCAACATACAAATTCCGCAACTCTGGTAAGTTGTTCAGATACTTTATGGACTCATCAGTTATCTCATTGTCTGCAATATTCAAATAAGTGAGGTTTTTGAGATGGTCGATAGACTGCATCGACTTATCAGTTAGTCCGTAGTTGGTGCACAAGGTGAGTTCGGTGACATCGTCAGGTTGAAATTGCGAAAAGAAGTTCGGTGTCTCCAAACAGTCTGGGTCGCGGATCTTAAGATGAATACTCTGTTCCATAGGAATTTCGTGAATTCCTGACGCCTTCAATTCTTTTCCAGTGCCAACGATATTGAATGTTCCCAGCGGTCTTATAAAATAGATTCGGCGCACCGTTTTGCCATTCTTGAGAGTTTTTGTTATCGATTGCACTGTTTCACTTGGCGAACTAGAAATCACTGGAAACAGAGCCTTTGCTGTATATCTCTCCATCTCGCTGGCGAGGCGAGTGGCATAGTTTTGCGCATCAAGCTGGTCTTTAATAATCCAGGCGGCAGTGCCGCTCACTAGCGCGGAAAGTATGCAAGCAAGTACGCTCGAAGCAATGGACATTTGTTTTGCTGAAGCACTGGTCTCACTCAAAATACTTCTAGTAGAGGTAAGCGATTGAGCAGATATTCCTTGCTGCAAAAGACTGAGATCTTTGGCGACATTGTTCAACGATTGATAGCGCTTTTCTGGATCTTTTTCCAGCAATTGCGCCACCAATTTTTCAACTTCTTTGGGGAATTCTTTTCCAAGTGTAGCTTCTTTGAGAGTCGGCGCTTTTTCCGATTGATGTTTCATCATGGTGGAAAGTGAGGTATTGCCCAGGAATGGAGGCAAGCCGGTCAGCGCTTCGAAAAGAACGCAACCGAGTGCATAGATGTCGCTTCGATGATCCACGGCGACGCCAAGGCATTGCTCAGGGCTCATGTAGAGCGGGCTGCCGAAAATCTCTCCGGTTTTTGTCAGCCCTTGAATATCTGCACCTTCATTCATATGCAGTTTTGCAATGCCGAAATCAACTATTTTGGCTGTGAATGGACCACCGCCCGGCGGTTTTACAAGCATGATGTTGCTCGGTTTCAAATCGCGGTGAACAATTCCTAGCTCATGAGCGTATGCCAGTCCAAAGCAGACCTGAATGAAGATGGGCAGAGCTTCTTCAACCGAAAGTGGTCCTTTCTCTTCGACAAGTTTGGCCAGAGTGGTTCCCAGTACCAGATCCATCACGAAATACGGGTGTTTTCCGTCGATTACTCCTGAGTCGTGCACACTGATCAAATTGGGATGATCGAGCATGCTTGTCGCTTTGGCTTCTTGCTGGAAGCGTCGCCAGGTGCCATCCTTAACGTCATGACCGTCCAAGGTTTTTAGCGCCATTTCGCGACCAAGGATAATTTGTTCGACTTGATA
Organism: Cyanobacteria bacterium DS2.3.42; assembly: GCA_013823055.1. GTDB lineage: Bacteria > Cyanobacteriota > Vampirovibrionia > Obscuribacterales > Obscuribacteraceae > QKMZ01. Next base: position 11,592 of record PNLN01000117.1, read on the forward strand.
GACGACGCCCATTCCGCCGCGTCCAATCTCTTTCACTACTTTGTAGCGCTCGGCAATAATTCTACCGGCGGGCAATTCTAAGGCGCCACCGAACCCCACTCCAAGGGTTGCTTCCTGCTCGTTTAACGAACTGGACGTTTGCATTTTTGCCAGTGATTGATCTTCGGTCATCTTTGCCTTAGAAGGCACCCAATCTCCACGCCAAGCATCGAGAAGCCATCCAAATCGGCTTATCTAGATATTACACCGGAGCGCAGCTATTAAAACTGGAAGTAGATAAACTTCGGAGTGATATCGGGCGAGAACGCGATCAAAAGGCAAATTGCGGCGGTTAAATAAAGTACTTTGAGCGGGCGATTGAAAGGCATTATTCCGCCGATACAGTCTTTGTTTTCCCGGAATTTCGTGCAAATGATCTGACCGGCCAATATCGCCAGCAACATGAGAGGCAGGAAGAAGTAAACGCCTGGTTGATCGACATTCGGCAGAGTTACTTGCCAGAACTTCAGTTCCTTAAGTTGATCGATGCACAATAGGCGCTTGATGATGCCGACTCCAATCGGAACATTGTCTGCGCGGAAAATTACTTCAGTAAGGCAGACGCAGTGAAATGTGAGGAATATGCCAAAAACATGGAAAACTTTGTTGGCTGTCAGAGTTTTGAGAAGGCTTGATTTTTCCACAACATTTCGCCATTCGCGGTGCAAGACCAGAAGTGCGCCGTGGAGGAATCCAAACAAAATATAGTGCGTCGCCGCCCCGTGCCACAGCCCACAAAGAGTGAAGGTGATGAGGATGTTTCTATACGTCATCCATTTGCCTGCACGGCTGCCGCCAAGCGGTATGAAAAGGTAGTCTTTGAGCCAGGTCGACAGAGATATGTGCCACCGGCGCCAGTACTCTGTAATTGACTCTGCCATATATGGGAGGTCGAAGTTCTTAGGAACTTTGAATCCGAGAAGCTGTGCCGAACCTCTGGCTATATCTGTGTAGCCAGAGAAATCAAAGTACACCTGGAACGCGAAAGCGTAGGTGGCAAGCCACATATCGAAAGTCGTAAATTGATTCGGATTGGCGTATGCCGTTTGCACAACAATGGCCAGGTTGTCTGCAAAAATAACTTTCTTCACCAGACCGAAAATGATCAGTTCGAACGCTTCATCGAATTGTGACAGTGATAGCTTGGTTTTCACCTCAAGCTGCTGCATGAAATCTTGATAGCGCTTGATTGGTCCAGCAATTTGGGTTGGGAAGAAACTTGCGAAAAGGGCGAATTGGAAGGGCGACTTTACAGGCGCTCCACCTTTGTATACATCCGTCAAATAATGGATAAATTCGAAGGCAAAGAATGAAATGCCGAGCGGCAGAATGATCTGAAACGGAATCGGCATCAGCTCTTGGTTCGTAAATGAGAGCGCTGCGTTTGCCATATCACGCACGTAGTACGCGTATTTGAAAAATCCGAGTAGCAGCAAGTTGGAAGCAATCGCAACGGTGAAGAGCAGTTTTCTCTTCGACTCTGCGCGCGCGATCCAAAGGCCCATGAAATAGTTAATTGCCGTCATTGCAGCAATAAGCAGACCGTACTCCGGCTTCCAAGCCATATAGAAAATGTAGCTGGCTACAAGGAGCAAGAATGTGCGGAAGCGGAAAGGCACCAACCAAAATAATGCCACCACAATCGGCAAAAATACGAGATAGGTAAAACTATTGAATAGCATTACATAGCACCTCGTCTGCCGGCGAGTTTCGGATCAGGCGAGCCCTTATCATCATTTGAGGCACCCGGCGAGCCCACCGGTGCAATAGAGGGTCTGATCGCAGGACTGCCTTCAGGAGCAATGCCAGGACCAGCTATTTGCGGTTGGGCCGGGCTCATCAGGGCAGCACTCAAGCGTGTGTCTTTGCCGATTTCTTTTGCAACAAAGTCCATGACTTTTCTGCCGCCTGAGGCATCCATATGGCAGGAGTCTGTAAAGTCTTTGATATTGAACGCGCCGGTTTTTTGCAGATCAATATATGCGCACTTCTCTTGCGCAGCCATGTCTTCGACGCGTTTTACCAGCGCATCATGCACGCCTGCCGGTAAAATCTTCAGCGCAGGATCGGGGAGCGGAACATTGACGATGAGCGGCTCAATATTTTTCTCTCTGCACAGGTCGATGCATTTTTTTAGCCATGCCATTTTGATCTTGCATCGATCAGGTGTAGCAAAACGATATCGTTTTTTGAAACCATTCGAGTTGTCGTTGAAGTAGTCGATACCTACAGGCTGGGCAAGCCAGACTCCAGGTGCGACTTCATCGTGATAGATGGCATCTTTTGCGTCGCCCTTCTCTTTAGAGGTAAGCGGCTCTGCCGATAATGGTCCGAGATATCCGGACAGATCGTTGCGCACTGAGCCAACTACTGATGCCTGCACATCGTGTTTGCGCCCGGCAAGATACAAGCCTTCGTTGACTAAAAACTCAGTGCGCTGCCATGGTTTGGGCATCGCCAGATCGATCAGGTCGCGTGTGCGAGTAAACTTGCTCAAATACTTGTAGTGTGTTGAAGAAACCGCGCAGTAAAAGTCGTCATCAGTCATGTCTAGTGGTGTCAACCCGAGCACCACTACTTTCGGTGTTTTTCCTTCCTTGAATAGTGTTCGAACAATCATGTAATCGTCCGACACCATCGCGCCAGGTAATGCAAAATTGAAGCAGCTCAGATTTGCCCCGGGAAGCTGCTTCTTGATGGCGTCTTCCAAATAGTGACTGCGGCGCTCTACTACGATGTCCACCGTGCGATTCAAATGCTCCGCTTCAAGCATCCAAAGTGGGTTCATAAATATGGACGAACCAAGCAGCACTACATCCGGTGCTGACTTTTCATTGAGATAATCTTGTGTTGTCCAATAAGCCCAATGTTTTGCCGATGGGATGGTGTTTGGATCGACGCGTCCGAAAGGGTCTTTGACGGCGAGAAACACATTGAGGAGAAGGACCAGACTCAAAGCCATCAAGATTGGACTTCGAGTTAGTGCGCTGGCTGTTTTTTTTATCGGTGAAAGTGCGGACAAAATATGCGGCGATTCCTGTTAATTACTTTGTTCAACGCTTTGACAAAAGCCGTCGCATTATAACTTGACAGCTAATTCGCTTCGTTGGCTCTAGCTAATAGTTTGTTCTTAAGGTGCTATAAACGAGCTAGGACTGGGAAATCACTTAGTATTCAATTGAAATAAATGGCTCTATGTCGGCCTGCCGCCCGATTCTACGGACTTGCAAAGAGCTGTGTTGCCCAAAACTGTGGGCAGGCTGGGGTTTTGGGGAAAACTTGCGTGATTTTAGGGGCAGGGAGCGCCTCTTGTGAACATTAATTCGATTGGTCTAGAAATCACCGTAATTCTGATTCTCATCCTCATTAATGGGGTGTTCGCGCTGTCTGAGATGGCGCTTGTTTCTTGCCGCCGGCCTTTACTGGTCAGATTGGCGGAGGAAGGAAAGCGCGGGGCAAGAACGGCGCTCAAACTCACAGACACTCCCAACACATTTCTTTCGACAATCCAGATCGGTATCACCCTGGTGGCGATTCTTGCCGGTGCATTCGGCGGAGCCACATTGGCGGACGAATTGTCCGACCAGCTCGAGGCTTTTGAGTACTTGCGCCCATATGCCGATCAGGTTGCCTTTGTAGTCGTGGTCGTTTGCACCACTTATATGTCGCTCATCGTTGGCGAACTGGTGCCAAAACGCATAGCCTTGTCCAATCCTGAGGGGATCGCCTGTTTTATCGCTCCGGGAATGAAAATCCTGTCCCACATAACATCTCCCCTGGTTAAATTCCTTTCCATATCTACCAATCTCGCTGCTGGTGCTTTCGGGGTCGAAGACGATAAGGCTCGCGAAGTTTCCGAGCGAGAAATTCATGCAATGGTGGATGAAGGCGCCCGCGTTGGCGTTTTTCAGGAGACTGAGCATGATCTGTTGATGGGCGTTTTCGGTCTCGACGACAGGAAAATCTCTGCTGTGATGACTCCTGTCACCGAATTGGTTTGGCTCGACTTGAATGCGCCTGCTGAAGAGGTCATGTCTCGGGTTTTCGCGCATCCGCACACTAAGTTTCCCGTTGCTCGCGGCTCACTCGACGATTTTCAGGGCGTTGTCCGCGCCCGTGAGCTTTTGACCAAATGGGCACGCGATGGCACCATCGATTTGGAAAAACTTTTGCGCAAACCCCTGGTCATGCCAGACCACAAAAGCGCCTTGCAGGCTCTTGCCGATTTCCGCCGCGAGAAAGCCAGTGGCGCCATGGTCATCGACGAGCATGGCACTTTGCGAGGTCTGGTCACCGTATCCGATATTTTGAGTTCGATTGTCGGAGATGTGCAGATTTCGGATGAAACAGTTTCCTATCTCACGGTTGTCGATCGCGATGATGGAGGATTTTTAGTGGACGGAATGTTGCCGATTTCTGAATTTAAAAAACGCCTTTCCAAGACAGAACTGCCCGATCCGCACTCCGGTAAGTATGAAACCGTAGCCGGTCTGGTTGTACATCTTTTGGGGCATGTACCAGCTGCAGGAGAAGTCGCCACTTGGAACGATTTGCGCTTCGAAGTGGTGGACATGGATGGCTTCAAAATCGACAAAGTTGCCGTTTCTTACCACAGGGTGTCGTGAGAAAGCTTTGGCACGCTTTGGTATGATGGTTAAAAGGGCTCTAATTTAGCAACAGGCCACATGGACGACACAGTCGACACCTTGCTGCGCATGCTACCTGAAAAAGAGCAGGAGATGGGAAGCGAAAGCACCCAACTTGCTGACTACTTGACTGTGCTTGCGTTGACTCTTTACCACGAAAGCCGCTTCCCAGAAGCGGAGAACATGTTTCATCGTGCTTTGACCATCCGGGAAAAGGTGTTGGCTGTCGATCACGCCGATATTGGCGTTTCGCTTAATCACCTGGGAATGGTCATGCTGGCGCAGGGGCGCTTCTCTGAAGCTGAGCCCTTGTTCAAGCGGGCGCTGACGATTCAGGAAAGAGCGCTGGGATTCGAGCACATCAGCCTGGCCGCCGGACTAAACAACCTGGCTGAGCTATATCGAATATTGGGACGGCCGAAGCCGGCAGAAACCCTTTACCGGCGAGCGCTGACCATTCGCGAGCGTACGTTGGGCACCGATCACCCGGAAGTGGCGGAAGTGCTAAATAATTTGGGTTTGCTGTATTACGATCAGGGGCGAAATGCTGATGCTGAGCCGCTTTATCGAAGGGTCTTAGCAATTCAAGAGAAATATCTTGGAAAAGACCACCCCATTGTCGCGACCACGTTGTCCAATCTGGCTGCTCTTTTTACCGATAAAGAATCCTTCGATAAAGCAGAGCCGTTGCATATTCGGGCGCTATCAATTCGTGAGCGCATTCTGAGCACAGAACATCCGAAGGTTGCTGAGAGTCTGAACAACCTGGGTTGGCTATATCACCAGAAAGGCAATTACTCTCGCGCTGAGTCCATGTATTCGCGCGCAATCCAAATTTGGGAGCGTTCGCTCGGTCCAGAGCACGCCAACGTCGCCGCATGTTTGGAGAATTATGCCGACTTGATGCGCAAGACCGACAGAGAGATTGATGCGGTGGCGCTAGAGCAACGAGTCTATGTGATTCGCCGAAAAAACGCGCATTAGGAAGTTTTGGCGTTAGAATCTAGGACGGATTTTCCGTCTCTGTCTCTGCATGCAAAAACAATGATTCCAACCAAAGCAAGCGAAAGAGAGTCTTACACTCTCACTAAAGTAGAAATTGAAGGCATCCCGAACGCACACATCCTCGAAAGTGATGCAATTGATAGCTTGCTTGTGGTGCCCGGTCGCCATCTGCTTGGATATCCCAGACAGCGAGCTGCATTTACTGCAACGGTAACCTGGATTGATGCATTGATGGCGTCGAAAGAATTGCCTGACAATCTCAATGATCTCTGTACAGTAACCGTAATGGCTGAAGGCTGCGGACACAACTTACCTGGTGCGCTTGGGTGCGCGCTTGATGGAGCGCATTACCGAGGAGACAACTGGATTGGTGTCAGTAGATTTGCTTTGCCAAAAGAAGATAGTAAAGACTATATTGATTTCGATGCGAAAGTGACCTACATGCGCATGCACTCCGTTGCTGATAACTGGTTGATGCTCGATACAATTGCCACCGGTGCAACTCTAGTAAAAGGATTGACTGCAACTTTTCAAAATTGCAAGAAGCCTAAGCGCATTTTTCTAGCAGCAACATGCGGTTCAATTGTTGGAACGCGAAAGGTAGTTGAGTATCTCCAGTCTGAGAAGATTGATGTTCATGTTACCTTTTGGGGCGCAGCTTTTGGGCTGTGGCATGATGGAACTGGACTGCCGTGGTGTCATCCAGATACCAAACTTTCAGGAACCACCCGTGGTGTTACAAACCGTGGGATTGCCGGACGATTGTTTAACGAAATTCCAGGTTTCTGTGCCGTAGGAGATTGTTCTGCAAATTTCTTCGATGTTGAAGACGCCAAAAAAGTGTTGAAAGAAGAAGAATACAAATTCTCCTGGAAGCTACCCTCACTGTAAGAGGGTCGATGCTATTCACCGCCCGTTTTTGTAGTGGCGCATTGCATGCGCCTGAATTTTGTAGAGGCGCATTGCATGCGCCAAGAAAAATTGCCGCATGCAATGCGGCACTACGCTTCTAAAGCGGCTTTTATTTCGGCTGCGTTTAGGTAGCGGTTCTTCACTGCCAGTGCAGTTGTTTTCGCAACCAGTTCGTCGATGCTCTCGCTCAGACCTTCGCATTTCTTCTTCGGATGCGAGCAGGTGATCGGTTCTGGATCTTCGCCTGTAAGCAGATAATACAAAGTCGCTCCCATTGCGTAAATGTCGCTTTGAGTAGTCGGCTTTCCACGGAATTGCTCCGGCGAGATGAAACAATGTTTTCCAACCACCGTGCCGGTCGCAGTCGACTCTTGTTGTTGCGCAACGTTGAAATCGACGAGTTTCAATGTACCGTCTCTTGCAAGGATCAAATTCTCCGGCGTGAAATCACGATGCACTACCGGCGGTTCCAACCCGTGAAGGTATTCGAGCATCTCGCACATTTGTAATGCAAGCGAGCGTACGGCAGTTTCGTTCAGCCGACCTTCTGCATTCACCTTTTGCCTGAGAGATTCACCATCGATCCGTTCCAATACCAAGTATCCACGATGGTCTTCAATGAAGAAATCAATGAGTTTGACAATACTGTTGTGATTGAGCCGGCTCAAGATATCAGCTTCATTTTGCATTTTTTCGACAGCTTGTCTGCGAACATTTACGTCGACATATACCGGCAGGATGAATTCTTTTAGAACGACCGCATGATTGTTATCTACTTCGCGCGCCGCATATGCAGTGCCTTGGCCACCTACTCCAAGGCGTCCAAGTATCTCGTACTGACACTCACGCAACATCGCACCTTCAGATAGTGGAGTCAGTCTTTCTCGCTTAGGCGGTTGCGATAATGCTTGAAGCCAAAGTTCCGTATAGCCATGTGTGTGTGGCTCTGAAAGCATGTCTGCTAACTCCGGTGCCCTGGATGCATGTGGTGCCCACCTGTTGATCGCGTCCATGAGCGATTGCCTGGAGCTTATGGAAGGGAGCGCACCATACTTGAATTTTAATGGCTCACCGTTTATAGGCGTAAAACAAAGAAGACTCTCTTGCGGAGAAGTTTTGTTGGGCGGCCATTCCACGCTAATGCGCTGCAAGTCTTTCCAATTGAGCGTTTTCCGAAGCCACTCACTGCGTCGCTTCCAGACCAGAGAAACACCCTGTGCATTGAGAACTACTTGCGTGGGATGCCTTAGGTAGAAATACATAAGGAGGAACAATCCGAGAAAGAGAATCAAACTCATCCACTGGACGATCATGACGTTTCCCGTCATCATCGCCTGGTTCATACTCAAATTTGCAGAAGGCTTGTATGTGCTGTTTACTGCCTGTTTCACAATCCAATCTGTGACGTAACCGGGTCCGCCAAAACCAAAGAATGTCACCATGAGTATGGTGGCAAACCAGGTTTTCGGTGCGCTCCAAGCTGAAAATCTGTGCTCCAACCATTTCTCTGTACTTGCAAACGGACGATATGGAAGTACTATCTCAACACCGTCTGTCAGAGCCGTTTGGCCTTTCGTTGAATCTGATACTATTTTGTTTTCTGAAACTTCAACCTTTTGCGAAACCGCTAGATCTTGTGAATCATCACTTGCCGCAATCGGTGCATCAGTCGTCAAAGACACTGCCTGAGACTTGTCATTGGAAGCTTCGTCCGTTTTTAGCTCTGGCGGCGGTGCTTCTGTTTCTTTAAGCACTGTTGCCTCTGAGTTGAGTTTCACTTTATTGGATTCAGTCATTAGCCGTGCTCATGCCCGTTCGATTCGTTTCCGTTTGAATCTTTTTCATCGATGCCTTCACTCAATTTCAATTCGGCAAATTCAAGTGCGACAGCATTTGCAGTTTGAGGTCGATCTGACTCTTCCATGCTGGTCAGCTTTAAAATCACTTTGTCGAGGGCTTCTGGAACATCCGGACGCAACTCTCGTGGACTCGATTCGGATAATGGTTCAGGATCCTTGGCTGTAAGCAGATAGTGTAAGGTTCCACCAAGTGCGTAAATGTCACTCAGAGTGCTTGCCTTGCCGCGCAATTGCTCAGGTGCTATGTAAGCTTGTTTGCCGACAAGAGTACCAGTGGCGGTGCCGACAAATTCATTTGCTGCACCGAAGTCAATGAGTTTCACCGATCCGTTTTCACTCAGTACAATATTTTCTGGTGTCAAATCTCTGTGAATGATCGGCGGAGTCTGCTCATGCAGATAGTCTAGAATTCCTGCAATTTCATGCGCCCATTTAACAACATGAGTAGTCGGTTGCGGACCGTTCTGCTTGACCAATTGACGAAGATCTTGCCCTCGTACATATTCAAGCAAAAGGTAGTGTCTCCCTTCTTCATGAAAGTGATCGTACACTTTGGCAATCTGATCGTGCTCCAGCCGAATGAGAAATTGCGCTTCTCTTGCGAATAATTCCATCGCCTTGTCTTTTGCTTTCTCTTCTGTGCCTTCAGGAATTACCGCCTCTTTCACGACGACCATGTCTTTGTCGTTCAGCTGAGCGAGATAAATAGCGGACAACCCACCAAATGCCAGCTGTTTTACAATCTTGACGCGCCCATTTTGCAATTTGCGTTCGGGCTCGAGTGGTACGAATGCAGTTGCACTAAATCTGCGGCTCAACTCTTCTTCCCACATCTGCGTATAGCTGAGTTTGTCGATGCCGAGGTTTTCGTTCTGCAAATTGTCGTGGAATGCGATTAACTCTGGTGTGCGCTGGCAAGACGTGCCCCAAACTTCCAGAGAAAGAAGTAGGCGCTCCAAATCGGATCTTTTCAAACTTCTTAAAGGAATGTCTACATGACCGCCGGAATTGAATTGCAGATCCAATTTGCCTGCGGGAAGCTTGTCCTTTGATTGCATTTGAGGGTCGGAAATAAGCAAGCGCGCTTCTTTTAAATCGGACCACATTCTTTCGCGACGAAATTTCAATGAGGGAAGAAACAAAAGTGGAAATGAAAAACCTTCCTTGCTGACCAACAGCCGATCGTCTTCGCAGATAGCAGCCAGTACTATTGAAATAACAGGTATGGCCATCAGTATGGAAAGAACCAGCATGGATACCACAAGAGGCACGGCGTTGCCTTGCAACAACATCGAGATGAAAAAGCCCAAACAGAATGGAACCAATATCGCCCACACGGGCATCAGCGCGCCCATGATGTAGAAGCCTACCCGCTGAGGCGTGCTGCGATATTCGATTGCGACTTCAAGTTCAGACACTGAAACCCTACAGGAATCTACACGGAACCTGCCCGACTATGCTCTTCTTATTCTAGCCAAGTGCGCAAAAAAGAAACCGGGTTTAGTGAGGTTTTTAGGTCAGATCAATTCTTTTCAGGCTTTTCACTGGAATCTACAAGTTCCGACGGCAGGCGTTTTGCCATGGCAAAAACTGCCGGAGGGCAAATCCCTGCAAGCCTTTCGAAGATCTTACCCGGGTGAGTTAGCACGATTTCCGAGCTTCCCCCTTTCTCGAGCGCCTTAATAATGTCGCTCGAGCATTCTTGCGAGCTTATAGACAGGAAGCTGCGCATGATGAAGCCCTGGAGATTGTTCTTTCTGCCAATCGATGTCGGATTTTTCAATTCAGAGACTTGATTCTTTTCGAAAAACTCAGTGCGCACCCATCCTGGGCAAACAGTGATTATGTCTATGTTCTGCGATGCTAGCTCGGCTGCCATGCCTTCGGACATGCCCGTCAGCGCGAATTTGCTTGCTGCATAACAGACGCTGCCCGGAAAGGAAATCTTTCCTGCAACCGACGAAATATTGACGATCTTCCCACGCCCGGCTTTAACGAAATGCGGCAGAACAGCGTATGTCAACCTTAATGGCGCAAAAAAGTTGACGGCAAAAACGCGCTCCCAGTCTTCTACGGTAATGTTCATTATTTTGCCGGGTTTAGCCAGTCCGGCATTGTTTACGAGAACGTCTATACCGCCAAAGGTCTCCATGCAGGAGTTGACCATTGCCTCGATGACCGCTTTGTCGCTTACATCGCCTACGACCTTAACCGCCTTTCCGCCGGCTTCTTCGACTGCCTTGCAGGTCTCGTCGAGTTGAGCTTCCGAGCGAGCGTTCAAAACCAGCCTGGCCTGGTATTTCTTTGCCAAATCCAGTGCCATTGCCTTACCGATGCCGGATGAGGCGCCCGTGATGATGCCCTTGAATTGACCGCTCAGTCCGCGTTTGGAAGCCATTGCTGTTCCTCTATATAAGTACGTTTTCAATTCCAGTTGCACAATTATAGTGCGCCTGCACTCTCACAAAGTTTTCACAAGGCACTTTTAAAATGGAAATTGAGGGAAATTGGGTATTTTTGTGGGTTTCTAACAACTTGTATGAACAGCGCTCTTCTGACCGAATGTTTGCGGGAGCTTAGCGCCAAGCTGGATTCGCGAGACATACTCTTGTCTGATGCGATTCTCAAGGCGCTGAAAATCCTACGAATTATTTATGGCAACGAAAAGTTGCAATTTTTCAACAGAGAATTGCTTGGCTATTTGCAAGAGGAAATGGCTGACATTGAGGCTAGCAAGAAGCGAAGAGAAGAAGGTTTGAATCCTGAAAATCAACAGGACCAGTTGGTCGCTTACAGGTATTTGACCGGTTTTTGGGTGGATGAGTCGATCCTCAAGCGCGGTGTGAAAACAATTGCGTGCTTGCAAACTCAAAAGACTTCGCTGTTTTGCAATTATGGCGTTGGTGAAATTGAACAGTTGATGGCCAGACTTCACTGCGACGATCAAAATTATGTCGGAATCAAACTATCCGAGAGTTCTCCCAGAGTTTACCTTTGCCGTGCTAGTCAAATTTACCGCTTGTACAGCGCTATTCGACATCAGGTAAAACTGAAGATCGATGAATTGATTGCAGAACTGCAAGATAGCTAGTTGCCGTTAGCTAAATTCAAACTTCGAAAATTTTGCAAGCAACAATTGAGCTACTAGGCTAAAAGTATCAAAGCTTCTACTCCGTACAGAGCCATCAACTCTGAAAAGACTGGGTTGTAGTCTTCTTCTTTCAAAACCTCAGTCAGTGCGGTGATCGGTCTTAGCTTGGAGAGCCGTTTGCGTGCGCTCTCTAACTCCTTTTCACCATATGTGGTGGCTATTTCCGTGTGCTTCAATTTCCAACTGCGAATGAGAAACAAAAATGCTTTTAAGCAGGGAAACGCCAAAAATAAGCTGACAAAAATCAATGTTTGAGCGTTTTGAAAACCACACAAACTAAGCCCGAGAAACCCGCCTATGAAGACAATTGAAGAGGCGCCCAAAGCTACCAGACTCAAGGCAATCATCATTGCCCTTCGAGCGTTTTTCAGAACTCTTAATCGCCAACTTTCTCTGTTGAGAATAGTGGCAAGCGTTTCGAATTCAGTGAGATAAGGCAAAAATTCACGTACAGCAAAAATGCCTGTTATGAAAAACGACGAGATTATTGCTGAGCCGGACATAATTGCCGCTGCTAAAAGCATCAATGGAACGCCGGCGGAATTGCCCGCAATTGCAAGCGAAAAGAGAAAAACCGCGGCGAAAATCGAAATGCCGACTAGCGCGATTTTTTCGGATGCTTCTTGCCGGCGTACTTCGCTTACCAATAGGTTGCGTTCGACTAAATAGGATCTCAGTGAATTATCAAATGCGCTTTGATATCCGGCCGAAATGAAATCTGCTAATAGGCGCATCACTCCAGCCATCGAGAAATATCGCTTGAGCTGCCTGGGATCAGCAATTACGTCCTTTACAACCAGCTTCAATGATTTTGTGCAAAACAAATAAATGTCATAGATTCTCTTGACGAAGCCGACCGGATTTTTCTTGGGATCGGGCGGCATGTAAGGGTCTGCTTTTTTGAGAGCCCATTCTTTCGCCGTGTCTTTGGCAAGCGTCCACATCTTTTTTTCGTACTCGGCCGGCTCTGGAATTGATGCGCCGAGTTGGAGTTTTGCCGCCCGCTGCAAAAGATCCACACCCATAACAAGCAGGGCGTGATTTGTATCTCCGCCTCTTAGCATGTAGCCGATTTCAACGGGGCGAAGATTTGCTCCCGATGCGATCAAGCTGGTCCCGGTAGTTGAAGTTGAAGGAGAAGTACCAGTTGAGGCAGCATTGCCAGTTGAGACGGACGTTCCAGTTGAAACTGAGCTTATTTGCCCGCTTTCTCTTTTCATGCGCGCTTCAATTGCGGACGAAAGCCAGCTCGCCAGTGAGATCACTGCTGCTGAAAATGCGAATGAGTAGAGATATAAAATGTCCGGCGTCATGCTGCGAGTTTACAAGGCGAGATTTCGCTAACACCCTCAGTGTAGACCAGCACAATCCCTTTTGGGATCGTGCTGGAGACGACGCTTTTGGCGGGATAAACTTGCCTAACCTGCCATGGTTGCAGGGACGTATGCTGGAGACATTGGCACGACGCGCTTTTGTGCTGCCTTGCGAATGATCTCGGTGAGCTCACTTAGAGCTAATTTCGGGTTGATGTAGCCGTCGAGATCTTTGCTCAACATTGATTCCATCGGTGCGATATCACTTTCATGCATGACCAGAATGGCAGGCGCGGAAGCGACCGATTTGATTTTTGCGGTAGCGGCCGGTGGGTCTTGCGCCAAGAGACTGAAGTCGAGAAGGACTACGTCAGGCAGATGGAAAGACGTGCAGTCGGTGAGCTTGTCGCCACTGCAAGTGGTGCCTACTACTTCCAGGTCTGTGTATTGCTCCAACCACAAGAGCAAAGAGACGAGCTTTGCGCCGTCTGGCTGAGCTATGAGCAGCTTGGTGCGGGGATTCATGATGCACTCCGAAGGGGCGAAAGGAAGAAGGGGGAAGAAATACGCACAAGGAGACCTGGGGCTTACAAAGTAAGTTCCCGAGCCGTTCTTTAACTAGAACACAGACAAAAAACTAAAGACAACCTAAATATTGATACAAGTGTATACCTTTATCTAGCGTTTAGAACATCCAAGTAGTACCAGGCAATATTGACCGCTAAGTACTCTAGATGCACATGCATTCGTAACTTGACCGGGCTGCCAAGGGAAAATGTGGAGAGAAAGTTAATGCATTTTGAATCACGGACGAGCCAGTGATACCGCGCGTTCTGAGGATGTGAAGGTGGCCGGATGGACACTTTGCGTCCTCCACGCACCACGCTGAAACGTGATGTGGTGCAGGTAATCGGAATTATTTATAGATGCAAAGTCGGCACGTACATGACCGCCGCGCGATTCTTTTCTCAAGAGGCATGCCCTGGATATCAATTTTGCTACCAGGAGCATGTTGGCTGACTCTCGTTCATATCTATCTATGCCTGTTCTATATATGGATATTGAATCGAGTTGCTCGGAAAGTTTTTCCAAACCTTTGGCATCGCGTACGAGCCCTGCTCCTCGGTACATCATTTTCTTGAGAGCGTCTCTGTCTGAGGGCACTGCAAACGGTTTGCAATGTGCGAGCCACGCTTCTGTGAGCTTGGAATTCTTTTTATATGGAATGGCTTTGAATGGTTGCGCGCTGATGTGCTTAGCTAAGTTCAACGCCATTACGCCGGCTTCTAAGAGCGAATTGCTGGCCAGTCTATTGGCGCCATGCAAACCGGTGGCGGCACATTCGCCCAATGCGTAAAGACCGACCAAGCTGGTTTGCCCTTTGGCATCTGCAACGATTCCGCCCATGTAATAGTGAGCGGCTGGGCAAACTGGAATCGCTTCCTTGAGCGGATCGACGCCCAGTTGTCTCAGGGTTTGGACGATGTTTGGAAACTTTGTCTCGATGTTGTCCGCGCCGATCGGTCTCAAGTCGAGAAAGACGCTGTCCAGATTGCGCTCGTCCATTGTTTGATGAATTGCCTTTGCAACCGTGTCTCTGGTAGCAAGTTCACCATCTTTGTGGAAGTCAAAAGCAAAACGATGATTGCGGTCGTCAACAAGGATGGCCCCCTGTCCTCTGACGGCTTCGGAAATCAGAAAGGCCGGATGTCCTTCTTTGAAAAACGCGGTCGGGTGGAATTGAACAAACTCGAGATCGGCAAGTTTTGCACCGGCGCGTGCGGCAAGGGCGATACCGTCGCCGGTGGCAACCGAAGGATTGGTTGTGCGAGCGAAGATCTGACCTGTTCCGCCAGTTGCCAGAACCACATGAGAAGCCGCTACGGAGACCAAGCCTTCTTCAGTCAAAAGCAGAACGCCCGTGACTACTCTCGGTGCCAGTGGCGTCGCTTGATAATTGAGCAGATCAAGTGCAAAAGCATTTTCGAAAATAATCGGACGTTCTAGATCTTCTTCATTGGCTGCTTTAGCCTTGAGTGAATTTGCCAGTCCTTCGGCAATGGTCTTGCCTGTTGTGTCTTTGGAATGGAGAACGCGCGGGCTTGTATGACCGCCTTCCAGATGCAACGAAAAGACTGGACTATTTTCTTCTGTCTTGTCGAAGTGAACACCCAGCTGGGTTAGCTTGGAAACAAGCTCTGCCCCACCATTAATAATTTGCTCAGCTACAGCCTCATCTACGAGTCCGGCTCCGGATTTTATTGTGTCCTTAAGATGCGCTTGTCGCGAATCAGTGACGCTGTCTTTCAGTACGGCAGCCAAGCCACCTTGCGCATATCTGGTGTTGGAATCGAGCAGCCCGGCTTTGGTGGCAACGAGAACCCGTCTGCCGGCGGCGACCAATTCATGGGCGAGCAGTAGTCCGGCAAGACCGGAGCCGATTATCGCTACATCAACTTTTTTTGTGTAAAGCTCAGGCATGTTCGTACTCCTTGTACTTGCCTGTTTGTTTAAAAACGCGAGGCGGGGCGCAGGTAATAACCAATCGCCACCTTTACCCGATCGCCACCATTCTTTCGATGGAAAGTCTGGCCTTGGCTGCTACATCTTCCGGTACGGTCACCTGGAACTGGTTGTTGACCAGCGCTGCATGCAGTTTTTCCAAAGTGATCATCTTCATGAATTGGCAGCTCATTTCGTCTGCGATGGGAATGAACTCTTTGTCCGGATTCTCTTTCTTCAGGCGATGCAAAATGCCTTCTTCGGTCGCCACTACGAATTGCTTCGCGGGCGATTGGCAGGCTCTTACAATCATGCCTTCGGTGGATGCTACTTTTAATTGATCGCCTTTATCTTGTCTAGCTACGCGATCAAGATATGGTGTCAGGCAGCCGCATTCCGGGTGAATCAAAAGTTCCGCTTCCGGATGCTGTTTCATTTTCTCGTCGATGGCACGAGGATGAATAGCCGCATGAACGTGGCATTCGCCCATCCATATGTGCATGTTTTCTCGCCCGGTCATGCGTTTTACCCATGATCCAAGGAAGACATCAGGCAAGAAAAGAATTTCTTTGTCCGGATCAATCGACTTAACTATCTGCAGGGCATTGCCTGAGGTGCAGCAGTAATCCGATTCGGCTTTGATGGCTGCCGTTGTATTTACATACGAGACGACTATCGCTCCTGGATGTTCTGCTTTCCAGTTGAGCAAGCCTTCCAATGTAATTGAAGCGGCTAGCGAGCATCCAGCTTCCAAATCAGGAATCAATACGCGCTTGTCAGGACACAGAATGGCGGCTGTTTCGGCCATGAAGTGCACGCCACAAAAGACGATCACATCGCTCTTGGTTGCAGCGGCTTGTCTGGAGAGTCCCAGCGAATCGCCGACAAAATCGGCAATATCCTGAATGACTGGGATTTGATAGTTGTGCGCCAGAATGACTGCGTTGCGCTTCACTTTCCATTCATTGATTTCTTGAATGAGTTTTTCCGTGCGTTCGGAACTTTGACGTTCCGTGTTGTTCATTGTTGTTGTCATATGCCTATCTCAACCTCGAGGCTGATATCTACTGATTTGACCGAGTGGGTCAAGCTGCCGACAGAAATGAAGTCGACACCTGCGATTAAATAGCGGTCTAGAGTTTCCAGAGTGATACCTCCGGAGACTTCTATCTGTGCCTTTTTCTGGATCAGGTCCACACAGCTGACTATTTGGGCAGGGGTCATATTGTCGAGCATGATGATGTCGCAAGAGCTGTCCAGTGCCTCTTGGACTTCAGAAAGAGTCGTGGTTTCTACTTCGATGCGCTTGTCTTTGTATAAGGAACGCGCGGCAGCCACCGCTTTTGAAATGCTTCCGGCGCAGGCGATGTGATTGTCCTTAATCAAAATCTGGTCGTAAAGTCCGATGCGGTGATTGGTGCCGCCGCCCAGTTTGACTGCCAGCTTGTCAAAAACCCTGAGGCCCGGTGCTGTTTTTCTGGTGTCCAGGATTTCTATACCGAATGGCCTGGCCTTTTGCGCATAGAGTCGAGCGCTTGTGGCAATGCCGGACATTCGTTGCATGAGATTGAGGGCGGTTCGCTCGGCAGTAAGGATAGACCGTGCTTTGCCGCTTACTGTGGCAACCGTCACTGGCGGCGTGTCTATGTAAATGCCTTCATCGACAAGAGCAGTGAATTCCAGGCTCGGGTCAACCATTTTGAAAACAAGCTCTGCGACTGCCAGACCGCAAATCACTGAATTATGGTCTTTGGCAATTAGTGTGGCGGTTGCTTGCTTGGTCTCGGGAATGGTGGAATTGGAGGTGACATCGCCTTCCTGACCTAAATCTTCCAAAAGTGCGAATTCTATTGCTTTTCGCGCTAATTCATCAGAATAAGCACCGTTCAATATTCCAGCTGTCGCGGAGGACATCGACCCGGCGGCGGGCTCTCTCTTCAGCTGTTTTGTATATTCGTTGGTGGCGGAAACAGTCATGGTATGGCTCTTTTCGGATTTTGTGACTCGGTTACGATATCTTAATCGTTATAGCAAATGTTAATTCTACGTTATACCACTTGGTACTTGATTTGTCTATATATTGTTTATGTCCTGATGATATTGTGCAATATTTACCCAATTTCCCTGCTTTGAGGGTTTTGCTTAGATTGACGAGAGAGTCTATCAATTGTTCCGGTGACGCGTTGATTTGGCGATAGTAAACGTCGATTTTACTGTTGTTTCGCTCGGATTGCAGAAATTGCCATGTTTAAGCCCACAAAGAGTCTGTGGTCATGTGCCTATTCAGTAATATTCGGAGTAATATATGGATTGGCTGCCAACAATGGCGCTATGCCAGTGGCGTTTCTAATTTCATTCGGCGTAACTCAAATGAGGACGTTTCGTGAGTAAGGCGCTCAATTTGCCTAAGTTCTGGTTTCTCGCTATTTTCACTGCATCGGTCATCGTCCTTTCTCTGGGCGGCTATGCCCTGGCAGAGTCGGATGTCTATTTCAACTTGAAACGGACACGAGAGGCACTACTTGCTCAAAGGCAGGAGCTGCTTAACGCGCAAGAAGCGGTAAACAACCAGTTGAACGAGCTGCAGAAACGCAGCGACCGAATTAGTGCGTATCTTCGAGACAATGACAATTCCCTCCGTGACGTGGAAGGGGCCCTTCGGACAACTAAGTAGGTGAGCGCCATGCGCACGCAAAACTCAACAATACTTCTATCGTTTTTCGCGGCAGGCCTTGCCTTGACTGGGCTATTGCTGCCATTTCAGCCGGCGCTCGCAGGAGACGGCGAAAAGTGCAAGATTAGCTGCGTGGACCCTCACTCAGGCTGCCCTGAGTCCGCGAAGATCATCGAAGAATTGAAAGAGATTGTGCACGCTCTCAACACCGGGAACGTGGATAAAGCCGCCGAATACTACGACGACAATTGCACGAGCATAGACAAAAAGACCAAAAAAGTGATTAGTGGAAAACAAGCAGTAATCGACGATCTCAAGATAAGAATGGAGGCGCATAATCCCAAATCTAAAGAGCCTCTTAAATCTCTCACTATTGACCACCCGTACGCCTTTGTACACGGGGACACGGCAACCGTGACTTTTGTGGCATACAAAGAGTATGGGGGCGAACATCCATATAAAATGGAATCGCATTGTACTGATATATTTGTGAAACGCGGCGAGATGTGGAAGAAGTTGCACTATGTGAGCAACTGGAAACGGGTAAAGTAAAGAGCTAAGTATTTCAGCTTCTAAAAGTTTGGGCTTTGCAGTCAGATGATGGTTACCGAGTGGGAAAAATATAAAGACTCTGCAGAGCAACTTGTGCAGATGGGTCGGTATCCGGAGGCGGAAAACTTCTGGATGCTGGCAGTAAAAGCTGCAGATGACTTTCACGAGAATGACCCACGCACTACTTACACGTTAGATCGACTCGGTGACTGTTTCATCAAGCAGCAGCGATATGCTGAAGCAGAGCAAGTCTTCACCATGGCTCTGGAAATCAGAAAGGCTGTTCTTGGTCCCACACATCTTGATGTAGGCAAGAGTCTCAGTCAAATTGTCGACCTCATGCAGATTGAGCAAAAGTTCACCGAAGCTGAACCGCTGCAACTGGAAATTCTCTCGATATACGAAGTGAATTTCGGTGCCGAGCATCCTGGTGTTGCCACCATTGTGCTCAATTTGGCGCAGTTCTACCACGGACTGAAGCGCTACAACGAAGCCGAACTTTTCTACAAACGCGCACTGGCAATTAAGCAAAAACTCTACGGATACCGCAGTCCTGAAGTGAAGGGACTAACGGAAAAGTATGCAGCCATGCTGCAAGAGTGCGATCGCGGACAAGAAGCTGATTCACTTGTCGAAGAAGTATCAGGCACCGCCTCTGGTGTCTGGCGTGCCATCAACGCCAAACGCGAAGAAGAAGTGAAAAGCAAAGGCGACAAGATGAAACGCAGCGGATTTTTCGAACGTTTCAAGAAAGACCGTTAACGCACGACTGTTAGCGAAACACTTGTAGAAAAGACCGTTAGCGCACGACCGTTAGCGAAAAACCGCCAATAATCTCGATAAAATAGGCGTCCTTGGCGTTTTGGACTTAATTTGGGCATATTTAGAACATAAATGAATAGGCCGGCGCCTGGATTGAGGCAGGTGTTCGAGAGCTTGGAACAAAATGCCAGAAACGCAAGTAATCCACAAAGCATACGATAAAGTCCTGGAGCGTACAGGGCGTCTTTTCGATCAGCAGCGCAAAAAGAATTTCGTCATGCAGGACAGGTGGTTCGCAGGATTGCTTTTGTGCGAGTGGATAGCAGGCATGCTTTTGTCGCTTACTGTTTCGAGCCAGCTCTGGGCTCAGGTAGACAAAACAGTGGTCAGCCAATTTCCTGTTGCCACCTTATTAGGCTCGTCGATAATTGCCTTTCCGATTTTCATGGCCGTCAAATTTCCGGGCAGCGCTTTCACCAGGCACTCAATAGCCATCGCCCAAATGCTCATGTCCGGACTATTGATTCAGCTCACTGCCGGGCGCATGGAAACGCACTTTCACATTTTCGGATCACTGGCGATCCTGGCTTTCTATCGAGATTGGCGTATCTTGCTCACGGCCTCTGTGGTTACACTTTTGGACCAACAGGTACGCGGTATGTATTGGCCTCATTCAGTCTATGGTGTCGAGTACGCCAGCCCCTGGAGAGTGCT
>PNLN01000271.1 GCA_013823055.1 Cyanobacteria bacterium DS2.3.42
GGTAGCTTGAACCAGAAGGTGCTTCCTTTGCCCTCTTCCGACGTGACGCCGATTGTGCCGCCGTGAGCTTCGACGATGGACTTGCTGATTGCTAAGCCGAGTCCAGTTCCTTTTTTCACAGTTGCGTCTTCATCGGAAACTTGTTTGAATCGCTCAAAAATTGCTTTTTGTAGCTCGGCGGGAATACCAGGTCCTTCGTCCTTAATATCAATTTCAACGAAGCCGTTTTCTCGCCTGGCAGTCAAATCAATTTTCCCCTTTTCCGGAGAGAACTTAATTGCATTATGCAAAAGATTGATGACCACTTGTACAAGGCGTTCTGAATCGCCACGTATCTTCAGGTCTTCTGCGGGCGTACTGATGATCACTTTCTTCACTTCTCTGTGAGAATTGACAGCTTCTAGTGAAGGCTCGACGATAGCATTGAGTGTGGTATCGGCGATGGTGATTTTTAAGTGACCTGACTCCCAGCGCTCTATGTCCAGAAGGTCGCGAATCATGTTGACTAATCGATCGACGCTCTTGTTTAAAAGCGTGAGCTTTTGGGTTCCCGATTCACTCAGGTTGCCGTAGACGCCGCGACCAAGCAAGTCTAGATAACTTTGCACCGACGTTAGCGGTGTTCTCAAATCGTGACTGACCATTTGCACAAATTGTGCTTTCATCAGTTCCATTTCATGGCGATCTGTGATGTCCAGCACTAGCCCGATCAAGCGTTTTCCATCGAGTGTTTCAATCTCTCTAAAAGAGACCTCGACCGGCACTTCGGTGCCATCAGGTTTCTCAGCCAGGCATTCATGCGCTCCACTCAGCGCGTTTTCCATGATATATGCAATATTCACTTTGCGCGCACGCGAGTCGGTGAAAATGGATTCGACTTTCTTCCCTTCTATATCTGCGAGTCTGTAACCGAAGACTTCTTCGAAGGTGCGGTTGGAAAGCACTACTTTGCCCTCCAGGTCGACCATCATCAGTCCTACAGGCAGGCTTTCGAGAATTTGTCTGAGCCGCGCTTCCGCTTCCTTGATGACTTGTTCTGCCGCTTTTCTCTCAGTGATGTCGTGCGCGACGCAGAAGAAGGAATCGTCGGGATCAGACCATTGCACCGACCACAAAATGCTGATGTCCGATCCGTCCGCACGTTTTATTCGACTTTCGAATTCACTTGCTTTACTGCTTTCTCTGATTTCTTTCAATGCATTTACGGTGGTCTCTGCGTCGGACTTTAAGACAATTTCCAGGCAGTTTTTGCCGACTAGTTCGGATGGCTCGTAGCCGAGCATTTTCTTTGCAGCTGGGCTTAATTTAGTAAAGTGTCCATCTCGATCAAGTGAGAAAATTACGTCTGCTGCATTTTCGACGATGGCGCGTTCTTTTCTTGCGGCCGCATTCAGCGCGTTGGCCATCTCTTTGAATACTCTGTCCAGGTGTGACAACTCGTCATTGCCGGAAAGTGGCGGATTGAGAGGCTGACCGCGCCCAAGGCGCACTGAATTGTCCATCAAAATCGCCAGGCGGCTGGTTACTTCTTTATTGAAGTTGATCACTAAGAGAAATGAAACCGCGATAGTGACGCCGACGCACGAGTAGAGAAGCAGTTTGATCTTTTCTCTCAATTCCGACTGAGTCTGCGGACTGGTTTTTTCAATGGTTCTTTCTACAGACAAGATGGCTTCGAGTTCTGTAATCAGATCTCTCAATATCATTTTGAGCGCTGGAAGTTCTGACGCCAGCGCCAGGTCGCCACCATGTTTGAACATGCGCTTGACCTGTTTCAGTTTCTCCGCACTGACATTCGCCTTGCGCTGCAGCTCTCGCAAGTGATTCATTTCCTCTGGATTATCCTTAAGCAGCTTTTCCAGTGGCGGCACTTCGCGCTCGAAGCCCTCACGCAGCGAATATGTCGCCTCCATCCGGCTGCCTCCGCCAATCAACCCCTCGGCAGTAACGCCGGCGATATATCCAATGATCAATCTATGAATCTGATTTACATGGTGAATGATCTCGCGCGCGCGGACTTCCTTTTCCCGCTCCTTTTCCGTCTCGTCGAGAAGTCGCCCCAACATGGAGACGAAGGTGAGCTGCACGCACAGCGGCACCGCCACGAGAAAGAATACCTTTTGAGAAAGTTTTAGACCCGGCTGCATGGTCGGTCCGCCCAGCTACGCCCCTTCACTTTATATAGCTTAGCCGATCGGCGCACCCGACCGGGCTCGGAAACGTTGCCAGGAGGATAATTTGGGGATTGTCACGTGAGTGTCATTTTTGGACCGTAATCTTCGAGCCTAGCCCTCAGATAACGCGCTGGACCACTTTCGGCAACCAGCATTCCCTCTAAAACACTTACTACCGATCTCCATAGCCCGTTGCCCAATGCACTAAGAATGCATGAGCTGCGCGCGCTTACATCCCAGGAGGAACACCGATGACACGTCAGGTGGAAAATTTTAACGCGTGCGAAAGACCGCAATCCACAACTACCGACAATCTGTGCAAAGACATCTACACCCCGCAAAACAAAGATCAGTTTTGCGGAAACAAAAAGCCGGAAATCAAATGCAATTCCGACGATGACTTCAATAGTCACCTGTCCGACAATCTCAGCCAAAATATATATGATGGCGGATGCGATAAACCTGATAACAACAAGTATCAGAAGAATATCGACAAAGGGCAGAAGTATCTAGACAAAGCTTCAACCGACCTAGACCAGGCTCTCAGCGCCCTAGACAACGGCAATACCCGCGGCGCCATGAAACAGATTGAAGAAGCGCTCAAGCGCAGTGGCAAGTCCGTAGACCAATTCGGAAGAGCCGTAGATAGGCACGATGGCGGTGGCGCTAATGGTGGCTACGGTGAAGACGCAATCAAAGACGGATCCAAGGAAATCAAAGGCTCTCGCGAAGAGATGAAAGATGCTCTGGAGCTCCTCAAGTGCGGCAAAACCGGTGAAGCTTACGAAGCAATCCGTGCAGCCAAAGATGGACTGAAATCCGGCGGACAAGAAGTTCAAGTCGGTGAAGACACCCTTAAAGGCAACACGCCAGTAAATACCGCACGTGGGCGCGAAGCTGCTTCCGATAAGGAATTCAAGGAAGGAGCCAAGGAATTCGACAAAACCGGCGATGCTCTTGAAGATGCTCTCAACTCGCTCGATCACGGCGATAAGAGCGGCGCATTGCGCGACCTCGAACGCAGCCAACGCAATCTTGGTGAAGGTCAGAACAACTACAAAGATGGTCTGCGATTGAACCAAACTGGCGACGAATCCGGTATCAAGAAGGGTCTTGAAACATCCAAGACTGTCGACCAATCAATTGAAGTCGCAATGGATTTGCTCAAGAGCGGATGCGCTAGAGAAGCTAAACAAGTGATTGAAGAAGCGATGAAGCGCCTCGAAAAGAGTTCTGACCAGCTCGCCCAGGGCGTAGAAAAGCAAGACCAAAATGATTGCGATTTCCGCCCGGGCGACCGCAACAACGACCCTCGCAACGACGACCGCAATTGCGATCGTGGACGCGACATCGATTTCCCACGCGACTATCGCTCGTCCAACCCAGATTGGCGCGACAGATTGAACCCGATGGATAGAGACAGAATCACATTGTTCCCTGGTGAGTTCGGAATTGGAGACATCTTTGACAGAACCAGCGACAACAGAGGTACCAACTGGCAGGAATACGATCAAGATCGCCGCGATCGCCAGGGTGGTTTCAATCCGCTCGATCCCGCAGGCTTGTTCAGCGGCAACTTCAATCCGCTGGATCCCGCTGGATTGTTTGACAACAACCGCGACGGTGGATTCAATCCACTCGATCCAGCCGGTTTGTTCAGCAACAACGATGGTGGATTCAACCCGCTAGATCCCGCAGGTTTGTTCAACAACAACAAAGATGGTGGATTTAATCCGCTCGATCCCGCTGGTCTGTTCGCCAACAATGATGGTGGTTTCAATCCGCTAGATCCAGCAGGTTTGTTCAACAACAACAAAGATGGTGGCTTCAACCCGCTTGATCCAGCTGGTCTGTTCAACAGTAACGATGGTGGTGGCTTCAATCCATTGGATCCCGCCGGACTTTTCGCCAGCAATGACAAAGGCAAAGATAGCCCGCTCGACATACTGAACCCAATCAAAGTAACCAAGAAAATCTTTGGAGGACTCTTCGGTTAAAACTCGGAAAAACTTACCAGACAGGATCGGTTAAATGCGAGACGTAGAGGGTGCTTCGGCACCCTCTAATCTTTTGGTGTAACTGTGCACTCGTAGCGCGTTACATGTGCTCTTCTTAAGTTGCTTAACAGCACTACGCTTAAGTTGCTTCACAATCTTCAGCAAGGAACATCAAAAATTTCGTCTGAAATTTCTTCGTTGAGTTCTACCGATCTATACGTTTTCTCTATGTAGTAATCGAACTTATCGCGCATGGACTCAATGTGCTCAAGTTCTGAACTATCGAGGTTCGCTTCTAATTCTTCTTTTTCCATCCAGAAATATGGTGTCATTACATCACCGACTCCGGAATTAAACTTCACCTTCTTGACTGTAAACGTTTCGGTCGAAAGCCAAATCATCTTATCTTGAGGACGCATGGTACCTACGCTTATGCAGTAGCAAAGCTCATCTTCAATCGGCTCTTGACCGAGAAGCAGGATTTCCTTATGCCACCGCCGCCAGTTTTCCTCTGCGTTATTCACCTCGAGAAACATGTCCGGAACTTCATGGACTGCACCAATTGAGACACCAGTAGCGCGTTCGATTGCCATGTCTAAATCTTCGGCAGTCTCTGCTGCTTCGTCGTGATAACGTTCCCAGGCTGTGGTTCCGTCAAATCCAATCACATTGTCTTGCCAGTCCATGTCATCGCCAGTCCGGTATTGCCATTCGAAGCGAAATAGTCGCGGCTGTTTGAAGTAGGTTTTGAATTTGACTTCCGGCCGTTCCAGATCGTCACCGGCTACATCCACAAGGCGCACATGCCCAGTGTCGGAGTATGATTCGCAACCCAGATACGTTTGAATCATGCGGTGAATGATTTCATCGACGTTCATTTCGGAAACCTTGGTTTAAGTTTAGAACCCAATGAAAATCGCGGGCGACGCATGGCATTGCCCGTACAAAACCTTTATTAGTCGACGACTAGCTTGTACCCGACGCCGTAGATGTTCTCCAGCATGGAAGGCTGTCCGTCAATGTCGATCTTCTGGCGGAGCCGCTTTACGCAAGTGCGAACTGTTTCCGGTCCGACGTTTGATTCTGATTTCCAGACGCGGTCCAGCAAATTCTGCGCACTAAAAACTTGATTTGGATGGCGCATCAAATGCTCAAGCAGAGCAAATTCTTTCGGGTGCAAGGTGATTTCTTTATTGTCGCGAGTCAACTTGTGCGCGGAAGGATCAAGAACCAGACCGCCAACTTCGAGCACATTGCTCGGGGCCGTCGAGCCTGAGCGCCTCAACAGCGCGCGCACTCGCGCGGACAACTCTTTGAGATGAAAAGGTTTCGTTAAATAGTCATCGGCGCCGCTATCCAGCCCCTTTTCCTTCTCGTCAATTGTGTCTTTGCCGGTAAGCATCAGGATTGGTGTCGTCCCACCCTTGAAGCGAAATTCCTTGCAAAGCTCTACACCCGTCACGCCGGGCAGCCCCCAGTCCAGCACGATCACGTCATAGTGATAGTTATTCAGCAATTCGCGGGCGTCTTCTCCGTTGTAGGCGCATTCCAGCGTATGGTACTCGCCGGAGAGGCTGTCCGAAACTAGGTCGGCAAGCAGTTTATCGTCATCGACTACGAGTATTTTGGCCATCGAACCGGGAAAAGAAACGCTAATTGGACAGGGCGACCCTCTCAAATTTAGCCCATTCGGCCCGTATGTTCAATTCTTTGATGGTTTACAAGAGATATTCCGTTTGAATCTCTCGAAATTCGACCTATCTCAACATTAACCGCCGGGCGCTGTACCAGCCGTCGCCGGAGCCGCCCCACCAGTTGTTCACCAGGAATCGATCCGTCTTGGGATCGTAGTCGTCAATTGCCATTGCGTGTCCGGGGACGATATATCCGACCGAGCCATGCTTAAGTTGATTGATCAAATTTTCTTTTTTGTAGCGCCCACCGGTCCACGTGTCGTGAATTGCCATTTTTTGTCCGGTTGCCATTGTGCGCACGTATTCCATCTGGTCATTAGTCGTGCCGGGGAAATTGCCGCCATTGCTCTTGTAGCCGAGCGTTGCCATGGCTGCGAATTGGAAAAGTTGGTTTGAATAGGTGCGGTGATATGTCGGTTGATACTTGATTTGGTTGGCGCCTAGTTCGACCACGCGCTTTTGTCCGTTTTTGGTGACGCCGCGTGATGTGACGCATCCGGTCGTCAGCGCTTCGCGCAACCAGCGAGTGAGATCTTGTGGACGGCGCTGGGCAAGCGTGTCTTCGACGGAGTTTAGGGCGCATGTGCCGACCGGTCCCTGGTTGATAAATTTGACCGGATCGCCCAATTCCATGAGTTCCGTTTGGACGGCCAATCTGCGTTCTGCCGCTGTCACACGTTTCGCGTTGCCCCTGGGCTCGTCTGTGAATACGCGAGACAAATTTCTGTACGATTCCGCGATGTCGTCGTGCGATGCTGCTTTCCATCCTTTGTCGGCGAACCGCTGTTGACGCCTTTCGAACTTATTCATCCAGGACTCGATGGTTGCTTCATTGCCTTTGAAAACGCCATGTCGGGCGGCGACTTTGAGAAAGTCTTCACGAGCTGTTGCCAGATCGGCGCTCGAATATTCTCTAGGACCAACCATGAAGTTGGTGACAATCTCTTGATAGGCGAGATTGCCGTCATCCATGATTTGAACGTTCTTGCGCCAGGTTGTTTTGTCTGTGCCTTGCGTATTAGTGACGAATCTTTCAGTGTCGCCGACGCGATCGGAAATTTGCACTATCTGCCCACCCATTGCGCTCTGATAGCGCTCGATTATCTGTGTGGGCCTGGTTGGTTTGGATTCGTCGGTGTATTTGTATTCTGTGATTGAGCCATCTGATTTGACCGCGCTCTCCAGGCGCGAAACAGACTTTCCTGCGACTTCAATGATTTCGTGAGTGGTGTTTGTGAAGTCAGAATGCATGGTTGAAACGCGCTTGCCATCGTCCGATGCAATCATCACGTTGCCGATATTATCTCCCTTTTGGACGATCTGAATGCGCGATGCCAACTCTTTCAAGCCATCATCTTGCGTGCTTCCACTCAAGTCGATGACTGATTCTTGCCCATTCATTCTGGTTGTGATTTTCTCTACCAGTGGCGCGCCGTTGGCGTCTAGTTTGACTTTGTTACCGGCATCTCTCTGGTATTCGATTGTTTGTGAATTGTCTCCTTTATGGACTTCTGTGACGAAACCTCCTTCAAGCTTCACAATCGATCCGTCACGCTTCTTCATTTCGACGGGAGGTTCGACAATTTCGCTTCCTGCGCCACGCACATCAGTTCTTTCCTGCACTGCGGGTGTTTCCGCTTTGCTGGAGAGATCGACATTCCAATTGGGCCGTTGGTTTTCCGGCGGAACGTACTTCTCTGATTGTTGATCGCCGGCGCCTGCTTCATACGGCTTGGCAGCTGTGGTTCTATTGCTCATGACTCTTGCGGCTTGGGTGAGTGCCGCTATTGAATTGGGGGTGTAATTTTCGCCGATCGCTGCATCCGAAGTCTTTCCAGCGGGTCCTCCAGAAAGATCTTCGGAGCAGAATCGGTGGTTTGGCGTACTTTTGAATTGCCGGGCGACGCATGGCATCACCCCTACGGTTTTTTGAGCGGGCGATGCATGGCATCGCCCCTACGCTATTTCTTGGCTTGTGGTTTTGCGTTGTTGTTGATCAGATCGACGAATTTGATGATTTCGGTTTCTTTAGGCGGTGTGGGATTGCGCTGCAATTCTGCAATCAGTTTGTCGCCGTTATCCTTTCTCACCTTTTCGAGATCCGGAGCACCACCTTGGCTGCTGTCGTACTTCTTCGCTGTTTCGACCAATTGCGAGTTTCTGATTGCGGCTTCCAGTTTTGCGTCGTTTCCGAACATCGCATGTACGTCTGTTGTATTGGCTTCACCGTGTGCTGCCTTGTCGTAGAAGTTGGCGAGTGCTCCCGAGAATTGCTCCAGCTTGGCAGGATCGTTGCAGATGCTTTCCATGTTGGTGCCGAAGTCATTGAGCGCTTTGGCTCCTTCGGTGTCACCGGCTTTCTCGAGTGCGGCAGCGCGGTCACCGATATTTTTCTTGATGTCTTTGCCGTGTGTCTTCATGTACTCTTGCAATTTCTTCATCTTCTCTGGAGACCAGGGCGGATCGCCGAGTTCTGCCAGAAGTTCTGGCGGCAACATTGAAGCCATCATCCAATTGGAGTAGTGGTTGGCATGCATGTCGCCCATAGCGGTAGACATTTCTTTGAGTGCCTGGAATCCACGCTCTTTACTGGCGCCGTTGTCTGCACCTGGATCGACCGGCTGGTCTTCTTCCGGGCTCAGCTCTTCGTCAGGAGGTTGGACGTCGCAGCCACCGCCGCCGCCACCACCACCGCCGCCACCATCCGGCAATTCCGGATCATCGGGCAGATCATCTTCTGGCTGATCGTCGGCTGGTTTGTACCGCTCTTGGAAGCGGTCTCGGTAATCACCTGAAACCAGGTCGCTTCCGTTTGTGTCTTTACCGGAGTTGATGCGCGGTGTGCAGTTTGCACATTTCTCGTGGATCATGGATCCGAGATCGTCGATTACTTTTTCGGTTACCTTCGGATCTGCACCTGCTTCAACTTGTACGTTGTATTCGCTGAGCGGCTTGTCACCATCATTGATACCTTTGGCGATATTGACGCTGCCGTCTTTACCTATGACGATGTCGGCAGGCTGTGCATCATTTTTAGGTTGAACATTGATCTTGGGTGATTCGCCTTCTGCGATTTTCGGGCGGGCGGCATCAACGGCAGGCATGGCTTCGTTGACTTGATACTTTGCTGATTCATTCGACTTGAATGAGGCTGGGACTTCTGCTGTGGATACTCTAACTTCCGGTGCCACTACTGTTGGTGTTGCCGGTGCATCGTATCCTGCAACTGGAGCGAAAGCGACGCTGCCAGAATCTCCAGTGAATGCTGCACTTGTGAATGAATCACCGCTGGAAAAGCACGAACCGCTGGAGTATGACGATGTGAAACAAGGCTCGAATGACGTGGCGGGGGCGAAATTTGTGGACGGCGCAAAAACTGCACCTCCACCGTCACCCATTGATCCTGAACTTTCAACCATAACTTTTAAATCTCCTTCCTTTGAGTGGAGTGGGGCTCCCCTCTTCAAGCAGCAGCTCAGCCAGGCGTTGGCAGGCTATTGGAAGTTTGCTTGATAGAGCCCGGTGGCAGGATGGGGGTCCTGATAGTCGTGAGTTGTACCGGGTTTCGTGCTCAGAAATTGATGGAGCGCGAGGGAGGGACGGGACGCAAGCAGTCTTCATCGTGTCGAACCTCCGGTTTCCCGCATGTTCGCCGCGTTGTATCTCGTTGCGCTCCTCTACGTTATTTTTGAGGTATTGCAATTTTGTGGCACGACGATGGGAGGATTCCCACCCCGCCCACGGGCTGCCAAGAAGCGGGCTTCAAGTTTTGCATTTTCTCAGCCTGGGTTCTCAAAAAGTCGCTTCCCATCAGTACCTGGCGACAATAGTGTTTTTAGACAAGCGGCCGCCGGGTCTCGCTGTAATGTCGTTGCGTGCGTGATTGACTTGAATAATATGAGATCAAATTAGCCAGGGGCGTCACTGCTCGATAATTTTTTGCAGAAGAACTGCAGTTAGCGGGGGGTAAAATGAACGCTCTGTCTAGGTTGAGTGCAATTTCACTTCGCTTTACGATAAGTTCTTGGATAGCAACATTACACTTGATAGACGATTCGCTTCGCATAAGCGACCAGGTTATTTGTGCCGACTGCCTTTTGCTGTCTGTATCTGGGCGTTGCTGGCTATTTGGATGGTGATCAATGTTCATTGCTGTTCTTCCGAATCTTTCTATGCCGTCCATGTTGACAAGGTGGCCCGCCTCAACAGCCTTAAGTCGCCAAAGTTGGTTCTGGTAGGAGGCTCGAATCTCTCGTTCGGAATCGACACCCCGAGGATGGAGCGCGAGCTTGGTCTGCCCGTAGCAAATATGGGGCTTAATGCGGGTTTCGGCGTTCGCTGTATGGTCAATACGGTCAGATCGTGCTTGAAGCCCGGAGATACGGTTCTGCTCTGTATCGAGTATTCGCTCTACCAAAAACTGGCGGAGCTCAACGAGGAGTTTTTTCATCTTGCCGAAATCAGTCCCAGTGCCTGGTTTTGCCTCGACAGTCCGTCCGCGTGGGTGTCTTTGGCGCAAAGATTGCCGGCATATTTGAAAATTAAGGCGCTGGTGCTGAAGTCGCAGATACAGCACCAGCGGGAGTTTTGGCAATTATGGAGAGTTCGGCAGCCGGTATTGCCCAGGAAGAACTACGCGTTGGAGAATTTCTCTGAAAGTCAGGCGTTCAGGTCGATGAGCGAGTCGGTAGAAAAATTGCCTGAAACAAGCGGCGATCAAGTCCCTTTTGTCCAGCTCAGAAAATATTACAACGATGCCGGTGATCTCACTGCGCACAGGAGCTTCGGGCCTTACAAGGGTGCGGAAGGAGGAGTACGCATGGCCGGAGGTCTTCAGGAATTCGCCACTGTCGAGTTTCTAAATCGATTCATACACGAGTGCTCGAAAAAAAACGTAAGGGTTTTGTGTCTTTGTCCGCCTTGCCCGAAACAGTCTTATGAACGTTACCCCCAGGTTCTTGATCTTTTGGTTGCTGATTTGAAACAGTCTCTGAAAGCGGAAATGATTTCCGATTACCGCGACTATTTGTTTCCGCTCGATTGCTTTTTTGATGGTCCCAATCATCTCAATGGTCGCGGCTTGGCACTTCGAATGCCGCTTCTCATACGCGATCTCAAACGAGCCGGTTGCTCGGCGCCGAAAAACAGAAATGGCGCCACGCTAGAGGCAAAAAGTTTGTAGTTCGATTTCACCGTTCCAATTCAGTTCAATAAAACTTACTTGCTGTCTTTGTCTTGTGCAAGCTTCGCGTCGACTAATTCTTGCAACGCAATTACGACATCGTCAAATTCCAGCGGCTTGAAATTCTTGCCACCCAGAATTTCCTGCCAAATCAGCCACGCAACAAAACTGCCGCAGCAAATGTGCGCAGTGGCAAGCGGATTGTTGAGCTTCAATTCTTTGTGTTTTGAGAAATAACCACTCGCTAATTCCATGCCTTTCAGAATTACAGTCTTCACGTAGAGGGTCGCAAGCTCGGGAAAACGCTCGGACTCTCCAATAACGACACGCAATAAAGCACGATATTCCTCGGACTGAGAGAGAATCTTGAACTTCTGTGTGAGTAGTTTGACGAACTCATCGGGTGGAAGGCTGTGCAAATACTGTTCGAATTCAGGTGTATCGGCAGCCATTCTTTTAAAGGTCACTTCTTCGATAATCGCAGCGAAAAGTTCTTCTTTATCTTTAAAGTGACTGTAGATGGTTGCCTTGATCACGTCTGCTTCTGCTGCGACGCGATTCATGCTGGTGCCCGCATAACCGTTTTCCAGGAAAACCTTGATGGCCGCTTGAACGATCTGTTCCTTCTTACTGCGCGGACGCCCGCTACCGATGATGGCAGATGCTTTCTCATTTGATGAATCAGGATTCGTAGCCACGTGCGTTTTCCTGCGACCTTTGAAATTGATGATCTTACTGTGTCCTGGGTTTTTCATTGGCTTTGAATCAATTGTTTATCCTTTATATGGAAGTTTTCCGGGTTTTTCGAAACTTTAGGTCTGTGGCAGGGGTCTCTCATCTTGGTATCGGGGCGGTGTGTCCAAAACGCCACGGGGGAAAATCCTGAAAACCCTTACTCTGTATGCTTCTAGACCAAATCTCGAATTTGACTAGAAAATATCCATACCGGTTGGTATACTAGCATCAGAAGCACCCGCTCGGCAACAGTCAAACCATGTTGAAACTCCACAAACAACCAACTACAGACGCCAGCCAGAACACCCTGCCCCGGGACTCAAAAGCTGCCGTAGTGCCAAAACGAGTGCTTCTCGCGTTTCTAATAGCTGCTATTGCCGGCTCTACCTATTTCTACTTCAACAAACCAATGCAAGCGCCAGCCACTTCCCTGCATGTGAGCGGGCGGATTGAGGGTTATGAAACCAACATCGGACCAAAAATCGGCGGGCGCGTTGATTATGTCGCAAAAAGAGAGGGCGAGCTGGTAAAGCGCGGCGAATTGCTGTTGAAGCTTACTGATGACGATGTGCAAGCACAGCTGCGCGGAGCAGAAGCCCGGGTGCTTAGTGCACAGGAGAAAGCCAGCGAAGCTCACTACCAGCTGGCGGTTGTCGACAATCAAATCGCAGAGGCCCAGGTAATGGTGGCTAAGTCTCAGGAGGACACCACCGCTCAAGTTGCCCAAGCGGAAGCGAATGTGGCTACTTCAGTAGCCAAAGTAGCTGAGGCTGAGGCTCTCTTGTTGCAAGCGAAGTCGGAGTTGGAAATGTCGACGCTTCGTCACGAGCGCTATGCCTCGCTAGTAAAAGACCAGGCCATCACGTTGAATGAAGCCGACCAGGCGCGCACCGGCAAGGACAATGCAATTGCATTAGTAAGTTCTCGTTTGGCTAATCTCGAAGCTTCTCATAAGCAACTGAAAGTTGCCAAAGCTGGTTTGGAAATGGCACGAACTTCGAGACTGAATCCACAAATGCGCGCTTCTCAATTAGCTGTTTTTCGACAACAAAAAATTCAGGCTCAATTCAAAGAAAAAAGTGCCGAGCATGAAGTGAAAAACGCAAAGTCTGAGGTCGAGCAGATTAAGGCAAATATTGCTTATTTAAATGTAGTTAGCCCTATCGATGGTGTCATTACCGCGCGCTCTGTTGAACCTGGTGCAGTAGTGGTGCCGGGACAAAACCTGCTTTCGCTAATTGATCTTTCCAAGGTTTATTTGCGCGGCTTCGTGCCTGAAGGCAGCATCGGCAATATTCGCATCGGTCAAGCCGCAAGCGTCTATCTCGACAGCCAGCCCAAAACTCCGCTGGAAGGTGAAGTGATTCAGATTGACCCGGAAGGATCTTTTACTCCGGAAAATATCTACTTCAAAGAAGATCGTGTCAAACAAGTGTTTGGTATCAAGATTTTGCTTAAGCACCCTGACCGCTTTGCAAAACCCGGCATGCCCGCGGATGCTGAAATATCACTTTTGAAGTAGTGACGCAGTGCATCTGCAGCGGCGAAGCCAGGCGTGGCCCAGGAGAGTAACACCGTGACTGTTGAGCCTCTAGTCATTGTCAAAGATCTTGTAAAAAACTACGGGCAAACGCAGGCAGTCAAGCAACTCAATTTTTCCATCCAACCGGGAGAGCTGTTTGGCCTTATCGGTCCTGATGGTGCCGGCAAAACGACAACGTTTCACATTCTGGGCGGAATTATGAATGCCACCGCCGGTGAAGTGCTCACAATTGGTAAAAAACCGCGTGATGTTCGGCTGCAAATTGGTTATTTGACGCAGCAATTTTCTTTGTATCAAGATTTGAGCATTGAAGAAAATCTTCGCTATGTTGCAGGAATTCGTGAAGTTCCTCCCGGCGAGTTTGAAGAGAGAGCCAATAAGTATCTCCGTGCGATGGACCTCTTACGTTTTAGAGACCGGCTAGCAGGCAAGCTCTCCGGTGGGATGAAGCAAAAACTTGCGCTTTGCTGTGCTCTGATGGCAAGCCCGAAGTTGCTTTTGCTTGATGAACCGACTACCGGTGTCGATCCTGTTTCGCGTCGCGAGTTTTGGGATCTTCTTGCCACCGTTACTGGTGACGGCGTCACAGTAGCAGTGGCTACCCCCTATCTCGACGAGGCAGAACGCTGCAGCCGCCTCATTCTTATGCATGAGGGAGAAATTCAGGAAATGGGTTCGGTAGCAGAACTAAAAGCTGGATTGCGGATGAAACGCCTGGAAGTGCGTGGGAGTGGATTGCAATCTCTTGAGGAAAAGCTCTGGTCGATACCGAATGTTTCTGAAAAAATTCAAGATATACAAGCATTTGGCGATCGTCTTGATGTGCTGACTTCCACTGCTGCGGAGACAGAGACTTTAGTCAAGGTTGCCCAACCTGATGTTTCCATTGAAATTCAAGAACCCACCTTGGAAAATGTGTTTGTCAACCGGCTAAAGGGCAAAGTGCACGTCGACCATGAGACGCGTTATCCATTTGTTGAAAAGCCTTCGCAACCAGCAGGCGCCGAAGCGATAGCAGCCAATCACATCTTCAAAACTTTCGGTGATTTCAGGGCCGTCAACGATGTCAGCCTCTCTGTCCAATATGGTGAGATTTATGGTTTGCTAGGCGCCAATGGTGCGGGCAAAACTACCACTATCAAAATGCTTTGCGGTTTGATTCAGCCGACTGGTGGTGACATGGTTTTGTGCGGCGCCAAGAGCAACTTGCGAAGCGCTGCACTGAGAGAAAGACTCGGTTACATGAGCCAGAAGTTTACGCTCTACGACGATCTGACAATTTTGGAAAACCTGGAATTCTACTGTGGCGTTTATCAGGTTCAAGACAGATTGAAAAATGAGCGCATCAATTGGGTGCTCGCCAATTCCGGCTTGAAAGGGCAAGAGAATATGTTGACCGGACGCCTTCCAGGCGGCTGGAAACAACGCCTTTCTTTTGGCGCTGCTGTTATGCACCAGCCTGAAGTGCTCTTTCTTGATGAGCCTACTTCCGGCGTCGATCCATTGGCTCGGCGCGAAATGTGGCGAATGATTAGAGAGTTTGCCTCGGATGGCACCGCAGTCTTAGTGACTACTCACTTTCTGGAAGAGGCGGAGCACTGTAGTCAACTGGGATTCATGGTGGCTGGAGAATTAGTTGCGGAAGGATCGCCGAGCGGTATCAAGCAGAGCCAACCCGGACAATTGTTGGAAATACGTTTTTCAAATCAACAGGGCGCTTACGAACTCCTGCGCACAACACTTGAATCGTGGCGGGTTTCAGTTTTTGCTGATTCCCTGCACATCGTTGTCGATAATCCGGACATCGAGTTGCCCAAGATAATAGATGTTGCCAGAGCCGCGGGAATTGAGGTTGTTGAAGCCAGACCGCTGCCGTTCAGCCTCGAGGATTCATTCATCTCGATTGTGAAACGCGCTGCCAGTGGCAATAGCTCGACAGAGAAAGCAGCATGAAGAGGCGGAGAACGTGAAGAGAATTTGGGCTCAATGTTTGAAAGAACTCGCGCAATTCAGGCGCGATCGGCTCACGTTAGCTCTGGCATTTTTCCTGCCAATGGTGGCACTTTTACTTTATGGCTATGCCACCAGATTAGAAGCCAAAGACATTCCCATCGCCGTTCAAAATTTTGATTCCAGCTCGCTTAGCCGAGACTACCTGGACACGCTGTTCAACAACGGGCAATTAAAGTTGGTACCCTGGGCTCCAGGCGATGCGATGAAGCAACTCGATCTTGGGCATGCAAAAACGACTATCTTGATACCACCTGAGTTTTCTCGTAAGATTCGGCAAAATATTTCCTCGGATGTGCAAGTTCTCGTTGATGGAACCGATGTAAACAACGCAAGGGTTGTGAAAAACAGTATTCTGGCGACGACTCAATACTTTGTTAGGTCGCACCACTTGAATCCGGAAAGCGAAAAATCTTTACTGAACACTGAGGTCAGATTGTGGTTCAACCCCGGTCGCAAGGAAGCTCTTTACGTTGCCCCCGGTGCCGTGGCCATTAACCTTTGGATTTTTCCGTGCCTCCTGGCGGCCCTGGCGATGGCTAGAGAGCGCGAGTATGGCACCATGCTCCAACTGTTTACTTCATCGATTACGTCATTTCAGTTGGTTGCTGGAAAAGCGCTTGCCTATTGGTTTGTCGGTATGATGCAGGCCGGCATGATGTTGGCTCTGGCTGTTTGGCTTTTCGGGATTAGACTGGTCGGAGATATTCCGGTTTATCTGATTTCGCTGTCATTGTTTATTGCCTGCGCTGTGCTGTTTGGACTACTAATGGGGGCTCGCGCTCAAACACAAAGTGCAGCTGTGCAAATGGTGGCAACTGCAGGCTTCACCACCGCACTGCTCCTGTCAGGTTTCATTTATCCAGTCAGAAACATCACCTTCCCTCTTTCTCTGATTTCATATGTGGTGCCGGCGCGTTATTTTGTGGAGGCTTCGCGTAATGCGTTCGTCCGGGGTAGCGATGCGCTCAGCCAAATACAAATCCCGATATATCTCTTCCTTTGTGCTGTCGCGTTTTACCTCATAACCAGCAGAGTCCTTCGCCGAATGCAGTTGGAGTCGTAAGGATTATTATGCCTATTGGACCCCTGGTGAAAACTACAAGACTGGGCGCACTGGCTCGAAAAGAGATGCGCCAGATCATGCGCGACAAGCAATTGATCTTCATTCTTTTCTTGATGCCGCTGATTCAGCTTTGCATCTACGGATATGCGCTCAGCCCAGACGTAAATCATTTGCGGATGGGAATTGTCGATTATTCCGCCTCGCCGATAAGCCGAGGCTTTATCTCCGCACTTGTTGAAAATGGTGTATTCGACCGGCTTGACGACGGCGGCAGCGAGGCAGCACTTAGCGAAAAAGTCAGAGGTGGAAGACTCGATGTCGGCGTTGTTATTCCCCCGGATCTCGAACGCAATTACAAGTCGAACAAGGAAACAAGCATTCAAGTTCTTCTCGACGGTGTCGATGCGAACACTGCCGGTATCGCCAGTGCATACATCAATCAAATTGTGATGACTTACGATCGGCTGATTCGCACAGGATCTCAAAAAGCATTCCAACAAGCTGCACCGCAAGTTAGTTTTGTTTATAACCAGGGTCTGATTAGTAACTGGTTCTTCGTACCGGGCGTTATTGCTTTGGTGCTCAATCTGGTCAGCACTCTGGTATCAAGCGCCGCTGTTGTTCGCGAGAAAGATTCGGGTACACTCGAACAACTACTCATGACACCTGTGAGTTCTCTTCAAATCCTCACCGCTAAGATCATCCCGCTGGCGCTGCTTTTGCTCATCAATGTTTCCGTATGCTTGATGTTCAGCACTTTTCTTTTCCATGTTCCCTTCCGCGGCAATTTGCTTGTCTTCTTCGGTGTTTCGCTTCTGTACATAATCGTTGGAATCTCAATCGGAATCTTTCTTGCCGCCATCAGTGAGAACCAGCGACAGACACTTCTTACTTCGTTCTT
Source organism: Cyanobacteria bacterium DS2.3.42 (assembly GCA_013823055.1). Taxonomy (GTDB): domain Bacteria; phylum Cyanobacteriota; class Vampirovibrionia; order Obscuribacterales; family Obscuribacteraceae; genus QKMZ01. The sequence continues at coordinate 17,303 of PNLN01000271.1, forward strand.
CGTCAATCTTCCAGTTATCCAATTATCTGGTGCCATCTCACCTTTGGAAAGTATGCCACCATTTTTTCAGTGGCTGTCTTTGCTCGATCCGCTTCGATACTATTGCAGTTGTGTTCGTGCGATCTTGTTGAAAGGCGCGGGGCTCGAGGAAATTTGGCGCGACGTACTTGTGCTTGCGCTCTTCGCGGTTGTTTTATTGTGGCAAAGTTCAACACGCTTTAGAGAGCAACTCAAATAGACGTTGGCGGACTGGCGATTGGTCTACGGCTCACATGAAACCATATATGGTATTACCGCATATACATTTGTGAATGTCAGTAAACGTGTAGCCCTTGCTCGTCTTAGACGTTCTGAACGGACCCTCTTGTTTAACACCGTTTGGCACTGCTAGGATGAAGTTATCACAACCCGAAGGGAGACTAGAACCCGAGGGATAGCAGGCAACCGAGCTTTTGCTTCGCGCCTGAAAGGCCTCAGCTCTACGCTGGGGTCTTCTTTTTGTGGCTTCTGAACTCGGGTTAGCAGGTTTGGCGCTTATGGAACTTTCCTCTGCCTATGCGGGTCTTCTGAAGCAAATACAGCCATTAAAGCGAGGAGTTGAGAAATGTTGAGTCTAAACGTGCGGCCGTTGGCACACAATTTTAATGGACGAAACGAAAGTATGGATGAGGCGCTAGATCGCTGCTCGCGTGAGCTGCAACTTCTAGCCAACTTCTATCATCAGAATGACTACCGCGCACGAGCTCAAGAACTCTACCGCGTTGTCGTACGGATTCAAAATGATCGCGACAAGCAGCGCAAGAAGCAGCTTAAACAGCACCCACTCGTCAGTCTTATCGTCTAATACGCGGCCGTCGCCGCCATCTGAGTCTCGGAATCTACTTTGATCTCTTCATCGAATTCTTTCAGAATTTCTGCGACCATATTCTTTCGTTCGCGCGGACCACAACGTTCTGTATAGCAGGCTGCGATCAGGACCTCGCCTGTTAGCGAACTGTAGGAGGCCTGTGAAAGCTGTATGCATTCTTTGACGTTTTCTGACTCGGACACGTGAATAAGTTCGTATTCTTCGCCTTCGCGGTGAAGGATGGCGTACATTCCTTGCTTGTCTTCCAGCGCAGCAATAGTCTCGTACGGTCCATCAAATTCATACTTGCCAATCAATATACTCATGGATCTTAAGTCCGCCGAAGTTTTGGTAAACAGAATTATGCAGGCATTGGTTGAAAACTGAGTGAAAAGCCGGTGCTTGACTTCTTGTGGTCTGCTATAAATTGTAAGAGCATTATCGTTAGTAGATGAGACAACAAGGTTCGAGGGATCCAGACGCATGCCACGTAATCGATCACGAGCAATTCTGATTTTCTGCACAATTTCTTTCTTATTTATCCGGGAACACTCCGCGACCTTTGCAAGGTCTGAAGCTGGTTCGGCTGCTAAATCCTCTACTGAATCCGCTTCTGACTCGCTTGAGCGATCACGACAGTTAGGACTTAACAGTCTCGCCGTCACCGACTGGTTTGCGGCATATGATCAGATCCGAAGAGATGCGGAAATGACCATGGGAGATAAGATGCAGGCACGTTCGCTATCTGCAAATAAACCCTCAAAGAAAAATGCTGCGTTGGCGTCGCGCATGCTCAAGAAGTACACGATTGCACTGTCTGCAATGAATGACTTGCAGTCATTGCCTGAAACCAAAGCTTTGCACGAAGGCTACACTGAATACTTTAGCCAGGCACGCGAACTCTTCTCTGATTTTCTTGATGAACAAGAAAGGATTCCATTTTCCAATCAAGGTCTTATCGCAGCCAAAAAGAAATTGGAAGAGTTAGACGCAAAAAACAAAGCGCTCGACAAAGAGTTACGTCAGAAGTACAACATAGCCAAACACAAGCACAGCTAGGGTGCTCACGCTGCGCATATGTCTTAGTTCAGACTTTCAAACTTCAGTTGTTTTTCCGCTTCTATCCAATCTTCACGATCGAAACCATGCACGTATCCGCGCTGTTCAAACAGATAATATGCGCGAATAGAGACCAGTTCATAGCGTGCTTGAGGGGATACCTCATCGTTCTTTTCGGCAGCTACTGTTGCCTCTGATACGGCTTTGATTGTCTTGATTATTTCCTTTTTCGCTTCAGGCTTGATGGTCTCTTTCGTCACTTCTGGCTCTGGTTTTGCAGCCGGCGCGCTCTTTTTTGAAGCTTTAGGGGGTGGAGTTTTTACTGTTGGTGCCTTTGCGACGGGCTTCTTCGGCGCCGGTGCCTTGGCTGCCGGAGTTTTAGCGGCAGGTTTTTTAGGAGCTGGTGCCTTGGCTGCCGGAGTTTTAGCGGCAGGTTTTTTAGGAGCTGGTGCCTTTGACGCTGGTGCCTTTGCGGCAGGTTTTTTAGAGGCTGGTGCCTTTGACGCTGGTGCTTTTGCTGCAGGAGCCTTCACTGCGGCCTTCGTCGCAGGCTTAGGATTTTTCGTAGACTTTGTTTTTGTTTTTGCAGAGGTTACCGGCTTTGCCTTTGCGTTTGCTGCCTTTTTGGTGCTCGGTTTAACTGCTTTGGCCATTTTCTAACTCCTATCTCCAGACTCAAATCAAATGATTTCACCGCGCCGTTTAACAGGCAGCTTTCGTTTTTTCCGCACAGGGACGCCTAGAAATCAAACGACTATTATCAATTTGGATCCAGCATTTGTCACGTTGTTGCGCTACTAAATGCAGAGCTAGCTTAATGTATATTTGTTAACGTGTCTCTATCGTTGCCCTAAAGGCTGATTATTACTCAAAGGAAAACAGTGTTCGTGCCTTCGGAGAGGAACACTGTTTTCAACTTTCACGTTTGGGTGGCGCGTTTTTATTCTACTACGCTGCCCGCTTCGCTTCGCGTTCTTCGTCTAGCTTAGCTCGTGCATTTTCCTCGTCTTCTGGTGTTTCAGACGTGGGTTCTGCCTTTTTAGAAACGTCTTCTCGTCCAAGCTTTTGCATAATCCAACGGCGATGTCTCCATGCAAACAACGCAACAATTGGAGTGCCGACAGCAATCAAAACGCCGGTAATCAGAACAGCTGCCAAAATCGCAGTGGTTGTGAAACTGACGACGTCTTTTAATTCTTTCAAGTCTGCTTTCAGTGTGGTCAACTGATTGGCGACTCCCAAAACTGGATCTTTCAGCGCGATAACTGGATTTTTCAACTGCACGATTGGTTCATACATTTGACCCAATTGCCGCTCCATGTGAGCAATGCGCTTGTCGACAGAGCCCATTCCAGTATTGATGTTGGTGATATCTCCATGCATGGTGGTCATCTTAGAGTTGACTTCACCCATTGTGGAATCAACTTGTTGCATATCTGAGCGCAAACCAACCATAGGCTTTTGCAAATTCGCAATCGGTGCTTCGAGGCGAACGATTTGCTTTTGCAATTCAACTACTGTCTTTTGAGTATCTGTGACTGGTTTTAACAACCAACCGACCGGATTAATGGATTGAAGTGTGAACCCTTTTTTCTTAGGCTTTTGCATCACCTTAGGATCAATCTTTTGTCCGTTAATTTCATTGGAAGCGTGGATTGTCGCAGCATCAAGTTTTGCTTGTTCTGCAGCGCTTATGCCGACTGGATGCTTCGCTGCTTTTTCTGCTGCTTTAGCAGCTTGTTTTGCTTCTTTCGCTTCAACTTTAGCTTCTTTGGCTGCTTCTTTCGATTCTTTGGCGTTAGCTGCGGCGTCCGTCTTAGTGGTTTCTACTGACGGTGCAGCTGTCGTTATCGACTCGGCTCCAATAGCCTGCTGTGCCGGTGCGCTCAAAAGCGCCGCCGTTAATATTGATAGAAATACCTTGTAGTACATATTCGTCCTTTGATTCCTGGTGCCGATGAAATGACACTCTTCGTCTTCAGAGGTTCCCGCATTGGTCTTATTAGAATTTGAAAACCTGCCTGGGTGGGCGTTCTGGCGGATTATGAACTTTACAAGGCAGGGGGTGGAACCCTAAGGCATTGAGCGCGTCTTACTTTCAGGCTTTATGAGGCGAATGTGCGCCGGAGCAGTGTTTTAGGAGATTAGAGTATGAACGAAGATATTAAAGACGAAAAAGGCGAATTGTCCTGTGAAGAAAGCAGCAGTTGCACGATGGAAGAAAAACTTTCCAAACTCGGCGCAAAAATCGATGAATTCGCAGCCAAATCCGCGGAAATGAAAGAAGAAGCTAAGGCGAAATTGGAAGATCTCAATGAAAAACGCCAATCCGCAATGAAGCGTTTTGACGAATTGAAATCGAGCGCACCGGAGGCTTGGGCCGAATTGAAGGGCGGTATCGACAAGTCGATTGCTGACCTGCAACAAGCTTTTGATGATATCCGCGAAGCTTCTGCAAAAGCAAAAGACAAACTGGCTAGTTAAAGAAACACCAGGAGAGGGTGAAGATCCCTCTCCTGGAGAATAGCGCATTAGATGCGCAGGGGCATTGGGAGATAAGGGAGTAAGGTGATGAATTCAGAAGCTGTAGAAGATTTGAATGCCTTGTTGAAAGGCGAGTTATCCGCGGTTGAAACCTATAATCAGGCGCTGCCAAAGGTTGAAAACAAGGAAATCGCCAGTTTGTTGAGTGATTGCCTTGCCTCTCACGAGAAGAGAGTTGGTCAGCTCACAGACGCAATCAAAGGCTTTGGTGGAACCCCTGAGGCTGATAGTGGTGTTTGGGGTAGTTGGGCTAAGGTCTTGTCGGGTGGAGCATCTGTTTTCGGTGACGACGCAACTTTGGCGGCGCTCGAACAAGAAGAAGATGCTCAGTCTAGCGATTATGAGTGGCGCCTGGTGCGCATGCACGGCGATCACCGCAATCTGGTTAAGGAAGAGCTGCTTCCTGAGCAACAACGTTACCGGAGCATGATCAGCCAATTGCTGAACGATGAAAACAAAGGCAAATGGCCACCTACACCGGTCGAGGGCAAAGAGATTTAGTTCGGAAGTGAACTTAGTCAAGAAGCGGCAACCTTAAGGTTGTCGCTTCTTTGTGTCGTTGAAAACGTAAGGGGAGGCGCACGGCGCCTCCCCTACAGCTTCAGTGGTGACCAGTTTTAGTATGCTAGCCACCGATGAAATCGTCTTCCGTGTACATCTTCTCTTCTTCCGGGTCATTCCGGACGTCGATGCGCACCAGGTTGCCTGGAGTGAGTGTGCCGCATGACGGGCAGGTCAAAGTTCCGTTTTCGAAGCTGAATTTCGTACTACATAAGTTGCACAAATACTTGCCGGCTTCGGCAGGTTTATTCTCCATCTTTGCTTTCATATTTTATTGCCCCTTAAAAGTTTCCTGATCGTTTTTTGTGGGCGACGACGAGCATCGCCCACACAGAACATCAACTACCCGTCGAGAACCACCGCGTCGAGCTGATTAGCAATGCTTTCCAATTCTTTCTCGGTCGCATGCTCTTTCAAACGCGGAAAGAGAGTGTTTTCGCAGAATTCTTTGTGACGTTCGAACTTATACGCAAGCGTTTCCAGACCTTGTTCAAAGCCCGGTTCGTCCACGTGAATCATGCAAAGATTTTCGGCGTCTGCCTTGATTTCTTCGCGATGCTTTTCGGCTTCCTTGACCAGGTCTTCCAGTCCGTCGGCATTAATGGTGCTGAGCAGCGCGTTTTCTTTTGTGAAATTGCTCTTCAAGCCATCCAATATACGCTTCGTTTCCTCAAAGACTCGGTCTTGTGTCCACTCAGAATAGTGGGCAGCGGTCTCGGACAGTCTATGGGCTAGGTGAGCCTCATTCGTGAGGAGGAATTCAAATACATCCATGTTCATGTTTCCCCTTTGTAAATTTCTACAGGGGAGACGCGAATAGGGTCTTAAGGTTCCAACTGAGGGATGTTTGGCTGACTTTAGGTGCTGAAATGCCAACAGGTGCTGAAAAACACCACCGGTGCTCAATCTTGACACAAGGAGCAAGGGGCGCCAAATTGTCGAAAGGGCGCACCAGCGGTTCGGGCAAGAAAATAGCGAGGGACGCATTCCTGCGTCCCTCTGCGGCTGCAACATCAAGTACCTAAATTAGGCTCTTTTTCTCAGCTTTATCGGCTCAATAGATTCGCCTGCTCTTAATTTGGCGACTTCAGCGCCGAGAGAGTCCAAGTCGTAATCTTTGTTGTTCATGCAAGGAATGAGGTCTTTTTCTTCTCGCTCAATGAGAGTGTTGACCGCGGCGCGCAACTCTTTCATCTTGTTTTCGAATTCTTCTTTGTCTATGTCCGCATACAAGCGCTGCACTTGCGCCAGATGCAATTTCACGCTTTCACCTTTTTCTTTTAGTTGTTCTATTAGTGACTCGTCTTCAGACATTTGCGCTGCGGCAGGGAAAATTATCGTTTCGTCGACTCGTGAGTGCTCAGTTAGTTGAGCAGCCAATTCTTGAACGATGTTTTCCTTCTCTTTAGCATCGCCGGCGATATCATATTTTTGCAGAAGTTTTTTGATACCGTCGTGGTCGTTACGAATCACTTCGCAAGCAGATACCGCTATATTCTTAGACATTTTGTTTCCTCCGGTCCAATCATTTTTTTACGTGAAATGAGCCTATTCAGATTTGTTTTCCACGAGAAGCCGTCCCAGATGGGCTTTTAGCCTTGATAAATGCCTTTCTTCGTCATGTTTGATTTCGACGAGGAGTTGCGTTAGATGTGTGTCCGGCTGGACATCAGCCAGATATCCTTCGTATGCTGCCAAGGCTTTTGATTTGTGATGCATGATCGAGATCAAATCGTAGGTTTGATCGTTGAGCGGAAATCGCTCGGAATTTGTAGACATTCTGATTTCCTCAATTATTTGGTTGTTAGGCGAACAAAGTCGGTCGATTGTTCCCGGTAACTTGAAACGCAATATTGGCGGTGCGTTCGAAACCAGCTATATACTGAAACGACTGCAAACCCGGCAAACCCAGGCTTCAAAGCTGAAAGCCGAGCACTGCTAGGCTTAGCGGTGGAAATATAAAAACTCTGCCAGGGTGTCCGGACACGGCAACGGGCGGTGCCAGAATACACTCTCTCCGTCCGGCAATTTGCCGACGGCCGCCCATACGCTCACAACAGGACCTGCGTTACGAGGAAGTTCTTCTTCCAAGGTCATTACCATATTTGGCTTCATGTCCTGCGCGCAGTGAATAAGCTTGCTTTTTACGTCAAATACTTCCGGATCGGACAGAGGCTGAAAGCCGGATAAATGCGCACCCAATACTACTAAGAGCTTGTGTGCAGCCATGTCCGTTTCTGAAGCACCAGCATTGGTATAGTCTTCCATTGACCAAAATCCTCGCATTCTCTCGTTTTGATGTTAGATTGACGCAAGTAGGATGCGATGGTTCCTGTTTCAAATGGCTCCATTACTCAAATACACCAATTCTCATGTTGAATGTTCATCCTTTATAAGGCGTGTCTGATTCGCGTTTCTCGCAGCAATCTGCTCTCATTATTTGCTGCAAACCGCCTAATATCAGAGTTTTAAATAAAGCGAAACTGGAGATTGGGAACTTTTAGGGTCCCCGTTGGCTCTAAACAGGCACGAATTAAGATTGGACACAATGTTCAGCGCTAGTACCAGCCTCCTTTTGGAAACGCAACGGTCGCCTGAACAATCAAGAGGAAATTATTATGCATCAAGCAGTTGTTTGTATTGCGCCGAGTATTACGGACGCCGAGCGTTTAGTAGACACGCTCAAAGACTCGGGTTTCACCGCGGACGACATTTCGCTTATGATGCCCGACTCCTTCGGAGCCCAAGAGTTGGCTTATGAGAAGCATAGTAAAGCATCGTGCGGGTTTATGGTCGGAACGTTGTTTGGAGCTCTTTTGGGAGGCATACTGGCCTTCTTTGCGCAACGCGGATCGTTCGGCACGGCTCATTTAGAACAAGTCATCGCCGCCGGTCCTACAATGGCAGTTCTGGCTGGTATTGGAGTGTTTGGATTGGCACTCGGACTTATCGGTGCTCTATACGGTTTGAGCTTGCCGACATTTGAAGCTAAGAAATTTGAACGCACCATTCGCTTCGGCAACACTCTGATGGCTGTCCATACAGAAAACGAAAAAGAAGCGCGTGTTGTTGAAAAACTGTTCAAGGACGGTGGTGGACTGGAAGTGCAACGCACGACCGAAGTGTCCATCAAACGACCAAAAACTATGGAGCAGAGCGTAATCGAAGCCGATAAACGCAAAGCTGCATAAGCGAAGCGTCGCATTCGTTGCGTCTTCGCATCTACTAGAGCTGCCGAACGGCTCCAGTAGAAGGAATCTCTAAAAAGTGTTCGGCACGGCTAACGCACCCGAGGAAAGCATACCTCCAAGGGTGCGTTAGTTTTTGTCATCGGAGCCTGCTGAGCTTCTTTGGCTGCTACGCCCTTTCGATAGTAGATGCCCCGGCTGTGGCTGTGCACACGTAGACCTCTGCCTTCTTACTGGTTTTGGTTTCATACTCTGGAATGACTGATGCCTTAAAGCGTTCCACTTCGTCATTTGAAACTAATGCAACAGTACAGCCACCAAAACCCGCGCCCGTTAATCGAGCTCCAGCCACTCCTGGAAAGTTTTGCGAGAGCTCGACGAGCACATTAATCTCGGGACAACTAATTTCAAAGTCATCGCGCATGGATATGTGCGACTCGTTCATCAGCCTACCGAAAGATGCGATATCACCAGCCTGAAGTGCCGTGGCCGCATCGAGCACCCTTTGGTTTTCTGAAACAACATGTGCGCTGCGCCGTCGTACTTTATCCGGAAGTGAAGAACTGTGCTTCTCCAAATCAGATAACGTAGCGTCACGTAAACTCGTCATCGAGCGCCCTGTCAACTCGCTTAAGAGCTTTGTCCCTAGATTGCATTCTTGTCGTCTGGCGTTATATTCGCTATCAACCAAACCCCTGCGCACACCCGAGTTTGTGATAACGATGGAGTGTCCGCTCGCTGACAGCCGCAACGGTACCGTTTTGTAATCAAGTGTTCTGCAGTCAATCATGAGAGCTGCGTCTTCTTCTCCCAATGCCGAAATGAATTGGTCCATAATTCCGCACTGGACACCAACAAATTTATTCTCGGCTTTCTGTCCGAGGAGTGCGACATCTTTTTTTGAAATTCCTAAATTGAATAGGATATTGCAAACGGTCACAATTGCGACTTCGTACGCGGCTGAGGAGCTAAGTCCGGCACCCTGCGGGACATTGCCTGATAAGACTACATTTAGTCCCTTGAGCGGGTAGCTGCCTTTTTGCAGCGTATCCATGACACCGCGCAAGTAATTCGACCAGCCCTGTTCTTGACTGTGTTGAATATCGGATAAGTTGAAAGAGTCGTCCTTGTCGTAATCTAGAGAGTAAGCATTTATCGTCCCACTATCGTTGGAACTTGCCGCGACTATCATCTCTCTGTCGATAGCGGCTGGGAAAACGAATCCTTCGTTGTAATCGGTATGTTCGCCAATCAAGTTGACTCGTCCAGGCGCCCTCACAATTATTTGCGTCTTTCCACCAAAGTGTTGGTCAAAAGAGTTCCGAATAGATTTCAAACGCTCCGTTTGCATGAATTTTCCGCCGTTAAATCTTTACTGCGCGCAATTCTGCAGCTTTTTCTTCAGGGAGAGTATCGTTGACGAAAGTGCCCGCCCCTGACTCGCAACCAGCCAAATATTTGAGCTTTTCGGGGGTGCGCAGTGGGGGATAAAATTCGATATGAAAATGGCAGCCAGGCCAATCGCCGCCATCAGTTGGCTTTTGGTGCATCACCATCATGTAGGGCATTGAGAATCCCCACAGCCCATCATATTTTTTCAGCAGAATCTGCAAGTTACTAGCCAAATCGTTTTGCTCAATTTCTGAGAAGTCGGACATTGAGCTGCGATGAGCCTTTGCATACAGATGCACTTCATAAGGATATCGCGCGTAGAAGGGAATGATTGCTACGAAGTGATCCGTCTCGACGACAATTCTTTTTTTGTCCGATAGCTCATGCCTCAGAATATCGCAATGAAGGCAATTTCCAGTTTTCTTATGATGCGCTGCTTCATTGACTAACTCACGTTCTATGCGTGGCGGCAAATATGAAAACGCATAAATTTGACCATGCGGATGATGGATTGTGACACCAATCGCTTCGCCTTTGTTTTCGAAAATGAAAACATAGTCGATATCCGGTCGGGCACCCAACTCCTCATAGCGGTCCTTCCAAACCCGCACCAGCTGTTGCATTTTTTGCAGTGGCAATTCGGCTAGCGTTCCGGTGTGATTTGAGGAGTACAAAATGACTTCGCATATTCCTAAGGATGGCTTGACTGGAAACAGATCATTTCCTTCGATTGCTGGTTCGCCCGGCTCGCGTTTCAGACTGGGAAATTTGTTTTCAAACACCACAAAGTCATATTGGGGTTCTGCAACTTCAGTAGGAAACCCACCTTCTGCCGTGGGGCATAGCGGGCAATATCCCGCGGGTGGTAAAAACGTACGATCTTGCCTGTGAGTAGCAGTCACTACCCATTCGCCCATAACCGGATTCCATCTCATCTCTGACATTAGTCGGCCTTATCTGTAGCTTTTTTGAGTGGCTGATCCTTGTTTGAAGCGGCTTCTGAATCAGGCTGACTGGAAGAGCTTTCAAACGTATAAAAGATAATGACGCGTCCGTCTTCTTTCGCTTCAACGCGTTTATTCATCATATGCGTCGCGTTTTTGTCGTCGTTAGGCATGTTGGTCCGCTTATGAGCTACGAGCCGCTCATTGTAGTGCACTGCGCCTGTCAATGGAAGTGGCTGCTAACCACAAGACTGATAGATAGGACTTGCAGGTCACCGAGGGACTACCCGAATTGAAATGAAAAACGGCTCTCTTGTGAAGCGGTTACCAGCAATGTTGCCCCATTCCATTTGCGCGTTTAGCTTGTAATCACCACATTTTGACGGAAATGTAACTTCACCCATAGCGATGCCTTTTTCTACTGGTCTCAGCCGTTTTGCAACATAGAGCATGCCGCCCGCACCGCTGTCAGCAGCGGAACTATCAACGAACGACATATTCACATAGGAGTGCGGACCGTAATCTCCAGAGAGATATCCTGTCCACCTTATTGACCCGAGATTTTGCACTTCCGCGATAAAAACTTGCTTTTCGCCAGAATGCACCACCAGTGGTTGCGGCAGTGGGTGTCCGGATTCGTCAGTAATGGATAGGACTTTACCGAACAAATATTGTGGATTTTTGTTGGTAGGTTCCTGGTCCACAAAGAAGCTGCTGCGCAGTGCGGTGAAGTGACGCTTAATAGCGGTGTCTTTAAAATCCCATAGCCGTTTGTGGTACTTGTCGACGTTGAGAGGATGTGAATCCCAGCCGGCACCTCCGTGGCCAAATGCGCCAACGATCTGCACAAACATTGAATAAAACGCGAGTACTGCAAATGCAATGATAGCCACTGTGTGTTTCAGTGAGTTTGCAGGAAGTACTGCAACGACAAAGTAGTTGATGAGAAATATGAATGCAGGCAAACCGTCTGTCATGTACCGGGGACCATAGCAGTGTCCGCCCCACCAAACATTGAAGAAGAAAAACAGAGCGCAGTGCAGAAGAGACGCCACTGAAAACAACAAAAGCAGCAAGTTGTCTTTGTCCGATGACCGTATGTTTTTCACCAGGTGTGATATTCCGGACCAGGCAAAAACCACTACTGGGCAGAACACAAATAATCCACGATTCGGACTGAACAAGACTCCTGTGAAGCCTGCGCTGAAGTTTGATGTTGAAAATCTACTGGCATTAAACTGTGTCTTGTAGCCACCCAGCAAACTTCCTGCGTACTTTAGGTTGTATGCGAGGGTTGGAATGCAAGACAAAAGACCGAGACCGAAAAGCCACAGATCTTTCCTGAAGTGAATGATGCAGTAGGCTCCAAATGCAAGGAGGAAGATCAAACCGCTTGGCCGGATCGCAGGCAGCATGCCGCAGCAAACACCGGCTACCAATATCCAGGTTTTGCAAGCGGAGTCACCTGATGCTCGATTGGCGCGTAATAGGGCATAGAAACTTCCCAGTGTCATCATGTTAGAGCTGCCATGCTGCCAAAGTGCCTGGGATGATGTGACCCAGACGTTGGTGCAGAAAGCAAAAACAATTGAAGTGATGATGGAAGTTCGGAGATTGAATAGCAGTCGCGAACTCAAGAAAAACAAAACCACGCTTGTGGCGGCAATCACGCTTGATGCAAGATGTTCGAAAGTTTGGCGCTGATTCTCGAACGTGGCGGAGGTAACATCTATTTTTCCTGGCGATGTCTTTAGAGACGCCCAATAACCGATGCATAGTGGAAAGGAGACAATTGCCGGGCCGACCGGATAGTACGGGACAAGTTGCCCGTTTGGAGCGTCTACGAACCAATAGCTGTTTGCATGGTGATGGAATTTACCTCGGAAGTTATCACAATCAATTCTGTGATTCTCGAGCAGGTTAAAGCCCACCAAAGTATTTGTGATCGTGTCTCCGGAGCCGAGTGGTCGTCCATTTGCCAAATAAATGGTTATGCAAGCGATGAATAAGATGAAAGCTGTGAGGCGGCTAGATTGCACGACTAATCCAATTTCATTAGCCCGTTTCTAACGAGCTGCTTTGCGCCTTCGCGGTAGCTTAGTGGTGACAGTTTGCTGCGATTAGTGCGGAGGAACTTAATCACCGAATCTGGTGCCTTGTAGCTGTATTCACGCAGTGCCCAGCCAATTGCTTTGCGAATGAAGAATTCCTTTTCGTGCGCTCGTCTCAGGCAGAAATCATAGAGCAGCTTTTCGTCCGTCTTTTCCTTGTGTTTGTTCATGCTGAGAATTGCGGTGCGACGAATCCACATATCGTCATCATTGATCCATTCTTTCATGATCGGCTTTACTGTCTTTTGGTCGTTTAAAAACGCGACGCCTATCAAAAGCGTTGCCAGCGGATCGACAAGATCCCACCAGGCGCCATCGCGTACCAGCTCTTCGTAAAGCGGGATCATAGAAGTATCGATAAACTTCTTGCAGCGCACTGCGTAATCAAGTGCTGCGTACTTCTCTTCGCGATGTTTTCCATTCCACAGCGCCAGTATCACTTGTGAGTATTCGTCGTGATTGGCAGGTGCGAAGTCTTTCGCCAGCTGTCGGTATAGAGGTTCTCTATCGGGCTTTTGAATTCCCCAGAAAGGCATGTCCGTCTTCATATAAGCCGCCATTTCGACGGCTTTGTCGGCATCTGCAAGTTTTGAGAATTCTGCAGTCAGGAACTGATGAGCTCCCGCTGCAAGCTTGCTTTGCGTAGTTTTAGTTATGCTTCTACGTGGCATATTGAGTCCCCTAGGGGTCATCAGTTTACAACTTAAGGTCGTGCCTGTGAACAGATTGGATAATCGGTTTAAAAATCTTGTATTTGGGGCTGCATGCCTTATTTTGATGAGCTCGGTGCCGCTTGCTGCACGCGCAGAATTGGCAAAGCCTGAAGCTGATCCTGTAGCCACCGTATCTGGTGACTCGAAAGTATTGAAATTCAGAGTTCGTTTGACCGCTGCGGTGGACGGCTCTGTGGCCAAGGTAGGCGATCCTGTTTATGGAGAACTCCTCGATACAGTGCTTTTGCCTGGCGCTGTTTTTGCGGGGGGCGGTGCTCCAGTTTTTGGCGTTGTCACAGAAGTAGTGCAGTCGAAAAGCGTTTTGAAGTCGAATTTTCAGAAGAAGAATTGGCGCAATGCTAATGGTAACTTGAGCATCAAAATTACAAAAATCGGCAATACAGATTTAACCATTGACGTCGCGCCCGCTCCCAAATCAACCATTGAGCGCGCTGCCAACAGTAAGGCTGTCCCTTTGACTGTCGATGACAGGGGCGAAGTAGTAGTTCAATATAACGCTAAGGGGTATACCGCGGCAAACCTTGCGCTCGCGGGAGGTTGCATGGCTGCCGGGCCATTCGGCTTGTTATTGGGCCCCATGGTCGGTGGTGCCGCCGGCGCAGCAGATCCTGCATTTGCTTAT
>PNLN01000012.1 GCA_013823055.1 Cyanobacteria bacterium DS2.3.42
CGACATGTCCGCTGTCCAGAAGTGGTGACCTTGCAAACGCCAGCTCTCTTCAAACATCTGACGCCACTCTTTCTGCGGCTCAATCATCACTTTGACGCGCTCAATGTCAATCCACCCGCTCTTTCTGCCCGCGCCGGCCGGCACTTTCGGCTCCTGACCTTCTTCCGGGAGCGGCGCGGACAGATCGATGACGCGTAGTCTCTTCTTGGTTTTGTATGTCGCCAGTGTCGTGAATGGTCGCTGGCTGACAATGCCGACTTCCGTTGCCACAGTCGCAGCCCGCTGCTCGTTGAAATCGTAGGCGATCAATTTGCCATTGTCTTCCTCTTCGTCCATCCATGTTTGATTTGGCCGGATACCCTTTACTGGATAGTCGGTAAAAACCATTCTGTCTTTAACGGCAAAGAGCTGCCGGTACTTCCCTTCCTCGACGGGCAGACCTATGATTCTGCCCTGGATTCCCTCGAAATCAATCTCGACTTGAACCTTTTGATTAACCTTCTTCTCTTCTTCATTCTTGTCTGTTTGTCCAAATGATTTCGGTTTTGAAACCAAAGGCGAAGACACGTCTTTTCTAAGAGTGACGATGAACGGTCGCACACTCTTAAAGAAGCCGAGCGCAAATTGCATGTCATCGTAAATAGGATAGAAGTCTCTGTTAGAAAGGAAGTAGAGATACTTACCTTCCGGATCGAAACAGGGAGAAATGTCCATTCGGATTGCACTGGTGACATCGCGAACCTTGCCATTTTTCAGATCGCAAATTCTGATAATTGAAGTCTGCGGATTATCCGACCACGAATATGCTAGCCATCTGCCGTCCGGTGAGTAGCTTGCACCTGTGATTCTTTCTGCTTTGCTTTGATCGAGCACCTTCACTTTCTTGCTCTTCAAATCAACGTGCAAGATTTCTTGTCGATGATTTGCAATTGCGACTTGATCTTCATGGGGATGAACAACCATTTCAATCGAGCGACCAAGGTCTAAACCGCTAAGGATCTCGGGCTCTTTAAGCCGATCTGCGTAGTGAATTTCCAAACGCTCTTCACCATCGGCGTCACTTAAAACGACAAACCGTTTTCCATCGTTTAGCCATTCTGAATGACGATTGCGCACGCCGCTTCCGGCTCCGTGCTGTATGGGTGCTTCTTCCCAGAATGGCATCGTGACCGGCTGCCCACGGACAATCATCGCCAGGGAATGACCTTCGGGATGGACAGAAAAATGTTCGATATTGTCTTTTGCTTCAACAAAACGCCGAGCGATCTGGTGTGTCGCTTGTGGCACGCGCACTTCGATTTTCTGATTTTCACCTGTCTCCGGATGCAAGACGTAAATCTCGCCGCCGGCTGTGTAAACGATGCGTTCGCCATCTGTAGATGGATAGCGAACGTAGTATTCGACGTGATTGGTGTGGCGCTTGATGTCGCCGCCATCAGCGTTTACCGAGTAAATGTTTCCCACACCCTCATGATCGGAAAGAAAGTAAACTCTCTCCTTGATCCACATCGGCCAGACGACGTTTCCGTCCAAATTCAAAAGGCGTTTGAAAGTTCCACCTTTCTTTTCTTCCACCCAGATGTCACCGGCTGTGCCACCACGGTAGCGCTTCCATTTGGCTGGGTCTGTGTTGTTGCGCCCGATTACAAGCCGATTATCTGCATTCTTCGAAAGTGTGGCGACATGCCCTAAATTGAGCCGCTTGCTTTCGCCGCCGGCGGCTGAGACAGAAAACGCTTCCGCCTCCTTCACATACGGCGACTTCGCTTCGGTCGAAAAGAAAATCTGGGAAGAATCTTTGGACCAGCCGAGCGTGAATGCCATCATGCCACCCAAGTAGGTGAGGCGCTTCGGCGCTCCCCCGTCGAAAGGCATCGAGTAGATTTCCTGGTGCCCCTCTTCCTGTCCGGAAAAAGCAATTGTGGAGCCGTCGGGGGAAATTCGCGGCAGGAAAAACTCGCCCTTGCCGGTTGTGAGACGCCTTGCCAGCCCACCTTTGTTTGACACGTGCCAAAGGTCATCCTCGCAAGCGAAGACTATTGAGTCGCCGTGGATGGCTGCATACCTGTAATAACCCTTTTCTCTCATGGCAAAACTCTCCATTACTGGCCGAAACAAGGCAACCTGTGCGGCGCAACCCACACATGAGCTTGAAAACTAACAAATCTTCCAAACCCTTTCGCGGAATTTTAGCGACTTTGCGCGGCGGCAATATGAATTCGCGCAGGTCTATGCATGGCGTTGCCCTAAAAATGCGCGACGCCATTCGGCGTCGGTTCGGCTAAAATATGCGCTTTGTCGGCCCGCTTCAAATCAAGAGGTACTTATGGGTCTTTTCGGCACAAGAACACCACCTAAAGGCACCGTCGAAAGCGTTGTCTCGATGCTTTCCGAGTATTTCAAAAGGCGACATCTGGAGATGGACGGGCACGTATTGGAGTCAGAGCACGACAGTTGCGGCTGGTGGCTGAAAGAAGGCTCCGCCAAGGTTTATATATTTCTGCAAGAGGACAAGTCGGGCAACATCGTCATCCGAGTCACAAGTCCTATCGTCCACTTCCCGGACATCGACCGCGAAAGGTTTTTCCAGCGATGCCTGGAGCTCAATCAGGATTTGAGCTGCTGTTCGCTGAGCGTGCACGAAGAAATCGTCCTGGTCACGACGCAAAGACCGATTGCCGGGCTGGATCCCGAGGAGCTCAACACCTTGATTTGGAACGTCTCGCACGCAGCAGACGTAATCGATGACCTCTTCTCGCAAGAGTTTCGCTGCCGGGTCTACGACGAACGCTAAGCGGCAAAACCAAGCTTTTTCGCTTTCGGCTCAGCGTTTAACGTTGGTTGGCGCCTTGAATTGAATTGGCAAAAAACGCCAAAAGCCATGATTATTGGACGCTTCCGGCGTTTCGTTAAATCTTTCCGGCGCGCAAGTGAGCAGAGATTAGACGAAAACCGGTGGAATAACATACATGGATACTCCTCGGCGTCCATTTACTAACCCTACCTGACCCCACCAGAAGGCGATGGTGTTCAATGCACGACAAAATGACCCAAGTCGACAGCTTTTACCAAATAGTTGTCTCAGCAAAAATCGTTGGTCCTGAAGAAGCGTCGGAAGCGCAGGCGACAGCTAAAAAGCTGGGCATGTCTCTGAGCCAGGCGATTCTCATATTGCGCCATGCCACCGAGCCGACACTGCGCTACGCAATGGATGCCCACGAGATGGTCAAGTCAGAGAAAATCAGCGTGGACACGGCGATCGCCGCTGTCATAACGGCCAGGCAGAACGAATGCTCTATTTTGCAGGCTCTCGATATGATGGGCATCGTGCTGGACAGACCGCCGCCGCCCAAAGTCGAAACCAACCCACTGACCGAGCTTATGATCGATGCCTCGGCAATTACTATGGAACAGCTGGGCAGCGCAATTGCTAAAGCGACAGAGACAGGCATGCCTTTGACGCGCTCAATCATCTTCAATCGGTATCAAAGCAGGCGGGTGGTCCTGGAGGCAATTGCTCTTCTTAAACTTGTTCGCGAAGAAAAGGTGGAAAGGTCGGAGGCCGTACGAGCGCTCAGAATGGCCTGCGACAAACGACTTTCAACCTGGCAGATTATGTTCGAACAAGGCATATACAAAGACTGCTCAGGAGCCAGCTTACGGCTGCCGGAGCTGCTAGCCATGTCGATGGTCGTGTCTGAATCTGATTTGATGGACTGCCTCGAGCACGAGGTATTGCTGGAAGTTCCTCTCAGCAAGCTGCTTCTGGATGCGGGGTTATGTACGCATTCTGTTCTAGAGGCGGCAATGACGATGCTCGATCTTGTGCAAAGTTACCTGAAACCTTATCAGGCCGCTGAAGCGCTGAGGAATTGTAAGATCAAAAACATTGGTGTCTATCAGGCGATGGCAGAACTCAACCCGCCTCCGCAGGTGCAGGCTGAGCTCATGCGCTTCGGTGATTTGCTGGTCGCAGCAAAAGTGGCGGACCGTTCAGTCATTGAAAAAATCGCAACCGAAGGCGAAAAACCTGTCAGAGTTGGCAAGAAATTGCTAGATGCCAATATAATCAATGATCAGATGCTCTACAGCGTTTTGCGCACGCAGTCTCTCTACAAAGAGGGCTTGCTCTCATCAGAACAAGGAATCGAGCTTTTGAAGATGTGCGTCAAAACCACCCTCACTGTAGATGAGGCAATCGCCAAGTTAGGCTGGACAATCCCGATACGAATGCAATGGAGCTGGACATAATCAAACAGGCAAAAGGAAACAAGTCGAATGTCTGCCTGAAAGCAGCACTTTTGACTGCTCTTCTTTGCTTATTTGGAGGTAGTTTCAGCCCGGTTTTAGCGGAAACCGCCGATGCCGCATCGGACTTGGGTGAAGGCATTATCTCTACCACAAAGCGCCGCCCCAGGGTAGGGCTTGCCCTCGGTGGTGGTGGCATGCGCGGAGCCGCTCACATCGGCGTATTGGAAGTGCTGGAAAGGGAGGGAGTGCACGTCGACTATATCGCAGGCACCAGCATGGGATCTGTGGTTGGCGGTTTGTATGCTGCCGGTGTGCCGGTTTGTCAGTTGGAAGATAAGTTCACTCACGGCATTATGATGAAGCATTATATGACCGCGCCTATCAGCCTAAGACTTGCTGTAGCTCCCGCTTTCCTTTCACTTAAGGCAATCGGCGCGCATCAATATGACGGTCTCTATCGAGGAAATATTTTTCGCAAGTTCTTGGACAAATCAGTACCGCAAGCCGATAAGAACATCGAGTCATTCAAGATTCCATTTTGCGCGGTGGCACTCAATCTCATTGACGGCAAGCCATATGCACTGGGCAAGGGTAATTTCGGCAGAGTATTGCAAGCTAGTTGTGCACTACCTTTGCTAAGGCGACCAGTGCGCATCGATGACAAACTTTTCGTAGATGGTGGCGTGCTAGTCAATTTGCCCACTCAGCAGGTACGCGAAATGGGAGCCGACATAATTATTGCAGTCGACATTGATGAACGCATCGATGACTTGCCGATGAGTGAGTTTGAAAAATTCGGCAGCGTCGCCCATCGAGTCATCTGCCTGCACCTGACAAATTTGGACCAAGAGGCGCTCAAGTTGGCTAATATCGTCATTCACCCAGAGGTGAACGGGATAAGAATGGTCTCGACCAAACGAACTGATGCAAAAGCGGCAGTGGCAGCAGGAGTTGCCGCATGCGAAAAAGCGTTGCCGGAAATTCGCAAGCTGGTCGGTCCAGAAAACCTGATGGTCCAAGGCAAAGTAATCGGTACGCCGAGCCAAGACGACCCAAGTAAGAATTAGTAGAAACAATTCGGCGCATGCAATGCGCCACTACAATCTATTTATGAATAAGCAGGGGAAGGAGACTTTGCTTTTGCTCCCTGCTCAAGCAGGCGCAACTCTTCTTCGATATATGACTGCAGATCGCCTTCTACAAGTTTTTGCACATCCTGCATGAATCTGGCAGCGGGAGCGCCGTCGATCAATCTGTGATCGAAGTTGAGTATAAGCGTCATCATCGGGCGCACTTCAATACGACCTTCTCTGACTACCGCGCGCTGCTCGATAGCTCCGACGCCGAAGGTGGAAGTGCTGACGCAGGGCGGAATCAGCATAGTGCAACCGAATTTACCTAAGGAGGAAACACCGAAAGTGGCTCCCAAATAGCGCAGACGCACTTTAGGAAAGCGCATACCGAGCCAGAGGATAAACCGTCTGAATAGCCACGGCATGTTGTTGAATCTGTTTTCTATGTCCAGCTGCGGAACAGTGGAAATTTCGTCTTCGCCATAAGCACGCAGTTCTTCAGCAACCTGAACAAGCGGTTTGGTATCAGGTGAATCAATTGCGCCGAAAAATACTGCAGGTTGTGGCCCAACGTAGCGCTCAACAGTAAAACCAGCGACGATGTCGTTGAAAGTGACAGTGCGGCCCCACGGCAAAATGGCGGTACGGCTGGCGGGATGGAGACGTTGGGCAATGCCGATCGCCTTCAAGAGAATCGCGGTGGCTGTCACCCTGACTCCCTTCTCCTTGAGTTCCTGACGCAGGGTTTCTGCCCACGTCATATCAATTTCGTAAAACATATACGTCGGGACCGAACCGCGGCCGATCACATTGATCATGTCGAGGACGTTCCAGCGTGCCCGTGCTAACCACGAAAATGATAAGTTCTTTGCCACCCTGTATTGCTCCTAAGGCTACTTGGGGAGATAGTTCGATGAAAGGGATACCGGGCTTCAATAATAATATAGAAGCTATCTAAAGTACTCCTATTATACGTGCAGGACCGGTTTTCAAGAATATGATTTAGATGGGAATTTTAAAATGACCATCAGCTCCTGAAAAATAGGGGGCTCCGAGCGGTTGCGTATTGAGTCTTTTGTAGCAATCAAGCAACATTGGCAACCGTGCAGGCATCAGCCTTACCAAAAATCTTCTTGACTAGTCAGACGCGGGTTGGCTCCTGTAGTTCCATCTGGAGCTTCGCGCCTCTACAATAGAACAGCAAACCGCAGGTATATCAGCAATGCGCTTATTCGGTTCTTTATGTCTGGTCGCTCTTACAGGCTCAGTATTGATTCTTCAAGGATGCGGACGTTTCGGCTCGACGATGGGAGAAGCCGACCATCCGGAGCTCTGGCAACCTCATCTCAAAGCAGTCGAAAGCAAAGATCTGGCGTCCTACCCGAAGCACGCGCGTGCCTATGTGCCGGTTTACTCCCACATTTACACTGAAGGTCGCGACAGTGTCCTCAATTTGGCAGAAACTGTCAGCGTGAGAAACACTGATGATTCTAATCCAATCGTAATATCATCGGTGAGATATCAATCTTCTACGGGCAAACTGATTCGAGAATACGTTCCAAAGCCGGTTTTGCTGGATCCGATGGCGACTGCCGACTTCGTTGTCCGCCTCGATGACACTTCCGGCGGTTCCGGCGCCAGTTTCCTTGTGGAATGGCAGGGAGCCAATTCTGTCAATCCGCCGCTTATTGAAGCGATCATGATCAGCACGGGCTCAGGACGCAATCTCTCTTTTGTATGCCGCTCCGTCGATTTGCCGCCAACCAAGCCAGGCAAAGCCAAATCGGAAACGGTCACAGAGTCAAAAAGCCCTGCCGAACCCGAGCCTGCATCGCAAGCGAACTGAAGTTTCACGTCCAATTTTCTATCTAACAGATTGATGAGATTGAGCTTGCAGTGCTGAGCTCATCGGAATGTGTTTTCTCTTTTGATATTGCTTCAATGCCGACGACAGAAGTTTGCCCTGAGCAAAACGATTTTTGCTTGATTGCGGCACCGTCGTCGCAAGAGATTTAGCGTAAGTAAATGGGCTATTGCCTGCCGAAGAACTTCCGCCGAAACGGGTGAGCACATCAGAGACCACACGCTGAGCTGATTGCAATAGAGAAACCATGCCTCCACCATCAAGATTGACAGTCGGCTCGTCGTCGACAACGGGCTCAACCATTGAGAAGAGGTAAACCCTTCTTCCCAAATTGAGAACGTCATCATGATTCAGCAATGCCCGTCCGTGGATTTGCTTTCCATTCAAGAGGGTGCCGTTGGTACTGGCCAGATCCTCAAGGAAATAGCAATCGCCAGATCGCGTTATGCGCGCCTGTCTGCGGGATGCAGTTAAATCGCCTTCCAAAACGACATCATTCTCGCGCGAGCGCCCGATACGCACTTCGTTTAGAAGAAGGCTTGTTGGAAGTCCGGTGGCCAGATCCACAAGGGCGGCGTACCGGCCATAGGCTGTTTTCTTAGTAGTAATGTTCACGGTAGTAAGTTTTTAGAAGCGAAAGGGAAAAGGAACAAGAGTGCCTTTGGGTGCTCAGAGTTTATTGATCAATTGTGGAAAAGTTGTGGCATGAGGATAAATTACTGGAATCAAGTTACTAAATAGTGACCATCTTCTGCATTTAGCCTCAGCACAAAAAGCCACTTTGGTCTTTGTTCCTGAAACAACCGTAGGTAGTAGCTTTAGCGGGAAGCGCTAGAGGTCTACCGAGGACATCCTATCTGCGGAACATAACACCAATGTGACTGTTTTGATAAAAACTTTCGGCAAAAACCGTTCGATTCTATAACGGATAGCTAGGCAGCTTGAGTGCGGCGAGCAGGGCGCCAGTTCAGCTGGCAAACGCCACCTGGGCAGGACTCTGAGGACTCAGCCGTGACAGAGAGGAGTTGCTCTAGCTCATTGTCTGTAACTTGAGCAGTCAAATTGATGACATAGGTATTTGAATGGTCAGACTCGTTTTCTTTTTCTTCGAAAAGCATTTTTTTCACCTATCTACCAGGATTCCACGATAAAGTTCCGCACCGTCAGGGAGGTTTCACCCCGGCGACTCTCGTCATCCGGTCTCTCTAACTTGCGTCTTTTGGTCTTCTGTATGCAAAGACATTTTTGGCCCGACTTAGTTCCCAAGAAAACAGGATTGTCCATTTACCTTGTGAAAAAAACGTGGAATTGCGCAAATATTCGGGATTTTAACCATGTCACAAAAAAATCGATTGTTCGGCGATATAGCCATATATAAGAATGAAGCTGGAATATCCTTCCAGCTTCATTTGGATTCTGCACAATTTCAGTGCAGTTTTATCTCAAACAGCCTTAGACGCTGTTTTCCCAGAAATTGCCAGCGGCTGCAACCGGCTCACGGTCTTGTGTAATCGCGTCCGCTTCGTTCTTGAGACCGTCCAGCGCGTCTTTCAATCTGTCCGTCAGTTCGCTGGACAAGGCACCCACCTTAATTGCAGCGATGATTTCAACTGCCTCAGAGCGGAGGAATTGCTGGAGTTTGGGCGCACTGGCGGCAAACCTGGATGATTGCAGGTGTTTCAAGCATTTGGCTCTGCCATCTTCAAGCAACTTCCAGTCAACATTTACACCAGCCATGAATTGAGTGACAACTTCACTGAATAAACGCACCATCTCGTTGATGGCGATAAGCAATTCGGACGGACTCACCGATCCTGAAGGCGTGATCGAACCACGTTCTTGTATGGGTGCGCCGAAGCCGGCAGGTGGTTCACCGCTCGATTTGCGTTGAGGGAAGTTAGAACCAGGTTTTCCAAGGAACGGTGTGTTTGGGCCACCGGCAGGAGGAGGTGGAGGAGATGCACCAAAAGTGCCACCCCAACCACCAGAAGTGCCGCCTGCGGGCTCAGATGGTGGCTGTCCCCATGCAGAAGGTGCAGCAGGTGCTGGAGGCGGGCCACCGGTTTGAGGTTGAGCAGGAGATCCCCAGCAGCCGGTCACGGCGTCTTGTGCACTTTCGGCAAGTCGTTGGCGTATTGAATCAGCAAGTGTTGGCGCTCCAAATGAAGAGGCACCAAGTGAAGAAGATCCAACCGAGCCTGCGAATTGCGAAGTGATTTGAGTTGAACCATATGTGGTTGTGTCCTGCACTTCCCATTCTGCTGGCTGATGGACCGGCTGAACAACTGTTCGAACGCTGCCATCCTTGTTCACGACTTCCGCTTCGTCCACCGCAATGAAAGCTGTGAATCTGCAAAGCACCGAATGTTGCAGCGACAAATCTATAATCCGCTTGCGAATTTTGTTGCGGTCACCGTGCTCCCTGAACATATCTTCCAGATCGCGAATCAGCGACTTGGCATAAAGTGAGGCGACTGCAGGCAATTCAATTTTCTTTTCGATGACATCTTCAACATAGGCAGAGCCGTCTGCGCGCGTGCCTTTGATGCGGATTTTCTTCTTGCCTTTGCCAGGCATCAAACCATTTGTCATCTTGAAAAAGATTGTCGAAGCACGACCTCTGAACAGGTCCGGCAAGTTTGCAGGCGTAACGGTTTCTCCTTCCAAATTGCCCTGCACCGCTTCCAATTTCAAACCGGTCAAAACAGGCACTCCAATTTCGCGTCCAATCTGACTGAGCGCTTTTTCCAGTTTTGCTCCCGGTGTTACCAGTGCAGAGGTGCCGCCACCAAGTGTGGCCATGCGGGTGAGAATACCGCCGTTGACTGCAGTGTCGATTCCGACTGTGAACACGCGTGCATCCCCCAACTCACTCTGCAAGCGTTTATACACACCCGATTCGTTGCCGACCTGTCCATCGGTCAAGATGACGATGATGCCGATAGCATCAGCTTTCTGTCTCTTCTTAAATTCGCCAAGCGACTCAGCCAGAGCCGGCTCCAACTCAGTGCCGCCGCGGGCGGTGACAGTACGCAAGTAAGCTTTGCCACTATCAATGCCCGCTTCATCAGCGCATACAAAGCGCCCGTCAACACTGGTGGACCATTCTTTATGCGGTTCCATCCATTCATTTACAGTATCGAAAGCACAAATTGCAAATCGATCTTGAGGTCCTAAAGTATCCAGGAGGATCGAGCAGGATTTAGCTGCTGACGCCATCTTCAGTCCACCCATCGAGCCTGAGCGATCGACGATGAATACAACATCTCTCGGCACGCCGAGGAACTTGTCTTGCTTAGGAGACAAAACTGTGAGCATACAATATGTATTGCCTTTGTCGTCGCAATAGCTTACAAGATTGGGCTTCAACGTCTTTTCAGCAAGCACCCACTTGAGAATAAAGTCTCTGTTCATGATCTCGTTTTCTTGAGACAACTCGACTTTGATGCTGCCGTTGTCCAGAGATGTGCTGACTACATGCTGTGACGATGCCAGATCTTTGACATTGAACGTACCGTCGGCAGACTGCATCAATTCAACGGACACAGACAATTGAACATTGTCTTTGGCGCCCGGAGCCAGGCGTGGAGGTGTGATGCGGGAAGCATCAGGAACTTCGTCAGTATCGACTTCAGTGCCCAAACCGGATGCGCTGCCACTTTTCGGCTGCCCGGAAATATATCGAGGAGCGACTACCAGGGGCAAGCGAATTTCGCAGGTGCCGTCTTCGAAGAAAGGAAGCCGCTCAGAGTACTTGATTTCGACAGAAACTTCTTCGCCTGGAGCGATGTTTCCCACTTGCATTGTGAAGATGTCGTCGCGCTCTTGTTCCATCAGTGCCGAGCGTTTTCCCGCAGTGATTGCAGCCTGATATTCCTGACGCGCTTCCTGCCTTTCTTTCACCAGACCTTTAACGATACGGGCTCCTACTCTCAACTCAAAGGAGGTGACAACAGCGGAATATGCCAGCGGGAAGATGTAGACGGCTTCCAGATGGTCGGCAAAGGTGTTGCGGAATTTTTGTTTTACTGTCACATCGCAAATGCGATCAGCGACTTTCGCATCAATATCGACGCCCGCAAGCGGCAATTCTTTCTTCGTGCCGGACATCTCGGCGATTAATGTTCCCAGGGCCCTTTTAGCAAGCTCTGAGTTGGGATCAAATAAAGGAATAGTCTTTGCGACTGGATCTGGGCACATTACCTTAACCTCCATCGTGTTTAGGTCCGCGCTTGTCTTTGATGATTAAATGCAAAGCTGCGCGTATCATTGATAAAACTGCTTCTGAATCGGATTCCGGAGACCACCCGTCTTCGACCATGAGCTTCAGGCCAGGCGCAACAACTATCTCTCTCCAGAGTACAGGACGGGATTGCTGCTCGTCTCTTTGAACTGGTTTGGTCTGGCTTGCTATAGCGCCGGTCAAACCCTCGAGCTCAGCGTCGGTCAGCCCGTAGAGCTTTGCTTGTATTTCCTGAAGCGGTAATTGCAGGGTCTGCAGGGCTTTGATTGCCAGTAATTGCAGAATGTGCCTGCGTCCATAGATGCCCTGCCTCCCAACAATTTGCGGGCGATCGACTAAGCCGAGACTGGTGTAGTAGCGGACAGTCCTCACATCCGGAAGGTCCGATACACGGTTGTCTCTCTGGACACCCAGCAGCCCCAGTGACGTCACAAGCTTTCCAACTTCCGCCAGAAGCTCATCCAGGGTAAATGCGTCGTGTCCTTGAACAACCATGACAGTATTGTCCCAAATTACTGTCATACTGTCAAGGTCGTCAAGTACCCGATTTTTGGGGACTTCCCAAACATAAGAAGGTTCAGCCGGCAATCAACCATGACAGTAAAACGCCAAACATATAAATACGTCGAAATCTATCGAACAAATTGGAACCCAAAACAGTTTCGCCAGTCTTAGCTAGAGCCCCAAAGTTTGTGGGGCGAAGAAATACGGGAAAGCAGCCCGACTGCAAAAATAATGGAGATGGAGAAATGAACGCAAAAGTACTACTAGCCGCATTTTCAGTGAGCATTTTGGGCTGCGCTGTCATGCCTGCCTTTGCTGACACCGAGACGGTAATTCGCACAACCACAATCACACAACCAGTTTCGTCAACTGAATTCACGCTTCAAGGCTCGGGAGACTATGTAGTTGTCGACCCTTTGAGCGGCACCATCAAAGGACCATACGATCCTATTAGAGGATTTTCCACCGGTTCACTCAACCCGGGTTGGGTTCTCTTGGATAGATCGAACAACAGAGTCCTTGCCAGTTTCAACTCGTCCGGGCGACTGGTTTCATTGACCACCGTACCTGCATACGATCAGTACGTTGCAACGATTGACGCGCGCAGAGCCGATCTGGAGCGCTATATAAATGAATCGTTGTCGCTGGGCAAAATTACTGCCGACCAGGCCATGCACCTTCGCTCTGATCTAGCGACAATCACCGCTCAGGAAGAAGGCTATAGAGTAAACGGAAGATTGCTTACATATGACGAAGCGCTCCTGATTGGAGAACGCCTCAATAATCTGCACGCAACTTTGACAGGATACGTTCCGACAATAACTTTCAATAGACTTGTAGGAACAACCTATATCACCAGCAACGGCTCGATTGTGTCTCCGGTTTCGACAACATACGTCACGCCTGCACGCACAGTAATCTCTCCGTCCACCACAACGGTAATAACTCCGGCGCGTACAGTGATTCCTTCAACTGTTGTAGTTTCAACCGACGACATCTCTAGTCGCGTCGCGCTCATGACTCAAAAAATTGATGACGAGTACAAAGCCGGTCGCCTGACCAGCCGCGATGTTGCTTCGTTGAAAGAACGCCTCAACGAAGTATCTACACGCCAGGTCAAATACACAAAGAACGGATTGCTGAGCGACAGCAAGCGCAGATATTTGTCCGAAAAACTGGACATGATCCAAACATCGTTTGACCGCGATATCGCCAGCACTCAGCGCGCTCGCGCCCGCATCGGCATACGCGTCAACTAAACAAAGACAATGGGCAACAAAGAGGCGGTGCCGACCGTCTCTTTGTCCATTGAGAAACAGGTGGAATTATCAACATTTAGCTAAATATCGGTCAACCAACCCAAAATTGATGCAACCGTGATGGTTTTTCGGCAATAATTCAGAGTACTGTGTAAGCCCGAGGTACAGACAAAACAATGAAAACAGCATCCGGCGACTCTATGAGCAATCAAGGTGAACCACCTCATGTGCTTCTTGTGGAAGACAATTTCGTCAACCAGAAGGTAGCGACTGTTCTTTTGCAGCGGCTCGGACTGAAAGTTAAAATCACCAGCAACGGACGCGAAGCCGTTGAAGCAGTGTCGAATCAGAAATTCGACTTGATTCTCATGGATTGTCATATGCCGGTGATGGACGGATTCGAAGCGACCGTTGCAATTCGAGAAATCGAAGCGCGTACAAATGCATACAGTCCAATCATCGCTGTCACTGCCCTTGCTATGTCCGGCGACAGAGAACGCTGCATTGCAGCCGGCATGGACGACTATCTATCCAAGCCTATTGACATTGACCTTTTGAAAGCAAAGGTAGCGCATTGGCTGCGCACTGAAGTAGTTTTCGAAAGCCAAAAGCAAAGACGAAAAGTGCTCAGACCGAACAGCGCCTTGACGCTGGTCAAGAGCGCGCCTTTGGACATGGCAGAATTGGAAGAGTTCTACGAACCTGAACAACTCACCGATATGATGGAGATGTTCCTCAACGACACTCAAGATATGTTGGGCAAAGTGCAAAAACATATGGAGGAGAAAAACTCCAAACTTGTAGCTGCGCTCGCTCACGAAATCAAAGCATCATGCGCTTCCATTGGCGCAAAAAACCTGGCACGCCTCTGCCTGTACCTGGAACAAACTGCTTGCAGACACGATTGGATTGAGGCAGAAGAGACTGCCACATCGATCGAGAGAGAGTTCTCATCGCTGAGAGACTATATTCAAAGTCATCTGCCGCAAGAATCAACTCCCGCTTAGGAGCAACGCGTAGTGGCGCATTGCATGCGCCCAAAAAATTTCGTAGTGGCGCTTTGCATGCGCAAAAAAACGCTGCGTTGCAACGCATTACATTCGCTACAAAGCGGACGCATGCAAGAAAACCGACGTATCCAATACGCAATAAAGCCAACGTATCCAATAAGCTACTTTACGGGAACCCCCAACCCGTTGCTGCGTCTTTACAGCAACACCGTGGGAGGTTCGAAAAATGATTCGCCAATTAGTTTCCGCTCTTCTTGTTCTAGCAGTTCTGCAGATCGCTCCACAGACTTCTGAAGCAAAAGCGCGTCGTTACACAGTTACACAGCGCCACCAAATCCTGGCAGCGAAAATCAATCGCATGGAGAAAGCCGGCGAATTAACTCTTCGCGAAGCACGCGACTTGCGCGACGACAATCAAGATGTTTGGCAGAAGGTTAACCGCATGAAAGCCAGAAACGGCGGCAAACTTAGCTATAAAAACATCGCAGAAGTCGAAAAAGATTTGAACAGCATCAGTAATAAAATCCACAAAAAAGCGCTGCAAAAGCGCGTTGAAGACGACTAAGCAATTAGACTCAACCCTGAAGTTCAAGACCAAGAAAAGAGCCGGCAATCAAGCCGGCTCTTTTTTCTTCGATCTCAAGCTGATTAAATGGCAGCAGTTGAGCGAGCGCAGCATTCAGAAAATGAGCTTATCCAAAAATTTCATAGAAAGAGATTTTTGCGTGGTCGGTGCCGGCTTCGCCGGTCTTACTGCCGCTCTTCGCCTGGTTCAGGCGGGATACTCTGTGATTGTTGTCGAAGCTCGAGATCGCATTGGCGGCAAAGTTTGGACTAAGTATCTTGCTGATGGCACGCCGATTGATCTAGGTGGCACATTTCTTGGACCGACTCAAGATCGCATCTATGCGCTGCTCGAAGAGTTGGGTGTAGAGATTACGCCAACGCCGATTCACGGAGATAGCCTCCTTGTCTACAACAATGTAGTGCATCGCTACGGTGATGATGTTCCAGACATAGAATCCCATTCGCTCGACGGCGTCTGGGATGTTCTCCAACTGTTGTCTACAATGTCTCACGATGTCCCCAATGACGCGCCCTGGACTTGCGCACGAGCGAAAGAGTGGGATGCGATGTCACTTGGTCAGTGGATCAATGATCCTGTTCATAAACTAAGTGCACCAGCGCTCTCGTTGTTGCGCACTCTCTTCATAGGATTATTTACCTGCGAGCTGTCTGAAGTTTCGCTTCTGTATGTCTTGTTTCAAATCGCCGCTTCCGGCAATGACATTGAATTGCAAATGACGGTGGAAGGCGGTGCAGAGCAAGACATGGTCAAAGGAGGCATGGGTTTAGTGGCCGAAAAGATGAAAGAAAAAATCGGAGATTGTTTCCTATTTTCGTCTGCCGTTCGCCAAATCTCACAGGATCAAGATGGCGTCACAGTAATATCGGACAAAGCCACAATCAAGGCAAAACAAGTCGTGGTTGCAATTCCACCGAACTTGGCAGACGACATCGAATACACCCCACTCTTGCCGTCGACGCGAATGGAATTGCTCAGGCACATGCCGGCAGGACAGTGCACAAAATTCATCACCGTCTACGATCAACCATTCTGGCGGCAAGACGGCTTGAGCGGCGAAGTAGCTGCTCCTGATGAGCACCTGCAGATGACACTTGATACATCGGCGCCAGACAGTAAGCTGGGCGCTCTCATGTCGTTTTCCTTCGCAAAGGAAGCGATGCAACTGGCAGAAATGTCTGCTGAAGATAGGAAAAAACTTGTCCTGGATGCATTAGCCAGGCGCTTTGGCGCAAAGGCTGCCCATCCGATTCACTATTTCGAACATGACTGGTCTAAAGATCGATGGACTCGCGGCTGCCATGTTGCCCATCTGGCACCGGGCGTTTTAACCTCATACGGGCACGTTATTCGCGAACCATTTGCACGAATTCATTGGGCGACGTCAGAATCATCACCTTTGTGGAACGGCAATATCGATGGCGCTGTACGTGCAGGGGAGTACGTCGCTAAAGAACTTATTGCGATGACGCGGTCAACGTGTTCGAAATAGTCAAACCTGTGTTTCTACCTTCGGCTCCGCTGCAGGAGCAGGTTCTTTCAGTTTTGCATCCACACTGAATTGGCCGGGACCAAATGCAGCCAAAAGAAGAAAGCCACCAGCGACTCCAACAGATTGAAAGAAATGCATCGAGTCGCTAGCCACCATGCTCGGTGATGAAGTCCAGAAAGAATGCATCACACATGCAGATGAAAAACTATAGACTGCCGCCAAACAAGCCATGTGTCTGCTCATGTAGCCGATCAAAATGGCAATACCAAGAACGAAATCTGCTGCAGTCATCGACGCAAGCATGGGCTCGGTAAACGACTGCGTCATGGGTGTCAACATCGCCACCTGCACATTCCAAACGGCAATTGTGAAGCCGGCATTCCAGAACATAGACATGCACAAGAAGAATCGAGCGCCTAAAGCCAAAAGGTTTGAATGTTTTTCCATCAATCGGCGGACCTTTGGCGTTTAACTATTTACCTAGAAGCTTTTGATTGCACTTAGCAGTTTTTTTGTTGGCTCAAGCTTGAACTTCTCTGAATCAAGGCTAACACCTTGAATGATAATCACAGCTGGATTAGATTTCGGCATGACGCAACCGATGAATTGAGAAAACTTGGTGCTGCCCCGATTGCTTTCTCCGCTGACGAAGGCCATCTCTTCTCCGCCTACAGTTAGTTTGCCTTTGTCTGTGACAGTGAGAGGCGCTGAAGATTTTTCGGGGTCCATTCCGGAAACATTGGGAACGCCTTTTTCTGCATACTCTCCGAGAATTACTTCAGTGGTCATTTCCTTACCGGCGCGCGGCAGCTTCAGAAGCGTAATGTTCAGCTTCTCCTTTTCGTTGGTCACAACCCCAACGCTCGTACCTAAAAGGTTTAGCGCCATTCCATATTTCCAACCTGTCGGAAGAGGATCTTCAAATTTAGCAATCGTATCGACAGTGGATTTGACCTTTGCCGGATCCATCATGTCTTTCATTGCGCTGCCTGCGAAAAATACGCCTGCACCGATGATGCCGACAATAGAAATCGTGCCGATTACCATTACGCCAATTAGAACCTTTACCCATGTCGCCAAACCCTTTTGATTTCGAATCTGGGCACCGAATTGATTCCGCATATGCTTTCCGGCTTGATTTCTCACTTTTATAACTTTCCTTATTGATTGGGTCCTTACGGGGCACCTGAGTAATTGTACTTGCTTAGACAACCGCGTTAGGAGAATTCGGAGGAATTGGCGGATTTGGAGCTGGCCCCATAGGATTAGCTCTAACCATCTGAAGCGCTTCGCGCATTTCATCCATTGTTTGATAGCGATGGTCGGGATTCTTAGAAAGCGCCTTCATAATGAAGTTGTCGATTGATGGAGGAATATTCAGTTCTGGTCTTGCCTCACGCAAACTTAGCGGTGACTCGTTGACGTGCATCAAGATCGTCTGCACCGCAGTCTGTCCCATCAGAGGGGGATTACCGACGATGCATTCATACATGACGCAACCCACTGAATAAATATCCGAACGCGCATCGAGTTTCGTTCCCAGACCTTGCTCCGGGCTCATATAAAGCGGACTTCCAATCAGGTCGCCGGTTCGTGTCAATTCCTGTGCATTGCTGCCTTCTTCGCCCTCACCGGTCATAATTTTGGCGATACCGAAGTCGACTATTTTGACAAAATCTCGACCGTCATCGGTTTGAGTAAGTAGAATGTTGCTCGGCTTCATATCCCTGTGAATGACCATGCGCTTGTGAGCATGAGACAGCGCGTCAAAAACTTGATCGAAAACGGTGAAAAAGCGCTGCGGTGGCATTGCCTGCCCGCTTTTCAATAGCTGTTCGAGGTTTTCTCCGGCAATCAATTCCATGACGAGGTAAGGTATCCTTCTGCGCTCCGTGATACCAAAATCGGAGATGGTGACTAGATTAGGATGCTGCAGCGCACCAACCGCCTTAGCCTCATGCTGAAAACGATCCACTGCCTTTTGCTGACGCGCAAATGTCGGGTGCAAAAGTTTGATCGCCAGTTTTTGCCCAGTGTGAATGTGCTCCCCGCTATAAATGATCCCCATGCCGCCTTCGCTCAAAGGTGATATCAACTTGTATTTGTCCGGCAAGTCGATTTCGTCCAGACTGTCCGGATCGCCACGGTCCAAGCCCATATCATTGATACCGGCAACAAGGGTCAAGTCCTCGCGAGTCATAGCGTCAAGCGTGCGCAGCCTGCGCTCGGGGATGTGAAAATTGATCAGTGTTTGCGCCAAAAGTGATGATGTGACAGCAGCGTCTTTTTTCAATGTCTCGGGGGCATTGGCGTAGTGATGCAACGAATAGGCAAGTCGCCTGCGATCGATAACGAAATCCCACATTGCCATCAGACCATCGAGTCCTTCCAGCCCCTTAGGGACTTTGAACTCTGAGAATTGAGGAACAGCCTTGATCAGGATTTTCATATCGACAAAAAGAGCGACCGCAATTGAAATTACCCACAAACCAAAGGCCAGATAACCATTGAGGGCTACAACATTGAAAATGGAGGACAACCAATCCTGACTAACAAGACCGTAGTTGTACGCCGCATGATCGAGCATCGAAACAGCCAGTCCGACAGCGGCACCAATGGCAGCGACTCGCCATTTCGTTTTAAAGAAAAAGCCAAAACCAATTCCTGCAGCAGCCAGTGAAGACCAAATCAAATGCCCGGAGATCATCCTGCCATTCATGATTTCCGCCGTCGGCAACCACGCTAATTGCCCAAATGATGCGCCGTGCGGATGCGCTGCAGCATATTCAAGACAGGAGAATCCAGCGCCCAAGGCGGCTCCGGCGAGAATAAAGTCGGTCATGCCCATCGTGAATGTGCTGAACTTTCTGCCGGCAATCAGCAAAATTACGAGAGGCAGCAACTTAATTACCTCTTCCACCATAGCCATCACAATTTCAGTGACTCCAGGACCGGCAAAGGCAAACGCCTTAACAATGAGCCGCGAAGCCAAAACCGCGACGCCGGTCATGAACGCGCCCCAGAGAAAAAGCGAGAGCATGCGTCGCAGCACAAGCGTGCGAGTGAAAGTCGAAATAATGGCAAGAATTGCTAAAACCGCCAGGTTAAAGGCGATAGCAGAAAGTATATTTGGTCCGACTTGAGACCAGGCAAACAGAATGAAGAATCCGGCACCAAGGTATATAAAAAGCAGACGAAGCGACCACGACTTAACGCCCTGGCTCTCCTGCTTCACCTTCTTCTCCGATGGCGGTGATTTTGCCTTTACTTCTTTTGGAGCCTTTGCCTCTGTCACTCGAAGTACTCCAGAGGGGGCGGACCTTTGTCACTCTGCAAATTGCTCTTCGGCTCGATCAATGTGGAGCGACCAACTTTCTTAGGATCTTTCTTCGGGTCTATCTCGACAGGAGGAGCCGGCGTCTGCTCATGTTCAGGCGCTTCGGCACCGGCTACTTCATAAAAAGTGGCGGCCACGGCATCGGCTTCGTTAGATGGTGCAGGGAAACCAGCAGGCTCATTTGTTGGAGCCGGAAAGCCCGGAGGCACAGAGGATTGACCCGGGAAACCTGGAACTTTTTCGTCTGCAAAATAACTCGGCGCGTTGGTTGCTGGGGTTTCCACATCGGCAAAAAAGTTTGGTTTTGATGTTGCTGCCGCATCCTCACTCTGCTCATCCGGATTCGGGTTTGTCGCCAGGAGGTCCGGTCTCTTATGCCCATATGTAATTTTGCGAACAGCCATGCTCGTCTCGACTTTAGGCTTCGCATCGCCTTTTTTAGGATCTGGCTTCTTGGACTCCACCTTCGCCTTCAAATCCGCCTCTTTCTTCTTCGGCTCGTCTTTCTTTTTCGGCTCCGGATCTTTTTTCTTCTGCTCTATTCTTGTTTTTGAATCTGCTTTCGACTTCGAGTCCACCTTAGTCTTCGAGTCTGGCTTTGACTTTGACTCTATGCGGGTCTTGCCAATTTGCTTGGTTGCTTCCTGACTCCTTTCGCCAAGCCCGAGACCAAGAATTCCCTGGTCGAACATGGTCAAAGCCAGATCGCCTGCAGACTGCGCGCGCGTGGAGGCAAATCCATACGCATCCTCAGCGGCAGGCTCCGGTGCTTGCAGACCTGAAACTTGAGTCGAGCCCTGCCCGGAATTTTTGACCGTAATCAAGTCCTTGTATGCCAATCTATATCTTGCAGTTTCGCCAGCCCCCGGATCGATAAAAGCGGAGGGATCAGAAGCCTCAGCTTTTCCGGTAAGTCTCTTGCCCGGCAGCAAAGTCAAAACAATGGCCGCCAACCCTGCCCCCAGGCACGAAATGGCAGCCAGGTCCGTGACCCAATAACCAACATGCATTAGACAAAAATCGGACGGCACGAATGCTCCTTATTCGAGCGAAAGAATGGCAATGATCTCTGTTTGAATAGGTTGCCCAAAAACAAGGACTTCATCAACACCAACATAAGCATCGATTTCGCTGCGTACACCAAATTCTTCCAGATAGACGCCGGGTTCTATGGAAAAACCTGTGTGAGCAATGATTTCTCTTTCGTCTTTGGTTTCTAGATTGTCGATATTAGCGCCGTTTGCGTGCACTTCGGTGCAGATCGAGTGCCCGGTGCGATGGACAAACTTGTCGCCATAGCCTCGCTCGGTGATGTAATTGCGCGTGACGTCATCGACTTGATATCCGTGCACAACACTCTTGCTGCTGATCCTTTCAGATACATACGCAAGCCCTGCATCGCGCGCGCCGCGCACCACCTCGAAGATATCGACGTACTTTTGTGGAACAGTCTCTCCGACAAAACCAGTCCATGTTATATCAGCATAAATAGCATTATACGGCGTATTTTGCTTAGCCCAAATATCGAGAAGAACGAAGTCGCCTTTCTTGATCTCGCTAAAAGAGTCTTTGTTCGGCTGATAATGCGGCAACCCGCTATGCGCATTGACTGCCACTATAGGCGGTGAAGATGTAACCATTCCATGCTCTTCGTACAACTTGCAGATAAACTGCTGCACTTCGTATTCATTGACTGTCTTGCCGCCATTGATGCGCTCTTTGATGAACTTGAAGGCGGCGAAAATAAATTTGCGCAGATTCTCGGCAGCAAGTACGTGACTCTTCAACTGCTCGTCGCTCCAAACAGCTTCGAACTTTTGCACGAGATTTGCAGATGTAGCAACTTCGGTTCCGGCAGAGCGAACCAGTTCAACAATGCCGCTATCGACGCGAGAAACATAGGGAATGTGATTCATCGGAGAGTATTGCATCGCCACTTCTTTGACGCCTGTAAGTGTTTCCTTGAGAACACTCTCGAGCTGTTTCCAACCAAGATAAACGCGTTTTTCACCAGGCAGAGAATCGAGCGCGTCCATTTCAATGCGGTGGACAATTTTGATGGGCTCACCTGTTTTCGGCACGAAATAAAACCAGCGCCGCGTGAAGTGCCCGCCTTCCAACTTTAAGATGCTCAAAGACAGAGGGTCGTTATCGTGGAAAAAATAGAAGAGCCAGCCGTCCAGGTCCTCTTCCTTAATTGCAGCCTGCACGGATTTAAGGTCGAAGTGGTTCTGTCCTATTGCCGTTTCGGATTCCTTGGCTACACTCGCCTTCATGGCGCCCCCTTGTCAATCTCGAGCTATTATCAAAGATATTTAGTCAGTTAAGAACAAATGATAGTTTAGTTTGTCTTACTGTGTGCATGATCCAGAATGAAACCTTATGCAAAAGCATGCAAGCATTGAATTCAATTGGCATCAAATTGGAGCGAATTATGTGGGAAAAACCCAGCTACGAAATAATCAGTGCCGGCGCTGAAATAACAGCCTACATTCACAAGAGGTAGGAGCTTAGATGCGCCTGATTGTCATTGGAACAGGCGCCGGCGGCGGTTGTCCTCAATGGAACTGCGGCTGCGAAAATTGCAACTTTGCCCGAAACAATCCCGAGAGCGCGCGCACTACGGACTCTCTGGCGATAGCTTACGAGCAAGACGGAGAAACTTGCTGGGCGATCGTCAATCCAGGTGTCGACTTAAGACACCAGCTGGCTCGGCATCCCGAGATGCAACCGCCCAAAGGCGGCGCCCTTCGGCAAACGCCAATCCGGTCGGTAATCCTTACTGACGGCGAGCTCGACCACACGATGGGGCTAATTAATCTTCGCGAGGGGGCGCGGCTGAAAGTGTTTGCAACCGCGTCGGTTCTCGATTTAATGGAAACTGCGTTTCCTGTGCGGACAGTTCTTAGAAACTACGCAAACCTGGAATTTGAGCGCATCATCCCCGGAGTTCCTTTCTTTCTGGGTGATTCCGTGCGGGTAACGGCTACCGGACTCAGCGGCAGGCAGCCGAAATATGCCGGAGCAAAGTCACTTCCGAGTGGCCGAAAGGACGACGAAAACCAGGGCAATATTGATGCCGTCATTGGTCTCAAATTCGAGAATATAGTTGAAAACGCCGACGCTATTGCCTATGCGCCGCAAATAGGAGTCTGGGGCAGGCAGATCGAAGCCCTGCTCGAAGGCGCTGCAATAATTCTGGTTGACGGTACGTTTTATACTTCCGACGAATTGTGCTCATTAGGCGTCAGTGCCGGTTCTGCCGAGGATATGGGGCACTTGCCCCTGGCCGGGCAGGACGGCATCCTGGCAAAGCTCAAAGAATCGAAAGCAAGGGTTAAACTCCTCACTCATATCAACAACACCAACCCGATTTTGCGCGATAATTCCCCCGAAAGACAGGCGGTCGAAAACGCCGGGGTCAAAATTGCAGTCGACGGCATGTGCTTATCGACAAGCAAGGCTGGGGAAAAGTCTCGTGATTGATGTAAAGTCGAGCCGATTTTTGACTGCAGAGCAGTTTGTCGAACGTTTGAAGAAAATCGGCGAGTTGAAGTATCACGACAAGCATCCCTTTCACAAGAAAATGCATGACGGTTTACTGAGTAAAGCTGAGATTCAACGCTGGATTGCCAACCGCTTTTACTATCAAAAGTGCCTGCCGATCAAAGACGCGCTTGTGCTGTCAAAACTGCCGGAGCGCGAAGACAGAATTAAGTGGCGAGAACGCATCATCGATCATGATGGCAGCACCGCGGACGATGGCGGTATCAATGCCTGGTTGAAGTTCGGCGAAGCAGCTGGAATTCCCAGCCGGGAGCTTCTAGAGGGCACGCATCTTCTGCCGGGAGTAGTCTTTGCAGTGGACGCCTACGTCAACTATTGCCGCCTCAATGAGTGGTGGCTGGCTGTCGCTTCATCACTCACCGAAGTCTTTGCGCCCACACTCGTAAGTTATAGAATCGAAGTACTGGAGCGCCACTACTCTTGGATCGATCAAGGTGGATTAAACTACTTCCGCAATCGGCTCAGTCAGGCGCCTAGAGATTCAGAACATGGACTGGCGCTTGTTCTTACCGCGTCCGATACATTTGAGAAACAAACGCAAGCGCTGCAGGCGGTGGAGTTCAAGTGCGACGTATTATGGTCAATGTTGGATGCGATTGAAAATGACTGAAAGCCTCAATCTTGTCAAAGAATCTATTCTCCAAATGTCTCCCGGAGTTCGTCTAAAGGATGATGAAACCCGCCAGTGCAAACTCCTGCTCATGCCGGAAAGCATAGTTAAGCTCAATCATTCGGCCTCCGAAGTTTTAGAACTCGTTGACGGCAACCGCTCAATTGAAAAGATCTACGCTGAGCTTGCAGCACGCTATGAAGACGAAACTCTGCACAAAGATTTGGCAGAGTTTCTCTTGGATGCATTGACTCGCGGCTGGATCGAAATCAAATGCCCGTAAGAGTGGCGCATTGCATGCGCCTTGAAATTCGGTGCCTTGCATGACCAATGTAGCTTGTTCTGCGCCCTACACTTTAACGATGGAATTGACGCATCGCTGCCCGTTGCGCTGCCTGTACTGTTCCAACCCGACGGAATTAATCAGGCAAGAAAACGAACTGTCGCTTGACCACTGGATCTCAATTGTCGATCAAGCGGCGAGATTATCTGTCGTGCAAGCCAATTTGACAGGCGGAGAGCCACTTGCGTACGCAGGCTTGACGGCAATTGTTCGTCGCTTGAGAGAACGAGACATATACAGCAATTTGATCACCAGCGGCATTGGTCTCTCGGACACTGTACTTCAAGAGCTAATCGAGTGCGGATTAGAAAGCATTCAAATGAGCCTGCAATCAGCGAATAAAAAAACTGCAGAACTTATCGCCGGCTGGAATGCGCAAGAACAAAAACTGAAAGCACTGAAGTTAGCAACACAAACGAAAATCCCAGTAGCACTAAATGTGGTACTGCACAAACACAACATCGGCGAAGTTGCAGAGCTAATTGAATTAGCCGAAAGCATGAATGTAAAACGGCTTGAACTGGCAAGCACACAGTTTTACGGGTTCGCTATGGTCAATATGGAACACCTTCTGCCGACTAGGGAACAAATGGAAGAAGGTCTTGCTGTTTACGACTTAAAGAAGAAACAACTTGCTGGCAAGATGCAATTGAGTTGGGTTATCGGAGACTATCTCGAAAGTTCCCCGAAACCTTGTATGGGCGGCTGGGCCAGCCAGCACATAGTCGTTTCCGCAGACGGAACTGCATATCCGTGCCTGGCAGCCAATGCGATCAATACACTTTCGTTTCCCTCAACAAAAGAACATTCCCTCAAGTGGATCTGGGAAGAGTCGCCGGCATTTAACGCGTTTCGCGGATATGAATGGATGGTCGAACCCTGCCGCTCATGTGAGTTTCGCGAAAAAGATTTCGGAGGCTGCCGCTGCCAGGCGTTCCTCCTGACCGGCGACGCCCGGCAAGCCGATCCGGTGTGCAAACTTTCTCCGCATCACCACGTCGTCGAAGAAAAAATCGCGGCAGCAAACGCTTACCCTATTGGGCCACTCGTCCACCGCCAGTTTTCGTAGAGTGGCGTATTGCATGCGGCCTTCTCCGCAGGGTCGACGCCATGCACCGCCCGGCCCAACCAGTCCACTGTTTTATGGTTTAAACTGAGTGTTGCATCAGGAGACCCAAAAATGGCACGCGACACCGAAGGCGAAAAAATCAAGCAATTCCTCTCCGCTCCCTTGTTTGCAGTGGCAGGAGCTTCTTCCAACAAAAATAAGTACGGCAACAAAGTTCTGCGCTGTTACTTGCAAAACAGCCGGCGCGCTGTCCCGATCAATCCTAGAGAGGGTGAAGTGGAAGGTTTGATTTCGTATCCGAGCCTGAAAGAGCTACCAGAGCCGGTTGAGTCTGTTTCCATCATCACACCACCGGCGGTGACCGAAGAAATTGTTGAAGATGCCATCAAAACAGGCGTCAAGCATTTATGGATGCAACCCGGCGCCGAAAGCAAAAAAGCAATTGAGCGAGCTGAATCGGCTGGAATCAATGTAATTCACGGCGGCGCCTGTGTGCTCGTCGTTCTTGGTTATTTTGATTAGTTGGACTGACTGGCTTCATCCAGTACTTGGATAAAGCGCTGGCGGAAGATCGAAAGAATGCCGCGCAGATGTTCTTTCGGGCATTCGCAGACGACATTGCCGACGCCTTTGGCAAAATAGTTGGTTAGTTCTGCCATATCCACAATGCAAGTATCATTTGGATCCTTGAGAGCTTCCTCCAACCACGACACTGGTGCGGACAGGAAAACTCTGTCTCGGTTAGTCATTGGGTTATTGAGTTCAGCCAATGTGCCCTGAGGTGTCAGCAGCCAGATCTTTCCGGTCACAATTCGATAATTGGGGAATTCTTTGAGAGCGGCTTCATTGCCCTTGCTTTGGAAAAACTCCAGGCCGTTTGGATATCCCTGCAATTCCGATGCCAACCACAACAACTTTTCATCGCTGACAAGACCACGGAGCAAAGGCAACGCTTTTGCCAAAGCATCGGGGAGTTCAAGCTCCTTGTTTGTGATTTTTCTCTTCAGATCTTGCAAGGGATTCTGCTCCAAAGTTGGGTGTCTCATCGAATTGAGCCCCGATTAGAGGCTTCAAAGAGGAATAGGTCGAGGTTCGCACACGAGTATAGATTCTTAGCTAGGTATAAGCCAGATCGCTGGCTAAAAACCTAATAAGTTTCTCTTGATTGCTTAGTAAGGTGTATTTGTTGACGTGTATTGGCCTTATATGAAAAGCTTAGCAAAACCAGATGACATCCGGTAGATCTACCGGCGCATCTGAGGGCTAATGCTCCCGAGAAACAATATGACCAGTGCGCCCATAAAGACCGCCACACAGTCGCAAGAAGACCTGAAAGCCATAATTGCTCCCATTAAGGAAGAGCTGGCGATTGTCGAAACTTGGCTTACGACCAACCTGATTGATGACAATCCGTTCGTCGGCGAGCTGCTTTCTCAGGTATTTCAGTCTGGCGGCAAACGAGTCCGAGTAGCAATTGCGCTTTTGGGCTCGAAAGCCAGCCTGATTGAGGGGCGCGAGATGGGGCGCCTGAATATCATTCAAGCCGTCCTTACCGAATTGATTCATACTGCCAGCCTGGTTCACGACGATGTGATCGACTCCGCTTCGCTCAGGCGCGGTAAAGAGACCGTCAACAAACGCTTCAACGAGCGCTTGGCTGTGCTTTTGGGGGATTTGCTCTTCGCTCAGGCGTCTATCTGCCTGGCTCGAATCATGAATCCAGTCGTGGTTGGCATTTACGGGCAAGTGCTGGGTGACCTTTGCGCCGGTGAAATCAAGCAAATGCGCAGCCAGTTCAACATCGAGGTCAATTGGGAGGCTTACATCAATAAGTCGATCGCCAAGACCGCATCTCTGTTCGCCGCTGGTGCACATGCCGGAGCTATTCTCAACGCCGCGCCCGATCTGCAAGTGCAGGCTTTGAAAGACTACGGAGTCAACCTTGGCATTTGCTTCCAGATTGTCGACGATCTTCTTGACGTTACAGGTGAGGCCACCGAGCTTGGTAAACAACCGGGCAGCGATTTGCGAGCAGGAGTAATCACTGCGCCTGCGCTCTACATTTTGGAACGCGATGATGAGACAGCCAAACGTCTGCGCGAATTGATAAAAACCCGCCAAATCTGCACAGACGAAGGCTCTGAAGAAGGAATCGCCCTTATAAAAGCCAACGGCGGCGTCGAAGCCACCGTCAAACTTGCCGGTCACTATGCTGATCTGGCCAAACAGTCGTTGAGCAAACTTGCTCCATCAGATGCTAGGGACTCCCTGGAGAACCTCATTAATTACGTGCTTATAAGAACAAAATGAGATGACCTCAGCGACTAAGAACGCACCTGTATACAATCTGCTGCCTGTCAATTTAAAAGTGGACGGACGCAATGTCCTGGTAACCGGCGGCGGCAAGCAGGCTTTGAAGGAAGCAACCAGATTCATCGACTACGGCGCTCGCGTCGAAGTGATTGCCGGCCGCTTCGCCACCGAATTGGAAGATTTGAGAGCCGCCTATTCAAATAAACTGACTTTGACCAAACGCGAAGTCAATGAAAGCGACCTGGAAAGGATCAAATCCGGTCACTTTTTTATGGTGGCTACGGCAGGGCGCGACATCTCAGAGAATGAGAGGCTGCTCAATGCCGCACTGGAAGCCAAAGTTCTTTGCGCATCCAATGATTTCAACGCCGATTGCGACATTGTTTTCGGACAATCCGTCAAACGGGGTCACTTAAAACTTGCTGTCTCGACCGACGGAGTCAGCCATGCTCTCGAGCGCGCGCTCATAGGAAGAATCGAAGGCATGTTGGTCAACGACATCGATCGCTATGTGTTGTTTCTCAATGCACTGGCCGACAAACTCAAGAAAGCCACAGAAGATCAGACGTTTTCACAAGAGCAAAAGCAAGAATTTTTGCGCGAACTGGCAGAGTCTGAAGATATTTACCGAGCGGTTAGTCGCGGAAACTTTGATGAAGCGAGGCGTTTGACCGATCAGATTCTAAGCGGAACCCACCAGGAGAATGGCGAAGAAACCCCAGTTCGCGCCTGATCGTAGGGGCGATGCCATGCGTCGACCACTTTAAAAGCGTCGCCCTCGCAAAAATGGGTCACCCGCCTCAAACAAAGAACAGATTTAGCCACAAAGTAGGAAACCCCGGCAACACGTGAACACTGAAAACGACAAGAACGAGCAAAAAACGAAGACAAGCGTCAAAAATGTGCTTGCTTCGGTGAAACTCACGATTTTCTTGATGTCGCTTACGGCTTTGACAGTTCTAATCGGAGCATGGTGCCCGCAAGAATCTGCAAGCGGCAAAGAAAAAGTGGTTGAGCAATTTGGTCCTGAAGCGGCAAAGTTGCTTACGCAGTTTGGCATTACCGACATTTATCACAGCCCCTTTTTCCTGTCGCTGATCGCCATGCTTACTCTCAATATGATTGCTTGCAGCTTCATGAGAGTTTTTCCGCGAGTCAAATTGCTCAGCAAACCATTGCCGTTTCTGGCAGGAAAAGACATCGGAAAACTTCCGGTCAACACATCTATTGTTCTGGCGAAAGATGACAAATCAGTTCTCGCCACAGTTGCACTAAAGCTTGCCTCGAAAGGTTTCAAGGTTTCCACCAGCGACGAAAAACTCCTTGCCGAATACGGCAAGTATGGAAGGTTGGCGGCAACCGTCACACATATTGGACTTTTGACTTTGCTGGTCGGTGTGACAATTACATCTTGGACCGGCTTTTCTGGATTTCAGCCGGTTCTTCTCAATTCGCATTTGGATTTTCACGAGTCTGAGCATTCAAAACTTTGGATTGGAAAACTGCCCGAGTGGACTGTTCGAGTCGATACTACGCATCGCGAAGATCATCCAACCGGTGAGCCTAAGCAGTGGTTCTCAAAACTGACCGTCATAGATAAAGATGGCAAGGAACTGAAAACACAAGAGATTTCCGTAAACAATCCGCTTACCTATAAAGGTGTGGATATCTACCAGTCAAGCTGGGGACTCGATCACATTGTTTTGAATTTCAACGGCAACGAAAGACGCCTCGACCTTCGCCCCATGGGCAAACTGTATGCTGCTTTCCTACCTTTAGATCAAGGCACGATGATGCTTTTCTCCGTCCGCTCTGACGGGTCACCGATCAAGGTTTTCGCTAAACGCCCGGACTGGGAAGGTCCCCGCATGCTCACAGAAATGTCGAAAGATAAGCCTGCCAAGCTCGGTCCCGTAACGATCGGTCTTGTAAAAACGATGCCGGTGACAGGGCTTCAATATAAATGCGATCCTGGACTGCCTGTTACGTATGTTGCTTTTGCATTCATCATTGTCGGCGTCATGATGGCAGCGATCCCGCACAGGCATGTGTGGGTGAGTTTGGAAA
The DNA here is from genome assembly GCA_013823055.1 of Cyanobacteria bacterium DS2.3.42. GTDB lineage: Bacteria > Cyanobacteriota > Vampirovibrionia > Obscuribacterales > Obscuribacteraceae > QKMZ01. The sequence continues at coordinate 29,589 of PNLN01000012.1, forward strand.
CAGCCAAGCCGGCAGCACAACCAATAAATGAAAGAGACGAAATTGCGACAGGCGTAAATGACGCCAACCTTGCCGGTCAAAAAGTTTTATATTTCGGCGGACGATCAGTAAAAGCAAAAGTTGGTTTCGAAAGATTGATCCAGAATCTGGAAAGACAGATTACAAGCGAGTTTGGTGCTCCGGTAACTGTTGTAGACAATGAGGATTCTAAAGCTATAACTGTTCCAACTTTAGAAACTCACTCAGTAGTAGAGTCTGAGTCACAAAAGAAATCCAGCCAAGCGAAAGCAAGTTCTAAGAAAGAACAAGTGCTGGCCGGCACAGCAACAGGTGCTGGCACTGCAGAAGCCCAAGGAGATAGTTGATGTCTGAAATGCAACTGGCACTTACGAATACGGCAGGTATAACTTCGGTTATGTCCTTCTGGGTTTTTGCCGCCTCCAACGGGTTCAAAAATCGAAAAGACTTACTCGTAAAAATCGGCTCAGGTACCCTCATTCTCGCTTTCGCCAGTTTGACTGCAGCGATTGTTATAAGAGGAATCGATGCGCAAAGATTCCCTCTGGCCAATTTGTACGAATCCCTGCTCTGGTTCGCATGGGCGACGATGGGAGGTTACCTTCTGCTTGCAAAAGCATACGGCGTACGGCAATTGGGCTGGCTGGCCAGCCTGACGGCGCTGCTTATGTTTCTCTACGGCAGCTGGCTTCCGCAATCACAACACGACATTCAGCCTCTGGTGCCTGCACTGGTCAGCTATTGGCGCTGGATACACGTCCCGCCACTAATCATTTCGTATGCGCTGTTTTTCCTGGGTGGATTGTCCGGATTTATTCAGCTCTATCAGGCCGGGCGCATCCGCAGCATGATCAGCGCGATCATTACTGTTGTATTGGCATTGTTGGCAGTCGTTCTCGGCACGTTTACCACTGTCGACACAGCTTGGCTGCAAATTCTTTTCGCCGGTGCCAGCCTGATTGGTTCTGTCATTTCTTTCAAACTGTTGCGACACGTAGACAAAACCCGCGGTGACGCGCGGACGGCAGAAATATATGACGACGTCAGTTATCGCTGCATCGCAATAGGTATGCCAGCATTGACTTTCGGGATTATCACCGGTGGTTTATGGGCGAACCATGCTTGGGGCACATACTGGTCGTGGGACCCCAAAGAGTCAATGGCGTTGGTAACCTGGCTCAGTTATGCGGCATACATCCATTTGCGGGTGCACCGCGAGTGCTCCGCAGAAAAACTGGCTCTGGTCTCCATAGTCGGATTA
>PNLN01000099.1 GCA_013823055.1 Cyanobacteria bacterium DS2.3.42
GTACGGTCCATTTGTTGGTCAAAATTTTGTAGTTCATCCGGCTCAGCACAATCATTAGTGCTAGTCCGACCCAGGCGAACTCCATTTGCTTCTGGTAATAACCGAAAGTCTGGGCTGAAAATTTGAGGGTGTTGAGCCCAATGAAAATAAGAAAGAGGGTAGCCGCGATTATTGCCCAATCGATTCCGGTGACAAAACCGAATATCTGCTTGAGCGCCACATTGACTGGCAGTGGTCTGGAAAGGGAATTCACCCTGGGCGTCCTATTTTGGCGTGCAAAAGACAATTATGGCAGCCAGAGCCGAAAATAGTAGAGACGGAGAAACAAACTGCTTCTCCGTCTCTTGAATATGAATTGACGATCTTCCAAGCTTTGCTGCTTGACATCGGCGGGAGTCCAGCAAGCTCGCAGGCTTGAAGGCGGGTAGGTGGGCGATGCATGGCATCGCCCCTACGTCAGATTGTTAGCACTTCGAGCGAACCAGGCGGAAATTGGCAATCAATGCCGCCTGACGATCCATTTGCTGAAGGTCGAATCTGGTGGTATCCGGCTCCAAATCGAAATACCGGGCGACCACTGCCGTCAATTCTTCTTCGAGAACTTCCAATCTGCCTGCAGGCAACTCCAGACGGTCATGCACGAGCATCGTGCGCATGCGGTCTTTCGCCGTAACTGCGGCTGTTCCACTTGGAACCTTAAACAACCAGTTGAAAACTTGCACTTTAGGGTTCCTCCAGTTAAACGCGAACTGGATTGAAGAAGTTAACGATTCTGGTTACCCAGGTATCGCTCTTCGCGTCCATATCCATGAAGGGAACCTCTTCTCCGCGCAATCTTCTGGCGATGTTGCGGAAGGCAAGACCAGACTTGGTGTTGTCTGTGCCGGCTACCGGCTCGCCTTTATTGGTGGAGATGATGATCTCTTCGTCTTCCGGAACGGCGCCCAAAAGTTTGATCGAGAGAATTTCCAGCACATCTTCCACACCCATCATGTCGCTGTTGGCGACCATCTTGGGTCTGATGCGGTTCAATACCAGGCGGTATTGTGTGATTTCGTCTTTGCGTGCTTCCAAAAGACCGATGATGCGATCTGCATCGCGAACAGCGGACATTTCAGGAGTCGTGATGACGATGGCTTCTTCTGCACCGGCGCAAGCGTTTTCGAATCCGCTTTCAATACCGGCTGGGCTGTCGACCAGTACGAAGTCAAACATTGACTTCAATTCTTCGCACAGCTTTTTCATTTGTTCTGCATTGACTGCTGTTTTGTCTCTAGTCTGAGCAGCAGGCAACAGATTCAAGTTGGGCATCTTCTTGTCTTTGACGAGCGCTTGCCTCAATTTGCAGCGTTCTTCGACTACGTCTACAAGGTTGTAGACGACGCGATTTTCCAACCCCATCAAGATGTCGAGGTTGCGCAATCCGATATCCATATCTACCAGGCACACGCTAGCTCCTGTATTGGCAAGCGCGACGCCTATGTTGGCTGACGCGGTGGTTTTACCGACGCCGCCTTTTCCTGACGTTATTACTATTACTCGACCACTCATTCTGTTTACCCGTTTCGCTTTTGCAGTTACTCAGTTAATTAGTTGGGGACTACCGGAAAAACTTTCTCAAAATTGAGGACTGAACTTGAACACTTTGATCTTTCCGTCCACCACCCGAGCAGTTTCCGGCCCATTGTGGTTGTCGTAATGAAGCCGATTCTTGTCGGGAGATCGGGCAAACGATTCGCCGATGCGAATTTGAATTGGTTGCAAGCGCAGCGCTCGAATTTCGGCGTCATTGTTGCCGTTGACTCCGGCGCGCGCGATGCCTCTGAGTGCACCCCACACTGTAATGTCACCTTCTGCCACCACTTCGGCGCCAGGGTTGACATCACCGATGATCACCAGGTGTCCGGCATGGCTGACGCTTTGTCCGGAGCGCAGCGTTTGTCTCAAGTACATAACGCCTGCCTGGACAGAACCTTCAACCTTTTCTTTTGCTTTTGTAGGAGAAGCTTTTTCAGCTTTAGGAGGGGCGGAGGACTTCACTTCCTTTTTTGCTTGAGGAGCGAAGTCAATCGGACCATCGAGTTGGCCGTCCTGTACTTCTTCTGTAATCAGTTGATTCTCACTCGGTTCGTAGAAGATTGAAACGCCGGGCTCTTCCGAATCGATATTCACCGATTCGTCTTCCCAGTCTTCAACCGGTTCCGGATGCTCCGGCAATTTCATTGTCATTGCCGGCAGTGTCATAGGTTTTCCATCACCCAGTACAACACCGTGCTCTAAAAGGGCGCCACGCGTATTTGGACGCTGCGCAAAAACTTGGTACGGATACACGCCGACGCCTTTGGCAAGAGCGAGTATATGCGCAACTTGAGCGGACGAAAGCTCCAATTCTCCAAGATTGAGCGCCACATTGACACCCTTCCAGAATTGACTGGATACCTGAAGTGTAGACGACAGGTGGGTTATCGCTTCTTGCATTGAAGCGCAACCGCCCACATCTATAAGTACGCCTTGGTCCGGTTGACTGATGATAGCTATTTTAGACATGGGAGATAACACCGCGTCCTGGAACATTGTTATAGTCGGAATCAGTAATTTTGATTCACTGTTACAAATCGTATGAGCTGGAAACCCGCACGTCAAGCCAGTTGAGATACTGAGTGCATATACATCAGTCGATTTATTCGATGACAGAAGAGTAAGGAATTGGCTATCTCCGCAGCCATCGCGTATTTCGCAAAAGATAAGAGAGTTTTGATAAACACAATATTTTCTGAGGATCCTGATCGATATGTCTCAAATGTCCTCTGAGCGAAAGCATGAGCCTGTGCACTTTACGAGGGCTATGGGCTTACTTGACTCGACTGCAGTTGTAGTTGGGTCGATGATCGGATCTGGCATCTTCATTGTCTCGGCCGAAGCATCACAAAAATTGGGTTCGCCTGGTTGGGTACTTCTAGCCTGGCTTCTGGCGGGCATCCTCACTGTTGTAGGTGCAGTGTGTTACTCGGAGCTATCTACTATGCATCCGGAAGCGGGTGGACAGTATGTCTTTCTGCGTGAATCATTCGGAAAGCTGGCCGCATTCTTATATGGATGGACACTTTTCATGGTCATCCAGGGCGGAACCATTGCCGCTGTCGGTGTAGCTTTTGCAAAATTCCTGGGCGTCTTTGCGCCTGTCGTCTCCAAACAGACGATATTGCTTGAAATGGGTGGGTGGAAATTCACCGCACTGCAATTGGTATCAATGCTCGTTGTCATTCTCTTGACCGTGATTAACTGCCAGGGCATCAAGACCGCCAAGATGATCCAGACGAGTTTTACCGTCACTAAGGTGACTGCGCTCGCCTTGCTTATTATCCTCGGCGCGCTCAGCTTTGGAAAATTCGCTGGAGTGGAAGCAAACTTTTCTTCGTTTTCGAACTTTTTCAGTCCTGTCGACCTGAAAGGAAACCCTATAGAAGGATTGACACTCTTGGGTGTGCTCTCGCTTGCAATGGTGGGACCGCTCTTTTCCAGCGACGCCTGGAACAACCTCACGTTTACCGGAGAGGAAGTGAAGGACCCGACAAAAACATTGCCACGCAGCTTAATGCTGGGTACTGCTCTGGTCTCCCTTCTCTATTTCGTGACGAACGTGGTCTACATGTTGCTGCTTCCCTTAAAAGGAACAGAAGGCGGCGCTACCGTAATTGAGCGTGGGATACAATTTGCCGCCGAAGGTCGCGTCGGAACCGCTGCTGCTCAGATTATCTTCGGACCGCCCGGCGAATTCATCATGGCGGCGGCAATTATGATCTCGACCTTTGGCGCTTTGAACGGAATCATCCTTGCCGGTCCGCGTGCTTACTATGCGATGGCAAAAGACGGATTGTTCTTCAAAAAGTGCGGTGAGTTGAATCTGAAAACTCACGTGCCAACGTTCGGGCTAATAGTGCAGTGTGCCTGGTCATGCCTGTTGTGCCTGTCGGGAACCTACAGTGAGCTTTTAGAGTACGTCATTTTTGCGGCCCTTCTCTTCTATATTCTTACTGTGGCGGGAGTTTTTGTCTTGCGCAAGAAAAATCCGAACGCAGAACGTCCGTACAAAATTCCACTCTATCCGTTTTTACCGGCACTGTATTTGGTGCTGGCTTCTGTAGTTATGATCGGACAGATTTGCTTGTCGCCCAAATACAGCGGTGGCGGATTGCTCGTCATTCTCTCTGGTTTGCCTGCTTATTTCATTTGGAGCAGGGCGAGTAAAGCGAAATAAGGTTAGCTATTTCCCCGCGGTCGCTTCGAAATTGGTCAGTGCGATTTTTCATTTCTTCCTGTGATAATCCAAACTCGATACTCTCTGTTCCATCAATTCCTCTGCCTATCCATGCATTTGACATATGAGGAAACGCAGTGTTAGAACGCTCTTCGCGAATGGCATTCCAATTGTCGTAGGGAGAATCCTCCATGGTGAGTGGTTTCAGGTCCTGACGCTTGTAATTTTCAAAAGATTCAAAAGGATTCGACATTCTTTTGGCCCTATATGGGAAGGAAAAATTTAGTTGCCTGAAAGTGAATTTCTCTTGCGCTCATAGGGAATAAATTTGTCGAATAGAAGGCTCTGCAGTTCTGCCAGTTCAGCTGGTTTGGCAGAAGGATCTGCGTCGGGTTTCAGCAAGTAAGCATAAGCTTTGTCGAAGGCGGCAGGATTTCCTTTTCTAAACGCATTCCAGGCGTTGGATGCAATCTTGATTTCCGAGGAATTTAAGGACATATCATCAGGAGTATTGCCGTCAAAACGTACGGGCAAACCCATCATGTGCCTGAGCACGTCGTCTACTTTTTGTGAGATTTGTCGCGATTCTGCGCTGGTCACATTGTCTACTTCTACATCACTCACATCAAACGGCGGGCTGGGTTTGATCTTTTCCTGGTTCGGGTTCCCGTCATAAATGCCACCAATCAGCCGCAGGTTCTTGAAGATTTCAGGGTCGATAGGCTTTCCGTCTTGGGTAATTGTGAGTGGAAAAACATAAGCTGTATCATCGGATTTTTCGGCGGTTCTTAAGCTGAGTGTGTCGGCACGATTTGTCATGTCTACATCGAAAAGAATCGTAGAAGGAGGAACTTCTTTGTTTAAGTGTTCGAGTTTGTCGCCAGAAGAGTAATTCATTGGGAATTCTCGTAGAGGTAGTAACGAGACTCTGCAAGAGTTTGAAATTGTTGGTGCAGGGCTGTCATCGCAAGATAGGGCAAAACACGTGAAAAACACATGAGAGTGCCTCCGGCGTGCGACAGAAGCTGGAAATTAGTTCTGTACTGGCAAGCGCCTACTGACTGGACGAGCCGCCGAACAATTGTCTTGCCAAAGTTTCTGCAGCAGAGTGCGGATCGACCTCATGGTCGACAACCTGGCTGAGCATCTTTTGATTTTCGCCCGGTGTTTCCAAGGCTGCCTTCAAACTCTCGCGTGCCATGCCTGCGACCAGTTCACCAAGTTCTGCTTGCACTTTCATTTTGCGGCGCTCTTTCAATTCGCCTGATGTCTGCAGAAAGTCTCTGTGTTTTTTTGCAGCTTCCCAAACTTCGTCTACACCCTGGTTTGTTTCTGCCACGCAGCTGATTACAGGTGGATGCCAGTTATTTTCAAAAGTCGCTAATTCCAAACTGGCCATGATGTCTGTAGCTGTTCTATTTGCTCCTGGCAAATCGGCTTTATTGACGACAAAGATATCTCCGATTTCCATGATGCCGGATTTGATCGCTTGCACGTCGTCGCCGGAGCCGGGCATCAATACAAGTATTGTCGTGTCTGCGGCTTGAGCAATCGCCAGTTCGCTTTGACCGACGCCGACTGTTTCGATAATCACTACATCGTACCCCGACGCTTCCAGCATGCGTACTGCGTCGTAGGTGCCCATAGCTATGCCGCCGGAATGCCCGCGGTTAGCCATTGACCTTATGAAGACAGAGCGATCGAGCGTGTGCGCTTGCATGCGAATGCGGTCGCCCAAAATCGCGCCGCCTGTAAATGGACTAGACGGATCGACTGCCAGAACGCCAACCTTTAAATTCGCCTTACGCATTTGTGTTATCAAAGCATCGACGAGAGTAGACTTACCGACGCCCGGTGAGCCGGTTACGCCAATCAAATGCGCGCGCCCCGACTGAGGGTAGAGTTGTTTCACGAGCTGAGTCGCTTGCGGACCGCCGTTTTCCACAAGGCTGATTGCTCGTGCCAACGCGCGTCTGTCTCCGGAAAGCAGGTCTTTAGTTAAGGTATCCAAGTCTATCGTCGCCAATTTGTAGTGTGTTTGTCGTAAAGACGTAGAAGTCTATAGAGGTCTAGTCTTTGCATCAATGCTCGCGTAAGACCAGCGACTGATGATTGTATCTTAGATAGTGCTCCCGTTTCATTTGCGCAGCTTTTCTTCAGGAATGGGGAACAAAAATTTTCGCCAGTCTGTCAACAGTCATATGAGTCGCTGCATGAGCGTTTTTGCAGTTACAGCCGCATTTGTATGTACTGAGCGCAGAGGTGAAGTGGTGAAACAGTTTTCTAGAACGTTGGCTTTCTTAGTTTTGCTCAACATTTCTGCAACCAGCGCTCCGCAGGCTGCCTTTGCCGATCGGGGCAACGTCACTGTAAAAACAGGCAATGGCACTGAGATGATCTTAAGGAGAGGCTATTTCGGTGGGGCGGAACAATCAATAACAGACAAGCATGGCAACAAGATCGGGCGTAAGAAAGGCGGCTTGTTTGGCACGACTCAAGAGTCGGAGATTGCCTTTTTTGGCAACGGAATCAAGAAGAAGAAAGGCTTGTTTGGCGGAACAAAGGTAGAAGGAAAAACCATTCTTGGTGATTCAATTACGTCGAAAAGGGGCCTTTTCGGCTTCGGCAGGCGCAACACGACCGTTGATATAAGCGGAACAACCAGTCTTGTCAAACAATTCATTGGCTCCAAGAAGCTGCCTCCCCTGGTAGACCCGGCGAATAAGGTTTCTTCAGGAGCTTTGAGCGGCATTAGCCAGCAGGATGCCGACGATTTGCTGAGTAATACGCAGATGCCCGGGCAATCGCCGCGGCAGACTCCACAAGCGCCATCGTCCACGTTCTAATAGGTTTCGACTTTACGGTTTTTTGAAGCGGCCCAGCCAGCCTTCTTTCTCTTTGGCGTTCATATGAGCGGTGATTTCGCCGATAACGGCTTCCAGCCTGCGCTGGTTATTTTCCGCCTCATTAAGCATTACCGCCAGCAAATCTCTTTCTTGCTCTCGCGTTTTTAATTGATGCTGAAGGTCTTGGACAGCTGCTCTGAGCTCTTCTGTCTCATTTAATTTCGTATCCAAAAGTGCTGTCACTTTGGTCAATTCCTGGTGCAGCTGCTTGTTTTCTCTGGTCTTGTCAGCCAGGAGAATTCCTTGCGATGCCAACTCGCTCTTTACGTCATCGATATCTCGCGCCGTGCGGTCCAGTTCTCTGGCTTGAGCTGAGAGGACCAGAGCCTTTTCTTGCTGCGCCAAAAGCTGCTCTTGCAGCTCGACGACTTTAGCCATCAATGCACGTACGTCGACCGTTTGTCCGGTTTGCGGGTTGACCGCCAAATTTCCGTCGGGAACCATTCTTGTTTCCAGGCCTTGTATTACCGTTGTGCCAACCAGTACTATTCCCAGAGTTTTACGGTGCCAATCAAGGCACTGAGAAACGTCACCTTTAGTCTAGCGAGTCCGTTGGAAAAAGTATGAAAAAGCTTCGATTGACAGGTGGGCAGGTGATTACACCTTTAGAGGTGCGATTTGCCGACATCTTGATCGAGGGCGGTCTGATAACGGCAATTGTCCCTCAAGAGCAGTCGACACCTGCATATGAAAACATCGAAATAGCTGGCCGGTTGGTCACTCCGGGGCTTATAGATTTGCAATTGAACGGCGGACCGGCGCTTGATTTTTGGGGTAAACCGACCGAGTCAGAGTTAGAAAAATTTACTAAGGCGCAGGCACTGGGTGGCGTAACGACGTTTTTGCCAACCCTGATTACGGCAGCCGTCGACCACCTTGTCGAGAACATCGGCTGGCTAAACAAGCACGGTCTGGACGCCAATCTCGCGCTCGCCAAGGGGCTCTCGGCCCGTATGCCCGGCATTCACTTAGAGGGTCCGTGCCTGTCGCCCAAGCGTCCGGGAGTGCACCCACCTGAGCATTTGCAGCCCTTTGAAGTAGAGATTCTAAAGAGGCTGATAATCCCCGGCGTATTGCTTATGACCATGGCGCCTGAGTTGGATCCCGAAGGAGAAGCTTTGCAATATTTGCAAAGTCATGGGGTGAAAGCATCGCTTGGTCATTCGAATGCCAATCTCGTTGAGGCTCGTAAGGCATTTGACTCCGGTGTTCGATTGATGACGCATACTTTCAATGCGATGGCCCCTTTGCACCATAGAGATCCAGGTGCGGTCGGTGCGGCGCTCATGGATGACAGAGTAAGCTGCTGCTTAATTGCCGACGGGTTGCACTTGGCACCGGAAACGGTATCAATGATATTGAAATTGAAAGGGCCGCGCCAATCGATTTTGGTGACGGATGCCGCGAAAGTTGGCACCACAGGCGGTGGTCTGGTAGGTTCGTCAATTCATCTTGCCGATGCAGTGAGAAACTGCGTTGAGTGGAATTGTGCTTCTTTTCAGGCGGCCATACGCATGGCTAGCTACAATCCGGCTCGAGCGATGGGATTTGATGAAAAAGTCGGACATATTGAGGTTGGAAAATACGCGGATCTTGTAATCTGGAAACCATCGGATCTTTCGGTGGAGCTCGTGCTTGTCGGCGGGCAGATTTTGACGCGGGATGAGAAGACAGTGGAGACGGCGGCAAAGGCTGCAAAATAGCTCTTTTGGCTGAAGGTGAGCGAGTGTTTTTTAGAGAACGACCAGTTGACTGTGAACTTAAGCGCCGGCGAAATACGCGTATCGTAAATCTTTCCTTGACGACTTTTCTTTTGTCTGTACTTTTTACCATCGTTGCAAACAACAGCCCGTGCTTTGCCGATTCAAAGAAATTGGACGCAGCGGCTCGCCCGAGCGTTCATATAAAAGTTGACCCGGAAGATCGCGAATTGATGTTTCACATGCCGGTGGTCAAACCGGAGCAGGTTTTCAAGGAAAAACCTGCGCGGCTGGAAATTTTTCAGCAGGACTCCACTGCTTTGAACGGTCGCGAAGTGCTGCTTCTCATACATGGCGGCGGCGGCGAATATCAAAGCATGTTCCGCTGGGACAGAGTGCTTGCTTATTTTGATGCGGATTCCCAGTTCAAGAAAACTTTCAAGGTTTTTTTTCTGCGTTATGACACTACGGATTCTTTAAGCGACGAGATCGAGCAGGCTAAGAAAATCATTCCGGAACTTGCCAAAGCGACTGGAAAACCGATTACGATTTTGGCGCTCAGTATGGGCGGCAATGTTGTGCAGGGCTCACTTACTGATCCGGAAGTCGAGCAATGCGTAGACAGAGCTTTGTGCATGGGGACACCTTTTCATGGCTCGCCATTGTTTTCCTCTGATTGGTATCAATACAGCCTTTTGCAGCACAAGTTTGGTCCGATGACGCGAATGTTGGACGCCGTTGATTACAGGCTCTATTTCAGTCACCACAAGAACTATCAGGCCGATCTCAAATGGGACAATCTGGACGGCGGGATACCATCAATCGGTTCGTTCAAAGGCTTAACACCGATGGGTCCAAAAGGCAATCTCGAACCTGCCAAAGACGAAAGCAACGTCTTGCGCAAAATCAATGAAAGCGGTGTTAATAAAGCAAAGATCATTGCTTATGCAGGTTATCTTCTGAATGCAGAAGTGATCTCTATGACCAAGAAGAGACGCCTGGAATCATACATACTGGCTCCGTATAGATTTTTTGCAATACGAGTGCCTGCTCAACTGGGGCGTGAACAGCCAACCTTGAAGGTTTTGGCCACTAAGATTGGGAAAGTAAAAGCAGTCGACGAATCCGGTTTGAGCACTAAAAAGTTCGCACTCAATGATGGCATCACGCCGATTACCAGTGCATTGTTTTTGGCACCACAGGTAGTGAGAGACTATCCCATTCTTAAAGAAGACGATCTACCCAGTTTGCGCCCGCATGTCGATGTTCGCCTCGGCAGAGTTTTTCGAAACATCGATCACGTCACATTTGTTGACGGATCTCCGCCACATCGTGGTTCGAAATTCATCAAAGACGAATTGCATCCCGAAGACGGAACACACACAATCTTCGATTGGATGTTGGATGAACTTTTGGAGCGCGAGCAGGGCTATCGCAAAGACGACGAGCTGGAAAAGAGCTAGTTGTTAAGACCAGGGCTAATCTGTCGCAACTGCACTGCTTTCTTTTCGTCTTTTATTGCCTGGTCGTTTTTACCGAGCTTTCTCAAAACGCGAGCACGTTTTTCATATATAAACGGTGATTCGTCTACTTCCACTTCCATAGCCATGTTGTAGGCGTCGAGTGCTTTCTTGCTGTCGCCGCGTTGAAAATAAATGTCGCCAATTTTTATATGCGCGTCTGGATCGTCGGGATGAATCTTGAGTAAATTCTTGTAATCGACAAGCGCGAGATCGGGTTTTCCCAAATAGACATACATCTGGGCACGACCATGAATAGCCTCATAGCTGGCTGGTTTGATTTTGAGTGCCTGATCGTAATCCTTGACGGCCCTGTCGTATTGTTTTAACGCCACGTAGCATTTTGCGCGGTGATTCCAGTACCAATCGCGCACAACCTCCGTATGTTTGATCGTTTCTGAATAGTCTTCAATTGCTTTGGCATAGTTCTTCATGACCTCATACGTCAGCGCCCTGTCCGCATAGCCGCCCTTGAAGTCAGGTTTTATCTCAATGCTTTTGGTGAAATCTTGAATTGCTTTGTCGTACTGTTTCATCGACGCATTGAGTTTTCCTCTCAGTCGATAGGCTTCAAAACTCTTGGGTGAAAGTTGAATTGCCTTGGTGTAGAAGGTAATTGCCTCCGGCCCGTTACCCATGTCGTCATAGATTTTCGCTTTAGTCAGGTAAAAACGGCCGTTTTCAGGCTCTTTGCCTATTGCTTTGTCGATCATTTTCAAGGCCGGCTGAAAGCGCTCATACTCGCGCATCTTATCAGCTTCTTTGGCCAGTTCTTTAGGTGTAGATTCAGCTTGTGCAACCGGTGAAATAAGAAGGGCGAAAACCATAAAGGCCAGCGCACAACAATTTTTATGGACCATTGAATATAACTCTCAAAGAAGAGATTGGAAGCAGCTGCGTCTATTACAGCACGTTTGCGTCTATATCTCTTATACTCTTGGATCAGGAGACATTGCTGATGCAAAGAACACGGAGCACGTTCCACGATGATTTCCAGAATTTCCAAACTCAATTCCTTGATTGCAGTGCTGGTTGCTTTTTCTTTTGCGGCAACTCTGAGTGGCTGCCAGAAAGTCAGCGTCTCCAGGGTTAGTTCTAAATTCGGCAATGTCGACCAGATGTGCAGTGAATTCGTTTCTCACTACCTGGACTCAGACAGCAAAACATACGCTTCTTCGCAAGCGAAGTTGAGACAGGATGCCACACCGAGTCTGATTAAGACAATGAAGAATGCCGGTGTACTCGCTAAAAACGACAAAGAGTTAAAAGTGAAAACGGCGCAGTTGGCGAAAATAAAAGTCAAGCCAACTGTTGAAATTCAAAAAGTAGAAGAAGGCGATCTGGCGCCCGGCGGATTGATTCAAGCGACTGTGACAGGTGAGATCAAGAAGGGCGAGAGACCCGAAAGTTTTGCTTACAAATTGACCCTGGGCCTGCGCAAAGACACAGGTAAGTTGGTTGTGGTGACGATAACCAAGCTGTAGAACGCTTGGTCTATTTCGATTTCAGAGCTTCTTTCCCAATGCACTGCCTTCACCGTGCACGTTGTTTTCAGCTGTTTTTTGACCGGTTAATTCGGTCAGCCAATTGGTGACGTCTGCCATAACATCGTCTTTGATGTAAGGTGTTTCGAAGTGAATATGGCCGCGATCTTTCAGCACTACTAGACGAGCGCTGGGAGACGGAATGCGCTTCATCAATTCTTTAGCGGCAGAGGCTTTGTACAGCTTGTCCTTCTCGCCGACGATGCACAAGATATGCATGTCTGATGGAATTTGCTCGACGTACATCAAGCTGGACTTGTTTGCGTGCATGCTCTGCATTGATTCCCAGAAAGTCATTGTCTTTCTGTTGCCGGGATCGTTGATATAAGCTTCTGTGACTTTGTCGTCTTCGGAAAGGAAGCGCTTCGCATATGGCTGAAGCGGGATATTGCGCTTCATATTCACCCAGAATTTTGCGAAATCGGCAGCCAGGGTCGGGCTCAATCCTGAGCGTCGGCTGCTGCATGGGCTGGCGATTACAATTCCGTCGATCAAGTTGGGATGGACGCTGCCGATCCACAATGAGAGGTTGGCTCCCAGGCTCTCGCCCATCATATAGATAGGAACATTGGGGCGCTGCTCGCGCAAAGCGAGAATCAGTCCGATGATGTCTTCACGGCTGCGGTAAAAGGCAATCTCACCTTCTGCTACAGGCTTGTACCTGTCGGTGCACCATCTGCCGAATCCTCTGAGATCGGGCGCGTAGGTTTCATACCCCTGCTCTGCCAGTTTGCGTGCCATCGGATCGAAGGCGCCGCCATGCAGGGTGGCTCCGTGAAGGGCGACAATCAGACCGTGAACTGGCTTGTCTTTGTCCACCCAGTGGTAAACCGGTTGCTTGACATCTTTGGCGATCTGCGGTTCATCTTCGCGGATAACCTCAGCCGAAGCGCCTAAGGCACATGTTAGCAATAGTGCCAGGGTCTGACAGACTAGCAAACAAGCCGTTTTTATAGGTAAGTGTTTTTTTCGCACAGCCGCCATCTCTCGATTACACCAGATTCCATAGGTCCATTGTGCCCAAAACATCTTCCTTTAAGATGAGAATACTTACTGGCAGCGAAGATGCCTCTGCCTGGCTATTTGTTCCCGCTTTCGGCGCGTTACACTATTAGTAGTAGAACCCCTTACAACCTCCCGGTCCGATAACGTCGGACGTTGACTTTAAATTACGGTGAGTGTGATGAAAACAGAAAAAACATGTTCGATTGGCAGCTTTTTACTAACAGTTTCTGCAATGACTTTTTCTATGGCGCCAGTTGGCGCCCAGGGCATTGGCGAGTACGGCGGCTTGATGGGCATGCCCAGACCGATGCCGACAGGTCATGCAGGTGCTCTGCAGAACCTCTATGGAGCTGGAAGTCTGGATAAAGTGACCGGTGGGCAAAGTGTTGCTGCCGGTGCCGGTATGCCCCTGGTGGGCGACAGTCGAGTGATTGCCAAAAATGTCGCAGACAAGGCAAATGCTTACTTCAATGAAGCGCAGAAGAAGGAAAAGGCAGGCAAACTTGCTGAAGCCGAGCTTTTGTACCGCAGCTCAGCTGCCTGGCGTGAGCGCGTCTGGGGCACGAAAGACCCTGCAGTTTACGTCATTTACGGAAGAATAGGCGGTCTCTGTACGAAGCAAAATAAGCATGCTGAGGCAGAAGCAGCCTACCGGCGTCAGGTAGCTTGCGCGGTCAAACTTTATGGTGCCGGAGCATACGAGAGTTGTCCGGTTTTAAGCCATCTGGCTGAATCATGTATGGCGCAGAACAAATTACCCGAAGCCATTTCGACCTACCGTCAGGTCTTTCAGCTCAAGAAGCGAAAGTTCGGCGACACCAATGCCGAAACGCTTGGAGCAATGTTGAAACTGACAGGCGCTCTCAAGCAGAACGGCAATACAGTAGAAGCCGAGGCGATGGCTAAGGAAGGGGCAAAATTGGCCCAGAGTTCGCCGGAAAACGCGCTTTTAGTGCAGGCTTTCAATGATGTTCTCAATCCGCCGGCGCCAACCGCAACGGTGCCTGATGCGGGACAACAAGCGCCAGCGGCTACAACTCCAACTACTGTACTCGAGAAATCGGTTATACCTCCTGTTACACAGGCTCCTACTGCGGTTCCTGCTGCAAGTCCCGAGAAAAGCACCGAAAAATCCGCAGACGGAAAAAGCGAGAAATGAGGTAAATCCGCATGAACTGCGGGTTTACACTGTTTGATCTGCTATGCAAAGCGGTTGCAAAAACGGCCGCCTTTGTTGCTTTTCTCTTGTAAGCTTTCCTGCTCCCGGGGGAGGCTTGTCTGACTGCGTCCCTTTGAAACGCGCATGAATACAAAGGTGTGTTGGCGAAAAGAAAATGGCACCGCGGGATGTCAGTAGTGTTATCCCAACCTTTCAGGTGGGTAAATAATGCTCAGATGGGCAAAGTTGTTAGCACCGTATAGTTGTGCTGGGCGGTTCGCATGCGTTTGAATAAATTTTCCGGAGTCAAAGTCTCACTGATCGCCCTGGCGAGTATCGCGCTGGTATCACCAGCGATGGCAGCCGGCAATTCCCATGACGAGAGCGTATTCTCAACCGTGATGGTGAGCGCTTCTCCGCATGCAGTGTATGAAGCAATCAAGATGCAGCGCCAGGTGGATCCGGCTCGTAAGCTGGTTTCCTATCAGGGTGCTGAAGCAGTTATCGACGAGAATTTTTCCGGCTTGCCCATAATTGGCAGTGCCAAATGTCTGTACAAAGAAGTTGAGAGTTCACCTGGGCGCGTTGAGTTTAGTCTGGTCAGCTCCGATAAGTTCAAGCGCTTTGAAGGCTGTTGGACGCTCACATCTCTTGATGGCGGACGCAAGACCGAGCTCAAGCTATCCTCTTATCTGGAAACTGGTGTGCACGTTCCGTTTGCCAGACAAATCACGAACTGCTCAGTCAGGAAGGACGTTCTGCGCCGTCTGGGCCGCGTCAAAGTTCTGGCAGAAGCGACATGCGTGGACATCAACTTGGCCCATGTCAAAGCCAACTAAGTGGTCAAAAATCTGGTCAATGGTAAATAACAGACCGATTCGGTCCGCTTCTGTGGTTGCTTTTGTTTGCCCGTAGGGACTCTAGCCCCAAACAAACCAGGAGCGAATAGTCGACCAGACGCTGGGTTTTGCCTGACGCAGGGAGTCCACTTTGACGTTGCCCTCAGAAACTCTGCGCTTGCCGCCAATCACTATTTCGTAATAGAGCGGACGGTTGTTCTTTTGAGGGTCCACTTCCGTGCGCAGTAAGATGTAATTGATGATATTCTCCCGCTTCCAGTAAGAAAGCTTGAGTGTCTTCGACTCACCGCCGTCTTTGGGGGTACCCAGCGACCAGGCAGGCGCGATTGCCTTCGGGTTTTCCGGGTCGTCGAAAGTGCTGTTGAAGATGGGATAACCCCATTCTTTTCCGATTTCACTTACCAGTGTTTCGTACTGTTTCTCAAATGTCTGTTTGACGTTGGAGACGTGAGGTGAGGCACTTTCTACGACGTGCTCGCGAACGCTGACTGCGGGATCCTTGAGTAAAGCTTCCATTAGTGTGACGGTCTTTGACATAGATCCTCGCGCTGCAACGACTTAGTTGTGGCAGCTAGTGTTAGGAGTAGTAAGGGAGACCGGGACGCCAGCGATTAATATGCCCATTCTAGCAGCGCAAACAACCCCATTGCGGTCGCTAGTTGCAAATTCTCGCGGTTGGAGAATGGATTGCATTATCCGCGAGGAGACTTTTGTCGGATGCCCGTGAGCGCAGAATTCTTTTCTTTGGAGCGTTGGACCAGCCATTGAGAAATCGATGACACTACCTGCGGTTTTAGGAAGGACGTGCCGAGCAGCACGTGTCCGCATTCAGGCAAATAAACGACAGACTTGTTTTTCGAATGCAGGTTTTTGTAAATCGACTTGATGGTGTTGGCGGAAACAATGCGATCCTCTTCGCCTTGAATGATCAAAACGGAAATGTGATCGGCTAATTTCGATGCGAATTTTGGTGTCGTGCTGATAAAGTATCCGGTTTGCAGCACTTCTTTTCCGGTCAACCTGGTGCGGGAGAGCGGGTCTGTGACCATCTCTTTGGTGACGCGATTGTCGTCCGAGGAATAGCGGGTGATGTAGCGAGTCACATCCATCAAACGGTCGAGGTGCGTGACGCCTTTGACGAAATCTTTTGCCACCATGACTGGATTGAAATTGCAGGGTTTGGTGCCCGGGCTGACCAGTACCAGACCGTCTACGAGACCGGGATTGGCGCTGCCGGCTCTTACGGCTACTGCTCCGCCGATACTTTCGCCGATGCAGAACAAGGGCAGAGTCGGATATTTGACGCGCAAATGAGTGAGCAAAACTATTAGATCTTGCGAGCTGCGGCTGTAATTGACGTGGTCGCCTTCATCGAAGGTCCTTTGGTTGTGATACCACCGGCCGTGCCCTCTCATGTCGTAAGCAACCACCTTAAATCCGAGGCTGGAGAGGTGGTTGGCGAACAATTCGAAACTGCCGGAGTGTTGAGTGGTGCCATGCACCATCACTACGACTCCACGGGCGGGCATGAGTGGATTGAGCCACTCTCTTACAGGCAGGGTGAGAGACTCAAATTGCGGGCCGATTTTGCCGAATGACGTGTCGAGCACGCTGCCGATTCTTGTCGTCTTTTGCCCGACAGCCGGTCTAACGAACAAGGATGGCTGCCCGGACAGCATGGCCCCTTTAATCGGATTTTTTCCAACAACTTCGCCTGTAGATGGTGAAATTGCCTCCAGCATCTGCCAGCGTGGAGTGTCTGCAGCTTCAATGTCGTCTGGGTTGCTGAAGGGCAGACTGCCTGTGATTTTCAATCGAGCCACAGGTATTTCCGGATCTACAGGTTGCAAACGCAACATGGCGGCGGCCAATTTGACACTGTCACCTTGTTTGACTGGCTGCAGCTTGCCGTCGATTACGGAAATCGGCTCCTTTTTGTAAGTGCTCAATTTCGGATGTATGTCGGACAACATTCTGTCTGCGGCAATACTGGACGCAGTCGGAGCCTTTTTATTGTGCTTTTGTTTTGCAAAAGCCGGTAACGTGCTGAAGGAAGCACCGAATAGCACGGAAAGACACAAAGTGACAGAAATAACTGAAGTTGCCCTTTTCACCGGCGCCCCAAAGAAACAATGCCATTACTCATTTGATCGACCGAAATTTCTATTCGACTAAATGAGAGTGGAGCTGATTCGAAGTCTTCCCTTGACTTGCTGCTTTTGCATAGCAGGACCATATCATTGCACAAAAAGGGCGTCGATCTGGTTGTCATTAAAGATCTTGAAAACTGGCGGTATCATTGCCACAGAGCCTTTTCAGGCGATAGGCGCGGGTCCGTGGGGGTCTGCTGAATATATATGATAAATAGATTAATTCTAAGGATATATAGGCCCACCGTTACAGCTTTATAGGCTACCCGTCGCGACTGGGGCTTGATTCACGTCCATACTGACCTAACTTGCGGAGGTGTAGGCAGATGAATGCAATCAGTGGGCAGAAGAAAGCACCTGGCTCGACTACCTTTACCAAAGCCAGTGTGCAGAACACCAGCACCCTTGCCCAGGAAGCCACGGCAATCTGGCTCAAGGCCTGCGACAGCCCGGCCCGTTTTTACCTGGACCGCCTGGAAGGCAAGCCGCTCCATTACCATGCAGAATCGCCCTCGTCTAAAGGCAACGGCAAACACACGCCTTCGCGCCTGCGTCGTATGCAAAAGCCTCGCGGACTGCGCTCCTCCTTCACCGGTTGTATACGCTGGTTGCTTTCCTGGCGTCTCTTTGGACCGATTTTTGCGTTCTAGTCAGTAACAATCGACAGCTTAGTAGACTTTCCACGGGGAAGTTGTTGCTTTTCCGGGTATGGGATAAGCGGCATCTGCTCCCCTTCGTGTCTCATAAATTGAGGATCGGATGGGCTTTGATGCGGAGGGGGACCTGCCTATACCGATAGAGGAAAGCGCTGTTGGAATTCGATCCTCGCTACCTTGCGCCCATGGCTACCTTGATTGGTATTGCTGTGACCGTCTTTCTCTACCTTCTGCAACGCCGCAAAGAACTGAGCTACGAAGTTTTGTGGCGGCAACAGTTGGTCGAGATGAAAGGCAAGACTCGCAATCGCATTGACCTGCGCTTTGACGGAAATCCCGCGCGCGATGCTAGCTTTGTTGTGGTGCGTTTGGTCAATACCGGTCACGTCAACATCATGCCGGGCGACTATCAAGTGCGCCTCAGCGTCGATTGCGGATCTGCATCAGACATTCTTATGGCCGAAATTGTGGAAACAGAGCCGGTGGGGTTGGTCGATGATTCGACAGCCGGTCCGATTATCGAACGTATTGAAAAGAACAAAGTAGTCTTGCGACCGATGATGTTGAATCGTCATGATTCAGTAACTTTGCAGCTTCTGGTTGTTCAGCCCGGTGAAAAAATAGCCGTCAACGGCCATATTCAGGGAGTGAAGCGCATTGAAGAACGCAAGGAAAGGCAGGTTTGGCCTCTGATCATGATTTACACGGGGCAGTGCATTGCCTGGGTGACCATGTTTTTTCTCAGTCCGCCGATGTTTTATCCCTTCCAATTTACGGCTGTCATCCCACTGGTTTTTACATTTTTGACGGGGCAAGTTCTTTTCATGTGCGGTTTGCATCTAGAGAGGCAGCAGTCGTCTGTGAAGCAAGGACAGCCGTGGAGCAGTGCTTTTGATTAGTTTGAATTGTATGGATCAAGTTGACTGAGGGTGCATATGAGAATCGGACCAAAAATTGGTAGTATCGCCGGCGGTGTGTTGTTCATACTCGTACTTTCCGGATATGCGAGTTTCATTTGCGTTCAAGATTTGATCGACATTAATAAAACCGCGCTCAAAACAGTGAAGACATTGCGTGAATTGGAGAACCTTTTGGGGCGGGTTGCCGACTTGGAAAGTACAGTCCGAGGCTATGTGCTCTCAGGAGACCTCAGCTACAGTGATTCCACGCAATCTGCGTTGAAGGAAATCGATGATTCACTGGACACACTTGAGGAACTCACTAAAGACGAACCTGATCGCAGTCATTTCCTTGCAGCAATCGAACCGCTTATTCAAGAAAAGGTCAATTTCTGCAAAGAACAGTCAGTTTTGATGCGCAGTAAAGGTCCAGCGCCGGCGATCGCGTTGTTTAAGTCTGAGCGCGGGCGTATGCTGATGGACGAGATTCGACACAAGGTTACCGATCGAGTCACAGTAGAAGAAGATGTTCTGCATAAGCAGATTGAAACTTCGAAAGACACAGCCAACAACACTTTCTTTGCCACTATATCCGGCGGCATCCTGGCGCTGGTATTTGTCTCTCTGTGGAGCTATATAGTTGCCCAGGGACTTACCAATCCGATCCAGAAGTTGATACGGGCGACAGAAAAGGTCGGTACCGGGCGCTTTGAGCCTGTAACGGGCATTGAGTCCAAAGACGAACTTGGCGATCTTGCTACAGCGTACAACAGCATGATTGGTAATCTTAGGCGACTGGAAGAGACATACATCGGACAAAACGGAAATTCTCCTGTTCACGCATTAGGGTTGGTACGCCAGCATACTCATGCATTCGGCTTTGTGATAAACGATCTTTTGGAGGCATCAAAGCAGCTCAGCAACGGCTTTGAAGGACAACCTCAAGAATTGCAAGAATCGCTAGATCTGGTCCGCAGTTTGAGCAGACAGTCTACGGAAAATTGCGATCTTATTGATGACGTCTCTCAGCGTTTGACTCGCGCGGACGAATTGCGCCGCAGCGGTCACCGCACTCTCGATGAAATCGACGAGCAAGTGAACAAAATCTTGACCGAAGCTGACTCTTCGGTGCAACGTGTAAAGGGGCTGGCAGAAAAGATTCACGACCTCGATGGTCTGTCTGTAATCATGGACGACATGGCCAATCGGGTCGGCATCATTTCAATGAGTTCTCAAATCGAAGCGAAAAAAACAGGCGGCAGTTTTGAAGCTTTTTCCGATGAGATGAAAGATTTGTCAGAACGTATGCGGCAGGAGAGCGTGAAAGTAAAGCACCTGCTCTTCACTATGGAGCGAACGATTTTTAGAGCTGCCGGAGACAATGAGCAAGCACAAGAAGTGATGAAAAAAGCGATCACTGTAATCGGACAACTGCACTCCAAGCTCGATGCGTTACTCGAGCCAATTACTGAAGCGGGCGCCAAAGCGCAGTCTCTCGACGAGCGATTAGAGCGGCAAAAACATGCGATTCAAGAATTCCAGCACACACTAGAGCGCGCTAACCTGAGTGCCGAACAAAAGCAGTTTTTCATAAAACAAGTCAATGCCACCGCTCTTGAAGTGAACAACTTTGGCTCAGAACTTAGCACCTTGCTTGAAAAGCCCTCTGCTTCGTAGTATTCTGCCAGCGCTTCGAGGTGCAACATGAAAGACTGGCATTGGATATTGGTTTTCGCGTCCATTTTGATTACGCCTTTCTTACCTGCGTTGATGAAGGCGAAATGCCCTGAGTGCAAAAAGCGCAAGCTCAATTCTCTAGAGACCTTGCGCGATTTTTCTGCGTCAGAAGAAGAGCGCATCTACAATACTTTCCATCGCTGCGACGCATGCCTGGCCTACTTCAAGCAAGCCAACAGCAAGCCTCTGGTGCTCAGCTCGCATGATGAATACGAAGCAGCCGTCCGCGATGCGCAAGCACGTCAGCCGGTCACACCATAGTTTCAAAAATTCTACTTAAGCCGTCTCAGCAAGCAGCTTGGCCAATTCGTCTTGCAACTGCAAGAGAACTTGGTCGAATCTTTTCAAGCAATCAGTATGCAGAGGATTCTCGGCAAATTTGGTGTCATGCACGGACTTCTCCGTTTCCAAATTGCGAATCAAACCTTTGATGTGGCTGGCAGATGCGCCTTCTCCGAAGTCGACTCCGGAGGGCGGTTGTTTGGCACTTGTATCGTTTGTCATAGTGATTTGACTCGGGACGCCGAGAGACAGGCAAAGACTATACAACCTCATTGCCGTTTGAGACTGTCCCCACATGGTTTCTGAGAGATTATTTCGATTTGTTGCTATTTCTGATTAGCCGCTGTTTATGCTGAACTCACGTTAAGCAGATTTTCAAATCGCCGTTTCACACTCTTGCATGCCGCCGGTCCCGGTCCCTGTCAAACTACGCCGGATTGGCTTCGGATTGTAGATCGTGAAAAGCGTCAAAACCGCGCTCTGGTGAGCAAAAGTCCTATTGACTGCCCGGTTTTGAACTTATACGATCATCGCTTCTAGGACGCATAAATTGACCCGCTTTTGTCAGGTCCTGCCTTTGAGAATCTCAGTACAAATGGAACCATCAGTGATACCAACAGCCTCTTCCAATTCAAATGCCAATGTAGGCACCGCAAGCAGACCAGCAGGTGCTATGCCTGACGAAATACCTGAAGGTGTTACTGAAAACGCTCCTGAGGGTCCTCAAGGTTTGATTGAAAGACCGGCTCTGGTCGGCACCAGTTGGGTGAAAAACATCTGGTATTTCGCCTTGCCCAGCGATCACGTTAAGAAGGGCAAAACCGTCTCCATGAACCTTTTAGGCGACCTGATACTGATCGGTCGCAAATCGGACGGCTCAATTTTTGCCATGCGCGACATCTGCCCCCATCAGGGCGCGCCCTTGAGTTTCGGTCGTTTCGACGGCAATCAAGTGTCCTGCCCGTTCCATGGATGGAAGTTCGATTCCGATGGAGTCTGCACTGACATACCAGCATTGTGCAGCGATCAGCAAGTAAACGTCTGCAAGATCAAAACCCGCTCATATCCGTGCCAGGAAGCAGACGGCAACATCTGGCTGTATTATGGTGAGCCGCGCGCCGAAATGCCGGATATCCCTCGCGCTCATGGTCTGGATGGTCTGAAATATGATCAGACGGTGTCCCGCGTCATTGTGCCGACTCACATGGACTACGCCGTCGTTGCGTTAATTGATCCCGCGCACGTGCCTTATGTGCACAAATCCTGGTGGTGGCGCAACGACAGCGCATTGAAAGAGAAGAAAAAACTCTATGTCCCAGCCGGCACGGGTTGGACAATGGTGAAGCACAAGCCTTCCAAAGGGTCGCTTCTGTTTAAGCTGATCGGCGATTTTCTGGAGACAGAGATTGCCTTTCGGTTGCCCGGATGCCGCACAGAGTACATCCAGTTGTTCGGGCGCACAGCCGTGGCCAGTATGACTACAGTCACACCAATTGATGAGAACACTTGCGAGCTGAATCACACTTCTTACTGGACCTTCACCGGCTGGAAGTGGCTACTCAAACCAATCGTCAACGCGATGGCAGATGAGTTTTTGGGTCAGGATTTGCAAATCGCTCAAAGACAGCAGATTGGTCTTAAGTTCAAACCGAAATTGACGATGATCGTCAAAGACTCCGGCTTGCCCGGCAGTTGGTACTTCCAGGGTAAGCGCGAATGGAACAACGCCACCGAAGAGGGGCGGAAGTTCGTCAATCCGATCAAAGAAAGGGTTCTGCGCTGGATGACCTAGCGGTCAGCCTCTAGTCGTTTTGCACAACCTCAGGGCGTTCTAGCCCTGATTGTCCTTTTTTCCCTTCAGACTGAAGACCTCGTCAGACAATCCGATGTTGACTTTTACGTCTCTCCAATCAGTTGAGGAAAACAACTGATCTTGCTTGTAGAGATTCCATTGCTCGGGCAAATTGGTTTTGGGGTCGATGAAAACCCGCTGTGTGAGGTCCTTTTCTTTGTCGCCGTCCACATTTTTGTAGACTTCCAGAACATAGACCTTCTCGTTGGTGTGTGCCACCGCCACTGGTGACGATGTGACTACGCACTTGGAGCCATCATTCAATTGCTTGACCAGATCCTTAAGCAGAGTGTCGTAGTCCGAGTCCATCATAGAGAATCCGTTTGCTGATTTGAGCAAGCCGGAATCCCTGCCTATAGTGCCGCTGAACATCTTGAGCATACCGCCCAGGTGACCCCTGACTTTGCCGTCGGTTCCAAGTACGGCTACTGAGCCCTTCTTCGAGCCTTCGGTAATTTCCATCTTCATGAGGCTGGGGCGCTTGTAATAGAAAGTACCTCGTTCTCTAATCACCTTTCCGTTGCGGTAAGTATTGATCACGCACTTGAATGTGTAGTCATTTGCGCGTTCTGCCGTTTTCGTCATGGAAGAAACAAAGTCACGGCCGTCTTTCATATTGGCAAATTCGAGCTTCTTAGGCAGATCGTGCATGAGGCTGGCTTCGACCTTAACGTCCTGCTTGGCAGAAGCTACGGTACCGGCGCTGATAGTGCTCAAAACGACCAGGCTCAAAAGCATGGCAGAGCAGCGGGCGCGGGTCGTTGCTGAGAAGCGAGGGAGTGATACAAAGCTCATGGGATTTAAAAACCTCAAAAAATCAGATTAACCAATATCGTTTTTACCAGACTGTCCTGACATTTACCAGGGTAATCAAGTCCACCTAAAGCCGGCAAAATTTAGGGGTAATAGTCGAAAATAGGTAATACTTGCCATCTTCGGGCTCTCTTTGTATATATTTCCGGGGTTGGCACTGTAAAGATGAGCTATATATCTCTAAGATTCGAGCCTGAGGACGAGTCCACCTGAAAAGGCCAACCGCTGGTGTTTGGACATGACTGGAGAATCTGACGCAGACCTTGGAGCCCAGTTCCCAAATCATGGGGAAATTGAGAGAAACTTGGTTGAAAACGCGGAAACGCTCGCTGGCGCCGGAAATTTGTCTCTAAAACCCCTGGAGACCTATGTTTTTTGCCGTTTTGTCTTTGTGCGAGCAGTGGCGCTGGTCTTTTTGCTGGCCTTTTTCTCTTTGTACTTACAAATAGATGGACTTTTCGCTAAGAACGGTATCTTACCGATTGCTGATCTTATGCAAAGTGTCTCAAGTGCTTATCGCGAGCCATCCAAGTTTTTTGATTTCCCGACTCTGTTTTGGATTTCCGCAAGCGACTCATTTCTTAAGTCAACTTGCGCGGCCGGTATGTTTTTTTCAGTAATGGCAATGACCGGTATCATTTGCGGTCCCAGCTTACTGATTTGTTGGCTGCTCTATCTGTCGTTTTTGACTGCAGGGGCAGATTTCATGTCTTTTCAGTGGGATATTCTTTTGCTGGAAGCGGGAATTCTTGCTGCCTTTTGGGCACCATGGGCGATGGCATCCCCGCCTTTGCGTGCAAAGATTGGAGATGACGGACCTCCCTCGCGTATAGTCCTTTGGCTTTTGAGATGGCTGCTTTTCCGTCTGATGTTTATGTCGGGAATGTGCAAATTGATGAGCGGCGACGATACCTGGTGGGGCCTGACTGCTCTTGCCTATCATTATGAAACTCAACCCCTGCCTACTCCGCTTGCCTGGGTATGCAACAGTTTTCCACTTTGGTTTCAGCAGTTGTCGTGCCTGATCATGTTTGCCATCGAAATTGGCAGTCCGTTTTTGATCTTCGGAAACGCTTTTACAAGACGCATCGCATTTGGTGCTCTGGCCGGGCTTCAAATTTTGATCTTGCTTTCGGGCAATTACACGTTTTTCAATTTGCTGAGTATCATTTTGTGCTTTACCCTCATCGATGATTCGCTCTGGCAGCGTATTTTTCCTGTTTCACTAAGAACTGCATTGGAAAGTGCAGCTCAATCTACTGGAAGCGCATGGCAAAAGTGCCAAAAGATTATGGTGTTGCCATTGGTGTCAATATTGTGCTTTGCAAATGCATGCATGTTGAGTTTGCATGTTGCCGGAGGTGAGTCTCTTCCTTTGCCGTTGAGAGAATTCATAGGATGTGTTCATCAATTTCGCCTGGTCAACGGTTATGGTTTGTTTGCCGTCATGACCCGCAAAAGAGTCGAGATTATTTTGGCAGGAAGCAATGACGGTAAAGAATGGCGTCCTTACGAATTCGCATTCAAACCCGGTGATTTAAAACGGCCTCCACCTGTGGTGGCGCCGTTGCAACCAAGATTGGATTGGCAAATGTGGTTCGCTGCGTTGGGAAGGTTTGAAGACAATGCCTGGTTTGCATCGTTCGTACAGCGTCTCTTGGAAGGCGACAAAGAGGTAATTGCACTTTTGGCCAACAATCCGTTTCCGGACCAGCCTCCAAAATATCTGCGAGCTCAGAGTTATGAATATCACTTTACGGATGCAAAAGAATTGTTTTCCACAGGCAATTGGTGGAAGCGTACATACACTGGTGAGTATATGCCAGTCGCGACCCTGAGGAAGCAGCAGTGAATTCTGCCGCAAACGCATCAAAGAATATTTATAGGTCGTTTGTTTAGTTATAAGTTCATGAATATGTGGAACCTCTCTACGTATGAAGGAGTTCCTCAGAAGATTATGGGTGGTCTTTCGCAAGGAGATGACTCATTGCTACAGAGACCCGCACGTAGTCATTTACGGCGTACTGTTTCCGCTTTTGTTTTATCCGGCAGCGGCAATAGCCATGCTGGAAATTGGCATTTTTCAAGAAGGCAAACGTGAAAGTGAGGTCTATCGCATAGTCTTTCCTGAGAGCAAAGAGCCCAACGTGGCTGCAATTCGCGAGATGTTGTCTAAAAGCAAACGTGGGAAATTGGTTACCTCTCCAAATCCGGATAAGGACCTGAAAGACGGCAATATCGAAGCGATCGTGGAAGAGTCCGGCGGCAATCTTTCAGTCAAAGTTGCCGGCAGCCTGCCCCTTTCTGAAGCGGCACACACCTACATAAGCAAGTTTGTTGAATCGAGGCGATTTAAGAACCTCAGAAAGGAGCTGACCGACAAGAATGTTCCGTTAGAGATCATGCGTGTATTCACTTTTGAGCTTAAGGACTCCAAGACTCCAAAGACGCAAAAAGAAGAAAGCGCAGGTGGCGAGGCTGCTCATGTGATTTTTCGCTACATACTGGCGTCCGTCATCTGTGTGCTGGTGTTGTGCATTCCTGCCGGTGCGGTCTATCCAGCTATCTGTGCATTCACCGAAGAAAGGGAGAAGAAAACCCTGGAGAGCACTCTGGTAGCGCCTGTAAGCACAGAGTGCTTGATGACCGGGAAGTTTTTGTCTGTGTTTTTTGTGGCATTGATGTCCGGACTGCTGAATCTTATTGGTATGAGTTTGGTTATTTGGCTGATGGTAAGCCAGGCGAAAGAGTTGAGCAGCTTATCCAAATTGTCTGGAAGTACTTTCTCAGTTTCTTTCGAAACAGGCGCGGCTCTGGTTTCTGCAACGGTACTTTTCTCTCTGCTTGTGTCGGCGATATTTTCGCTGCTTGGTGCCATGACCAAGTCATTCAAAGAAGCACAAAATATGCTGACAGTGCCGCTTTTGATTTTTACACCGATGCCTATTGCTGGAATGCTCCCGGGCGTGCTTTTGTCTAAAACGCTGGCGTTTGTGCCAGTCTTGAACTTGATTCTCTGGGTCAAGGCTGCAGTCAGGGGCGATGCCGACATTGTGCTCGTTCAAATTGCTGTCGGCGAGACACTGCTTCTAGTTGCTTTAATGCTTTTCTTGTTGAACCGCCTGATAAGGACCGAGAAATTTGTTCTCGGCGATCAGATCGATCTTTGGACGCCGTTTTTTGCAAGAGGGAAAACCAATGACCGTTGAAGTCAAAGACTTGAAAAAAATGTTCTTTGACCCCAAGCGCGGTGAGTTTCTTGCCGTGGATGGAATCTCATTTAACTGCTCTCAAGGTGAAATCGTCGGGCTGCTCGGTCCCAATGGAGCCGGCAAAACAACCACGCTACGAATGATCGCTACCATTTTGCGTCCGGATTCAGGGACAGCCAAGGTGAACGGATTTGAAATTACCGCCGATCCTCAAAGCGTGCGCAAGAATCTTGGTTTCCTTTCGTCTGAAACCGGACTTTATGAGAGGCTTACACCCAGAGAAATCTTGAACTACTTTGGTCAATTGAGTGATTATCCTCTCGATAAATTGGAGCAGCGCATTGAGGATTTGATCAAGCTTTTCGAGATGAAAGAGTTCGCCGACACCCGGTGCGAACGTTTGTCTACTGGGATGAAACAGAAAGTTTCCATCGCTCGCGCAATCGTTCATGACCCGCCTGTGATGGCGCTTGATGAGCCAACAAGCGGTTTGGATATCATCACAAGTCAAAATACCTATCAGTTTATTCGTGATAGCAAAGCACAGGGAAAATGCATCATATTTTCCACTCACATCATGAGCGAAGCAGAAAAGCTCTGCGATCGTATCGGCATAATTCATCGTGGAAAGCTCTTTGCGATGGGGACTCTGGAAGAGTTGAGACAACTGACTGGTGCCCACTATTTGGAAGATATCTTTCTTGCCATTGTAAAGGAACAGGTTGATGTCTAGTTCGGCCACACCATCGTCGAACTATAAGCCAATGTCCAAGACATGGATAGTCTTCTTCAAGGAGCTCAAGGAAGTGCTCCGGGACTATCGCACCTTGATCATGATGATCATCATCCCCACGCTCTTCTATCCTGCCATGCTGGTGTTCCCGGCAACTTTCGCCAAGCAAAGCATTGCCCGCTTGGGTCAGAACACCGTCAGCATCGGCATTGTGGGTGATTGCGAGCCATTGAAAAAACGGCTTGAACAGGCTGAGCATTTGAAAGTAAGACCAGTGAATGAAGCCGACTATGTCGAAAAACTCAAGTCCAATGAAATTGACGTGGCGATACTGGTGCCCACTGAATTCAGCGCAGCGATTTCCAAAGACTTCACCACCGAGCCTGAATTCAGCTATTTAAAGAAAGCTACTTTGCCGGCGCTTAAATTAGTCCTTGATACCAATAGAGAAAAGGTTTTGTTCAGTATGGCCAGCGTTTACGCTGCCATCGGAGAGTTTCAAGAGGATTATATTAAGAAGCGTTTGAAAGCGCTCAATGTAGGTGACGTCTGGGAGCGTGATACCAAGGTCACGTTTAATGACGTCTCGCCGAAGCAGTCGGAAACAGACGATATGCTTCCTCAATTTGCACCGTATTTGATGATACTGATGGTCTTGCTTGCCACCAGTTATCCCGCTATCGACCTGATAACAGGAGAGAGGCAGCGCGGTACGCTGGCGCTCTTGTTGGTAGCGCCGGTCGAAAGGCGCTCGATAATGTATGGCAAAATTATGGTCGTAGTCATGGTCGGGGCCCTGACGACTATTCTGGGAATTGTAAGCATTGCCGCCACCCTTCAATTTGGGCCGGTCAAAACATCGGTAGTGGACGCACATCCACAGTTTGACTTCTCTTTGACTGCCTGGCTTTTGGTGCTCCTGGTGATGTCACCTTTGGTAGTGTTCATCAGTTCACTGTCGGTTTATGTCGCCGCTATGACTCGTACGTTTCAACAGGCGCAAGGATATCTGTTTCCTATGTTGTTAGTGACGTTGTTTCTGGCGTCCGCTGCACAAATACCGGAGCTTGCAGACAATGCTTTTCTTCGAATCGTGCCGATTGCAAACACAACCCTTTGCATAAAGCAAATCATTACTCGTCACCAGTCCTGGTCCGGCATCGCCATCACTTTCGTTAGTTCGGCAATCGCTGCCGTACTCCTGGCCAGATCTGCCGCAGGATTGTTGCAGCGAGAGGACCTTCTCATGGGCGTCCAGCTATCGCCCCAGAAGAAAATGCAGACAGGATCTTACGGTCGAGAACTGGTTGTTTTTGGCGGTATTGTATTTTTCATGCTCTTCTATTTTGGCCAGTTGCTGTCTTTATGGAACGTCATGGCCAGTCTGGTGATTACACAGATTTTCTTGATTCTCTGTCCTGCTCTTGTTTTTCTTCGCTATACGCGATCTCCGGTGCGTGAGACATTGAGCCTCAAGCGCCCGTCTCCTCGTTTTGTGCTGGCGGCGATATCGCTTGGTTTTGCAACTGTCGTTTTGTCAATGCTAATTCTTACTGTTCAAACAAAATTTCTGCCTTACAGTGAGGAATATGCCAAACAAATGCAATTGATGGTGATGCCGCCTGGGCGCCCACTCTGGCAGATTATCCTGGTGGCGGCGCTGATGCCGGCAATCTGCGAAGAATTCTTTTTTCGAGGAGTGCTGCAAGGAATTCTGAGAAAAAACTTGCCGAAGCAGAAACTGATCATCGTCATCGGCATTCTCTTTGGCATTTTTCACATGAGCATGTTCAGAATCATTCCCACTGGTCTTCTGGGCATTTTGCTTGCTTATCTCACCCTTGCTTCCGGTTCGATTTTTCCCTCCATGTGTTTGCATTTCATGCACAACGCATATTATTTATGGGCGAGCTATTACAAAATTGAGCTCGATTCCACTTTGTGTATATCGCTGGCGTTCGGCGGATTAGTAATTGCAGGGCTGGCTCTCGGTTGGAAACCAGCAAAACAAGAGGGAAAATGAGAATGCAAGCGTGGTTGCGCACTAGCTTTTTACTCTTTGTTTTTGCCTTTGCATTCAGGAGCGCTTGCGCAGCGCCGGCAGACAAGAACAGCGATGTGCGTGCGCCCATTGTTATGGAATTTCCTGATACCTACTCGATGGGTGAATTGTACATTTTGAAACGGAGTGCCAACTCTAATGATTCGGAACCTGCTTCTATAACTCATTCTCCTGCTCGAGGCAGACTAAGGTTTCCTGCCGGTACAAGAGCGATTTTGGAAATAGGCTTTGATGGCAGTCAGCACATGTCCGATTTGAATCGCCTGCATCCAAACTGTCTCTTTGGAATAAACATGAAGAGAATGGAGATTACTGATGACGATCTCAAGTATGTAGCAAGGCTAACCGGCCTTGAGCATGTCGAACTGGAAGGTACGGACATTACTTCCAAAGGCATATTCAATATTGAACCGCTCAAGAAACTGCGCTTTCTTGGAGCCGATAAGACGTTGATTAAGGGCGACGCAATGAAATCGATCGGTAAGCATACGACGCTTGTTAATCTGGTAATCGGTCACAATTCACTGGATGATGAGTGCTACAAGGATTTGGCTGGTTTGAAGAATGTGACCAACCTTCAGGTCGATAACACTCATCTCAGCAATAAAGGTTTGGACTATATCATCAAGATGCCTAGTCTTGAGGTGATCAAGCTGTCCGGCAATAATCGCATTGGTGATACTTCTATGGCGAAGTTTCAAAACTCAAAAGTGAAAGCCCTTAACGTTCAGAGTACCGGTGTGGGGCCGCGTAGCGTACCGTACTTTCTGAAGATGCCGCGACTGAAACATCTGAAGTTGGAAGGAAGAAATTTTACTCCTGCGCAGCAAAAGGAAGCGAAGGAGAAGCTATCGAGAGTGAAAATTCAGTTTCAAGGAAAAGAAAGAGAATTTCCAAAAGAGCTTTTCGATCCGCTGCATTAAAATGCGTCACTACGGAGCTTTGCTGCTGAGCGTTACTACTTGAGGCGGGGTCGCATCCGGTGGGTAAAACATCGAGAATTGAACAGTGCGTCTGCCTTTTGGTTTCAACGTAATGTTGAAAAGTTCTTCCGACTTCGTGCCGCGTGTTTCGACGAGATGCACATATTTTCTTGTTTTTTCGCCTTTGTCTGAGAGGTACTGAACAAGTACAGTTCCTCTGAAGAACGTATTTTTTGCCGGCGGCTCAAAATAGGTGAGATTGTCTTTGAGTTGGTCGGTTTTTACCGGTGTATCTAAAGAGAATGAAACTCTCACAGGTGTGGGGGCCGGATTGTATAGTGGGAATTGCATTCTGTATTCGACGGCATAGTTTCCGTGAGCAGCATAAGCAGTATCGGCATAGCGGACAACTAAGTTGGCACTCTGAATCTGCCCTGTTCCAAATGTTCCTCTGTCCAGCGAACAAAGCGGAAATGCAAGTGACTTATCCACCGGTGGAATGGATAGCCTTGTAATATTCTTTTCGCCATCAGTAGCGGTGCCTGTCCATTTGCAGCC
>PNLN01000112.1 GCA_013823055.1 Cyanobacteria bacterium DS2.3.42
TTCATCCGTTTGCCGCCCGACGCAGGCGATCCAATATACCCATCCATTCCGGCAATTCAGGCGGTTCTTCAACGATTATGTAATCAGCGCCCGAGCCATCCAGTTCGCGCATGGTTGCATAAAGTTGACGAGCACACTCTGCTGGATCTTCCGAGAGCTGCTTCCAGGTGATTACAGCTGGACACTCGACAGGATCGGAAAATGCCATTACTGAAACATGCATCATCAGGTTTTCTGCAGTGGCAATGGCACGCGGAAGATTTCTGTGAGAAAAAAGTTTCATGCCAGTGGAAGGTGCATAGTGGCTAGAGAGAGTACCAGGAGCTCTCGGTGCGACAGAACTGCCATTGCCATTGTCCTTCTGCTCGGATTTCTGAGCATCTTTGAGAACGCTTTCGATTTCTTCCAGAGTGATCATTCCAGGACGCAAAATGCGCGGGGTATCGCCTGAAAGATCTATGATTGTGGATTCGATGCCGACGGAGCACTGTCCGCCGTCCAACACTTTGGCGACGAAATCACCGAGCTCGCTCTTCACATGTTCGGCTGTAGTTGGACTTATCTTTCCATGCCGGTTTGCCGAAGGTGCAGCAACTCCTGAATTGAACTCTTTGAGCAGTGCAAGGGCGACTGGATGAGAAGGAATTCTCAGCCCTACAGTGTCCTGACCTCCAGTGACAGCCGGCAAAACTTTGTCTGATTTGCGCAAAATCAAAGTCATCGGTCCCGGCCAGAATTTCTCAGCCAATAACAATGCTTGCTCGGGGACCGTCTCAGCCCAGTCCTTAAGCTGGTCAACCGATGACAGGTGTACGATCACAGGATGCTCACCGGGGCGACCTTTGACCCGGTAAAGGCGAGCAAGCGCCTCTGCATTGCCGGCGTCGCAACCCAGCCCGTACACTGTTTCTGTAGGAAAGCCCACCAATTGTCCCGCTTTCAACAAGGTGGAAGCGGACTTAATTTCATCGGCGTCTATGGAGGCGCTAACAGGGGAGGGGTCTTGCATAAGGCAGCTATTATACCTTTATGGATGGCGCTTACAGATATATACAGGGACGCTGTTAACATGCCGTTTATCAGCTGTAACTATCGGGCAAGTACCGGTAATAGGGGAAGTTTTCAGGCGTCATGGACATCCGGTATCAAAGCGCTCAAAACCAAGCAATAAAGAGGGTTTACACGTGACAGGCACATCTCAGCAGCAAGCGCAGCAGTCACAGACAGCCTGGCTGAGTCACCAGGACGGCATCAGTGTAAAGTCTTCTTTGAACGACATAAAAGTCTTTGCCTATGGGGCTTACGACAAGCTCGACCAAGATGGCGACGGATTCGTCACAAAAGCCGAACTCTCTAATGGCTTTACAGATCCAGCCGTTGGCTGGCGTGAGAAGTCCTTTTTGCTCTTTTTGATACGAAGAATCGACGACATATCTGCAGCCTACGATGAAGAATGGTCAGATCAGAAATGCGGCATCTCGAGGGTCGACTTGCAAGAATACTTCGATCAAATCGAAGTGCACGACGACGGCACTTGCGAGGCGCGTCCGCGCCCTGAAGCCTGGCAAAGAGTCCCGATCCCTTCAGGGGGAATCAATCTCAATCAGACTTTCCAGGACATTCATGATTTTGCTCTTAAGACTTTTGACTCACTCGATCAAGACGGAGACGGATTTCTCAGCCGTCAGGAATTGCAAAACGCCGCAGCCGACGAACTGACCGGTTGGCGCGAAAAATCCTTTCTTATTTTCTTGATACGCAATCTCGAGCCAATTTCCAATGCGTTCGACGAAAAATGGGCACCAGAACACGCAGGCATTTCTCGAATGGATCTGCAGGAATATTTTCGGCTCTTGCGAGTCTAGTTGAGCAAACGAAACTGATCGCAACCAGTCGAAACTGCTCAGAAATGCTCAAAACTACGCCGTCGGCAGTTTTTTCAGCATGAACAATTCATATTCATTAAAGCCGGCTTTGCCATAAAGGGCACGGCCACCCATGTTGTTGGCAAGAACATTGGCTGAAAGGTACATGGCATTTTTAGAAACTGCGTATTGCTCAGCTTGTTTTACAAGCGCTTCGCCGATTCCGAATTTGCGGTATTCCTTGAGAATGACGATGTCTGACAAGTACGCCAGCTCAATAGGTTCATTAAGGTCGGCATCGAGCTTTTCGCTCAAAAGAACGCTCAAGAAACCAACCGCTTTTCCTTCTACTTCGGCGACAAAAATCTCCGCAGAGTTTTCCTTTTTGCGCTGAAGCAAGGCTTGGATGTAGCGATCTGCAATCTCCTCGCCAGGAAGGCGATGGCTGACTAATTCTCTTTCGAACTCTTGCAGTTCG
Source organism: Cyanobacteria bacterium DS2.3.42 (assembly GCA_013823055.1). Lineage (GTDB taxonomy): Bacteria > Cyanobacteriota > Vampirovibrionia > Obscuribacterales > Obscuribacteraceae > QKMZ01. The sequence continues at coordinate 2,344 of PNLN01000112.1, forward strand.
ACAAAACAATTTTTCAGCGCCGGCAGATCTTCGGCAACGAATTGACGAATTGTGTGTGTAACTGTAGATGTTTTAGACATGGCTTTAACCCTAACTTCTCCTGACTTACTAATTGCAAACGTTAAAAACGCAAATTATTACTTGGCCGGCACCACCGATGAACAGAGACTGCCGCGCAAAGCCCATGGATTTGCAGATTGGATTTCGACGTCGACAAGTTTTCCTTTCAGAGACTTGTCGCCTTCAAAATTGACGATTTTATTTGTGCGGGTTCTACCGCTCAAGCGAGTTTCATCGCGCTGGCTTTCGCCTTCTACAAGTACTTCTTCTCTTCTTCCAACATAACGTCTGTTTATACGGTGAGAGACTTCACCGACAACCGAATTGAGAAAACGCAGGCGTTCATACTTCTCATGCTCTGGCAGTTGATCCGCCCAGGCTGCCGAATGAGTGTGCGGTCTTGGTGAATACGCTGCAGTATTGCAAGCATCGAATTGAATCTCTTCTACCAGATTGACGGTATCCATGAATTCTTGCTCCGTCTCGCCCGGAAAACCAACAATCAAGTCACTGGTAATGGACGCTTCGGGTATCTTATTGCGGACTTTTTCGATCAAACGTTTGTAGAAATCAACTTGATAGCCGCGTGCCATTCGCCTGAGTGTGCGATCGTTTCCAGCCTGAATAGGAATGTGGAAATACTCGCATGCACTTTCAACTTCATGAACGGCATCGATAATGCCGTCTTGAAGGTCACGTGGATGTCCGGTCAGAAAACGGATTCTCTTCAGCTTTTCAAATTTTTCCAACCGTCTGATCAGATCGCCCAGGTGGATTTTCGGATCAAGGTCATGACCATATGCTGTAACGTTTTGACCAAGCAAAGTCACTTCTAAATAGCCGGCCTGGGTAAGTTCTTCTATTTCTTTTTCAATTACTTCAGCGGTGCGGCTCTTTTCACGTCCACGCACATAGGGCACGATGCAATAAGTGCAATTGTAGTCGCATCCGTAAATTACCGAGACCCATGCGGAAAAATCACTTTGCCTGATCACCGGCAATTCGGGAAGATCTTCAGGCAATTCCTGAACGATTTCGACAACGCTGGTTTTCTCGCTGCGAGCCTTTAACACCAAATCAGGAAGGCGATGTAAATTGTGCGTTCCAAAAACCACGTCGATATAAGGCATGCGAGTCAGTATGGAAGCGCCTTTTTCTTGCGCCACACAACCGCCCACCGCAATCATCATTTCAGGACGCTTTCTTTTTTGTTTTCCCCAGGCACCAAGGTAACTGAAGACTTTGTCTTCTGCACCTTCTCTTATCGCGCAAGTGTTCAAAATCAAAAGATCGGCTTCTTTGGAATCAAGCGTATGTTCGTAGCCGATTTCACTCAATAGCCCGAGCATGTTTTCGGAATCGGCTTTATTCATCTGGCAGCCGAAAGTCTCGACGAAGACTCGTCGAGTGGATTTTTCATTCAGAGTAGAGCTGTCAGCCATGAAAGCCTTGTCCTCAGCCGCAAACCCAAATCTCATGCGGATTGAACATTATATGGCAGTCAACTTAAATACGCCATTTTATGGCTTGCAGCTTGACTCTCAGCTGCAACATGACGCAATGAATGACCTTATTATTAGAATCTGGTTAAAGCGGCTGCAGCCCTGGATTGATAAGCAAAATCGCTCTCACTGACGCGCGAATAAAAGCGCGAAAATGACGTACGCACCCATTCCATGCGCTCTTCATGGGTTTCAGGCGGAAGAATCTCGCGCGCATCGGTCTTGAACATGAGCGTAGGTAGCCCGTCTTTGTCGGACTTAATGATTAGACCTGTGTCCACCATAATCATCACCTTTTGAAAGCAAAACAAGAAAAACAGCACGCCAAAATCCGTCGAAGGCGACTGGGCCTGGGACAAAGGGATTTCCGGCACCAATAGTGAAAGTTGTCTAATTCTATCGTATAAAATCGACAGCGATCGCTTGGCAGCCCTGGTTTTTAACTGTCTCTCCCTGATTCAAAACCTCAAAGTGTCTAAAGAGTCGCATTTGGGGGAACAAAACATGGGGTTATTTGAATCTGTGGATGCACGATTACTCAATTCTGTCTTCCTTCCCGGAAGCACAGACGCTTTCAAACGTGCGTTAAGTCACCCGCCGGCGACCTGAGTTTGCGCATCTTTTGAGGACCCGATGACCGATAGCAATGGTGGACAAGCAGATAGTGGGCAGCAAACCGTTGAGCGAATTGGCGCACCGTTTCAATCGCACTTACAGTTAGAGCCCGGTTCAGTAATTCTCGAGCGCTACAAAGTCCTGGGTCTTTTAGGACGCGGCGGGATGGGCAGCGTTTATCACGTTCGCCATTTGCATTTGCAGGCTGATTACGCGCTCAAGGTTCTTGACGCCCAATCGAATGAATCGACCTGGCGCCGTTTCGAAAATGAAGCAAGAGCAGCGAATCGACTCGACCATCCTAATTTGATCAGAGTGCACGACTCCGGGCTGCTTCCTGATGGTCAGCCGTTCTTTGTTATGGAACTAGTACCTGGACAAACGCTTGCAGATCTTTTGAAGAAAAAAGGTCGCCTGTCACTGCCCCAAGCCCTAACTATTTTCATTCAGGTTGGTTTTGCACTCGCATATGCGCACGAAAATGGTGTCATTCACCGCGATCTAAAACCGAGCAATATCATGCTCGTTGAAAATTCCGCAGGCAGCTTGTATTCGAGTGTCAAAGTGGTTGATCTCGGTATTGCAAAACTGACAGGTGTCGATGAGTTCAATCAGCAAACTTTGACGAAAACGGGCGAGATTTTCGGAAGCCCACTCTACATGAGTCCAGAGCAGTGCATGGGTATAACCGTCGACCGCAGGGCCGACTTGTATTCATTAGGTTGTGTCATGTACGAGACTTTGACAGGCGCTCCACCAATAATGGGTGACAATGCCCTCTCGACAATGATGAAACATCAGTCGCAAACTCCGCTCAGTTTGAAAGAAGCCTCGATGGGAATTGAATTTCCACAAGCAATTGAACAAGTGGTGGCAAATCTTCTGCAGAAAGAGCCCAATGCCAGATATTCCAATGCCCAGTTGCTGACTGCGACGCTCGTCAATATCCAGCAATCTTTGCAGGAAACAAGTCAGTCACAGAGCCCGGCTTTCACAGGATCAGAGATTCTCAAGACTGTTTATGAAAGAAAACACAATCTTTTTAGTTTGCAAAACATAGTATCGGCAGTGGTGATAGTGGCCGCGTACGGATTGGGCTATCTCCAGGGCGAAAACACTATCGATCAATCTGAGGCTTCGCTTGCCGTCAAGCCAGAACCCAAGAAGGCCGGCATTGTCAGAGCATTGGAAGTAGATTCGTCACCAATTCCACTTGAAGTTGGCGACTTAGTTGATGGTATGGGATCCAAAGGCGACGATCCTTACATGAATACCGGCAGTGGTTATTTCAGTCGACAGGAAAACGGCAAACGGATTTTCAAGTTTCCAGACAACAAATCAATCGGCTCGATAGGCATTTGCCAGCCCAATTCCGACAACTACTCTCATGGTGCGCGCGGTACCGTAGTTTTGCCTGCCGGGCTGATCGCATTCAACTCGAACAAGCAATTGTTTTTATATCCGAAGCTTCTCAAAAAATTTCGTCCTGGAGAATTAGGAGCGTTGGATTTGCAAAAATCACAACGAAGCTCTCGTGTGCTGTTGAGCATTTTGCCGGATCAACCCAACATCATCCGCCTCAACATGAGTGGGACCTGGGTCGAACCGGCGGAAATTGACAAGATCGGGAAATTGAAAAAACTCAAGCAGCTTTATCTTGCAGGCAGTCACTGCGACGCCAGGGCACTGGCGTCGATGCCGAACCTGCTGCAACTGACAAATCTTGATCTCACAGAAACTCAGCGTGCATCGTTGGTCTTAAAAAAGTTGCCGGCAAATAAAACCCTATATGCATTAAGAGTTAAAAATTGCGACCTTAGTCTAGACGACTTAAAGACCATTTCAAAAATCAAAACTCTGAGAGACCTGAATTTACAAGACAATAAGATCGTGAATGATGAGACACTCTCAACATTCCTTCCATTGAAGACTCTCTGGACACTTAATTTGGAGAATTGTCCGATCACTCTTCGCAGTATAGAAACATTGAAAAAATTTCCTCTCGAGAATTTACAGCTCAGCGAAGCCAATTTCACGCCGCAAAATCTCCGACTTCTAAAACAAGCGCTGCCGCATGTGAAAGTCTCGTCTTCAAAAATCTCGACTGAGGAAGGCTACCAATACATCAATTCAAGTTTGGGAAAATTATGACTCCAAACACACCACATACCAGGAACAATCCGGTAATGAAACTCACCAATGTCTGAAAAAGAGTATTTGAACTCCCAAGTTCAAAACCAAGAAGGGACGGCAACAAAGATTGTCGAGTCTGCAGCGATCCTGGCATTCAAGCCTGGCGTAATAATTCTGGAACGATTCAAAATTATCGAGCTTCTGGGTCGTGGAGGAATGGGCAGCGTCTACAAAGTAGAAAATATTGAAACAGGCAAAATCTTTGCCTTAAAATTTTTGCACAAGCAGCAGACAAACGACGCCACCTGGAGACGCTTCGACATTGAAGCCAAAACAGCCAATAAGCTCGATCATCCCAATCTCGTCAAGGTGCATGAAACTGGGCTTTTACCTGATGGCCAACCGTTTTTCATTATGGACCTGGTGCCTGGGGAATCACTTGCTGAAATTTTGAAAACACGCGGACGCTTGACGCTAAATCAAGCCGTGAAAATATTCATTCAGGTAGGATTTGCTCTCAGCCATGCGCATGCCAATGGCGTTATTCATCGCGATATTAAGCCCAGCAACATCATGCTGCAAAAGGAAGAAAACGATACTTCACTGGCTATCGTAAAGGTTGTCGATTTCGGTATCGCAAAACTGACTGGTCAGGACGAATTCAATCAGCAAACATTGACAAAGACAGGAGAGATTTTCGGCAGTCCTCTTTATATGAGTCCGGAACAGTGCATGGGAATCGCTGTCGATCATCGCTCGGATCTTTATTCATTGGGGTGTGTCGTCTATGAAGCGGTGACAGGGGCTCCACCACTGGTCGGAGATAGCGCCCTGTCCACCATGATGAAGCATCAATCCGAAGAAGCGCTTTCATTGAAAGAAGGATCGCTGGGCATTGTATTTCCGCAGCAGATAGAACAAATTGTTGCTCGCTTGCTGGCAAAAGACATTCAGCAAAGATATCAGTCCGCACAGTACTTCACGGCCGACCTGGTTGCCTTTGACACTGGAATGCACAGTGACGTTGCGATCATGCCTCTGCCTTCTCCGGTTGCGATTCAACCTGTAGTCTCGTGGTATCACTTGCGGCTTGTTGCGCTGTACTTGTGTATGTTACTTGCCGGCGTCTCGGTCGGATACTCTAGCCCGCACCCTGAGGATAAAACACCACGGATTGTTTTCGATGATTCGCTGGTCGCCGAATTAGATGGATCAAGGACTACCCGAGAACCTGCATACAAGGCTGCGGAAAATTACATTCACAAAACCTATACTGTTAATTTCGTCAAAAGCTGCGATCAAAAACTTACGCAATTGGAAAAAACACCTGGCTATTTCTCAACGATAGACAAAAAGAAAAAACTACGGGTATTTCAGTTTCCCAATTTCGAATTAGGTCGCATCGGCGACAGACAAACTTTTATGGCAACAGGGACAGTGACATTTCCTTTGTCCTCTACTTTGTCATTCATTCCCACAGATCTGTTCAGAAAGCATCCACTGCTATTCAAGAAATTTCGCGATGATGAAATCCGATCTCTTACCATTAAGAACAAACACGATGATATGGACTTTACCAGCATTGAGTTCAGTAATACAAGCAAGGTGCTGGAGAATATTACTCATTTTCGCTACTTGCAAGAATTGAATATGATCTCGACAGATCCGACTCCCGAGGCCTGGGCACTGGTCAATAGTTTTCCGCAATTATCCAGGCTGAGCCTTTCGCACGTCATGTTAGATTGCAAGGAAATAGCAAAATTCAAGCGTTTTAAACAGTTGACCTATTTTAAATTGATAGTTCCGCAAAAAATAACTGCAGTGGTAAAGCAATTTCAAGGGTCAAAAAAGATCAACAATCTTTGTCTTGTGAAGTGCATGCTAGAAGACGAAGATGTGCGAATTCTTTCTACATGCAGCAATCTTGCTCATTTGGAAATGAGGAGCACAAACATTACTGATGCCGCGATTCCAATGCTGCCTCCAAAGCTGGTTTCCCTGGACGTTAGCAATTGCAAAATTACAAGCGCCAGCATCCCGGCTTTAGCGCGGCTAAAAAATTTGCGCGGACTGGCGATAAGCACAAACTTATTCAGTGAAGCGGACATTCGTCTGCTGAAAAACTCACTAAAGAACGTTCAAATCAAGTACTGCAATGCACTAGAACTCGGCGAAGCTTCAACAAGCGCGAAGAAACCCAGCCATGAACCAGAAAGATGAACCGGCGAAGTTGGATCCAGCGGAAAAACAGCACCTTGTCTCCGACGATGGCTTACATGGGGCGCTCGAACTTAAGCCTGGTACAACTATTGTTGAACGTTATCGGGTGCTGGAATTGCTCGGCAAAGGTGGCATGGGCAGTGTTTATAAAGTAGAAGAGATTAACACCGGTACAAAATTTGCCCTCAAGTTTTTAGATAAACAACAGTCAAATGACGCGAGTTGGAAGCGGTTCGAAAATGAAATCAGAGCCGCCAATAAATTAGATCATCCCAACTTGATCAAATTACATGAATCCGGGCTCCTCGCCGATGGCCAGCCATATTTCATAATGGACCTTGTGGAAGGAGAGTCGCTGTCACAGATTCTTCGCAAACGCGGACGACTGCCCCTGGAGACAGTTCTCAAAATTTTCGTCCAGGTTGGTTTTGCGCTCAGCTATGCACATGCAAATGGGGTTATTCACAGAGATATAAAACCGAGCAATATCATGATTCAAGAACCAAATGCCGATACCAGCATTGGTTCAGTGGTTAAAGTTGTAGATTTCGGTATTGCCAAGTTGACTGGGCAAGATGAATTCAATCAGCAAACCCTGACAAAGACAGGCGAAATCTTCGGCAGCCCGCTTTACATGAGCCCGGAGCAGTGCATGGGCATTGCCGTCGATCATCGCTCGGATCTTTATTCAATGGGCTGCGTCATTTACGAGGCACTCACCGGGGCACCGCCCCTGGTGGGCGACACAGCATTAGCAACCATGCTGAAACATCAGTCGGAACACGCATTGTCTTTAAAAGAGGCATCGATGGGAATCGAATTCCCTGACAAAGTAGAACAGATTGTCTCGAAGTTACTGGCGAAAGACATTCAAGAAAGATATCAGTCGGCACAACTAGTTACATCGCATCTGGTCGCCTTCGAATCTGCGCCAATGAGCAATATTACTGCCACGACCAGCCAACCTTCTGCAATTATTCACGAGGAGACTTTCAATAAATGGCTGATCGCAATATCGGCGATTTGCACTTTCGTGGCCGGCGTTGCCATAGGCTTTTTCATACCTCACCCGGAAACAATTACAAAAGTACCCGATTCTTCCCCCGCCGATGCGAAGTCATTAGCAGAAAAAGTCGCCACCGCCAACGCTATGGCTGAAAGACTCTCAAAACTAGCAAGCAGTCCCGGAAAATTCTCAACATACACAAAGAAAAAAGGACAAAGAACTTTCCACTTCCCTCGATACTCAATTGGCACCATCAGTTTCGAAAATCAAGTGGACCAAACAGCTCAAGGCGACCTGGTCAGCCCGGTAGTGTTCGACGGAATCAAGTTCCAGCCGACTCTTGAAACTCGAAATTGCCCTGAATTATTCAAGAAATTCAGAGAAGACGATATCTCTTTTCTTGACCTGTCAATTCTCCAAGGCTCTATTCCATTTATCGACAATCAGACAACTTCAGTCGAAACAATAATTCCCTACATTCTCCATTTGAAGGGCATTGTCACTTTATCTTTGGATGATGCGACTATAAGTCCGGAGACTTTCTCCAAGCTTCAAGCGCTTCCCAACCTAAGGAAACTTTGGCTGGCAAGAACAAATTTGACCAGCAATGAACTTTCTAAAGCCAGCTACCTGAGCAGACTGGAAGAATTGTGCCTGGAAAGTATGAACGATGTCTCGCAGGTTATTGAAAAAATCGGCGACGGAAAGAGAATCCAAAAGCTAATTGTGAGATACAGCAATATTGAAAAAGATGACATTCGCAAGCTATCTGATTGTCACAGCTTGGATAATCTCGATCTGCGCAACGACAAGAATATAGGGGATGATTGTATTCCACTGCTGCCTGTCAGTTTAAAAATGTTATCCCTAAGGGATTGTCCGATTACTCCCAAAAGCATCGATTCTTTCAAACGACTAAAGAATTTGAAGTATATGGAAATTACGACCGCAACCTGGAGCGACGAAGACATAAACAGGCTGCGTCAGGCTGTTGGAAGTGCGCATGTGCAAATGGATTAGAAAGTCAATTACTTTGATTTCGAGAAACTAGTCTTTACGTAATCATCGACTAGAGTGATGAAATCGCTGGCCAGATTCGGTCCTGAAAGGGTTGTCTTGTGTTGCCCATCGACATAAACAGGCGCTCGCGGCTCTTCGCCTGTGCCCGGCAAAGAAATGCCGATATCGGCGTGGCGTGATTCGCCCGGACCATTGACTATGCATCCCATTACTGCAACTTTCAAGTCTTTTGAAGCAGGATACAATTCCTGCCATTGCTTACGTCTATCCGACAGATGCTCTTCAATTTCCTTTGCTAATTCTTGGAAAACAGTGCTGGTAGTTCTGCCGCAGCCAGGGCAAGCAGTCACTTGAGGTTTAAACGATCGAATTTTTAGAGACTGCAAAATCTGCTGACAGACGTGCACTTCTTTCGCTCGATCAGCTCCCGGCTCCGGAGTCAAGCTGACTCTAATGGTGTCTCCTATACCTTCGAAGAGCAAGACCGACAAGGCAGCACTGGAGGCGACAATGCCCTTCATTGCCATGCCCGCTTCGGTCAGTCCAAGGTGCAGCGCATGATCCGTGCGCGAGGCTAAGCGCCGGTATACCTCGATAAGATCGGGCACTTCTGAAACTTTGGCGCTCAAGATAATATGATCTTTGGCAAGACCATACTCAACCGCTTTTTTGGCCGACTGAACGGCGCTTTCGACAATCGCTTCAATGAGCACTTCGTGCGCGTCTTGAGGTTCGTCGAGGGCCGCATTCTCGTCCATCATGCGCTTCAGCAAATCTTGATCGAGTGAGCCCCAGTTGACGCCGATGCGTACTGGCTTATCCCATTTGATCGCGCAATCGATCATTGATTTGAAATTTTCGTCGTGCTTGTCTCCGCGACCGACATTGCCTGGATTGACGCGATACTTAGCAAGCAAGCGTGCGCAGTCAGGGAATTCAGAAAGCAATATATGACCGTTGTAGTGAAAATCGCCGACCAGAGGAACTTCCACACCCATTTTTTCAAGCTTGGAAACGATTACGGGAACTTGCTTGGCTGCCTCGCGCGTATTGACGGTGATGCGGACTATTTCGGAGCCCGCATCATAGAGGTCCCGGACTTGATTGGCAGTCGCTTCCGGATCTTCAGTCGGAGTATTTGTCATCGACTGGACCAGGACCTCAGCGTCACCGCCGATGAATTGGTTGCCAACTTGAACTTTGATGGTTTTTTTCTTGTTAGTTCTATTCATGTGTCTGCGCCTGCCAAAGTCGCAGATTCACGATATCACAACCCTCATATTTGCACCTGAGGCGACCTAAACTCCAGTGTGAAAACCCACTCAAATTCAGGATTTCCAGTCTTTTGCTTTGCTTAACTTTGTGCTAGATCGCAAGCATTAGATGGATTTCCAGAGTTCTGGATAGTGTTCTCTGACGCTGTATACAGTGTTTTTCTTGAGCCCAGGACCGACAATCAAATGGTCAATCAGAGTCACCCCCAGGAGCTTACCGGCGTTGAAAAGCTGCCCTGTCGTCTCCAGGTCCTCCTTGCTTGGGACAACTTTTGATCCGGAAGGATGATTATGGCAAACGATAATCGCGTAACTGTTAGCCAGAAGAGCCGCTTTGAATACCTCACGAGGATGAACAAGCGAAGCGGACAACGAACCGTGGGAAACTTCGTGCAGACCAAGAACTTCATGCCTGGCATTCAAATGCAGACTGACAAAGTGTTCTTCTGCTGCGTATCGAAGCGGATTGAGAAATCGTGCCGCATCTTCAGGAGCCTGTATAGGAATCAGTTTCCTGGCTCTCGACGGCTCTCCGACCAGACAGAGTTTGAGCTGCGGCAAAGTATATTTCACTCTGTTTTTGAAACTACTGGTCCTTTCTTTTTGAGCCGTTTTTGAAAGCATTGAACCTTTTCCATCAGCGCCAATTTTGTCTTGCACTATTTGCATAAACACCCCCTGGATTAAAACCTGTTGTCTAACGTGGCCAAGCGCACGAGAGCACAATCACACTGGTCATGCGTGATCGTCTGGACAAGCGACAATCAGTCGCCTGAGAGAATTTTCGTGCCTGCATTTAATTACGTATTCGGCGAACAAAAAGTTCAATCCAGGACTAAACTTTCTGATCTCTCCAGACGCCAGTATTAAAGCGCCAGATGGCAAGCGCTCCCACGATGAAAACTGAGATTGAAACGGCAGCCCATGTGCCTGAAGGGCCCCAGTTGAGAGTGACGCTCAAGAACCAGGCCAGAGGCAGTCTGAAAAGCGTCAAAATAAGCGTACTGGCAATCATCGGCCAGCGTGTATATCCGGCGCCCTGCATGGCTCCAAATAGAATCAGCCAGAGCGCTACGAAAGGCTGACACAGACCGACCCAGCGGAAATAGTCGCTGGTATAAGCAATTACCTTAGGGTCCGAGCTCATTACCGAGGCAATTTCACGTGCAAAAATGTACAAACCCACGGCAACCAGCAGATTGAAACCGGCACCCAGTCCTGCTACCTGCCAGCCGGCTCTGACTGCGCGCTCGGGTTGTTTTGCACCGAGATTTTGACCGACAATCGTTCCTACCGCCATCGAAAGTGCATAGATGGGCATGCCTCCCACCATTTCTTCGACACGCAAGCCGACACCCCATGCGGCTTGAGCCGATGTCGGGTCTTTTGTATGCGCGAGAATGATCAGCAAGAGGAAATTACCGCCCACCCAGGACAGATCCTGTATGCAAGCGGGAATACCGATGCGCAATAGCCTAACCAGCCATTCTTTCGACTTTGCTTTGTCGAGTGTGCCTTTCAAGGACAAGCATTCTTTCAGCTCAGATCTGGAAAGCACCAAAATTGAAAACAGCATGCCTACAGTGCCGGCAATCAGCCAGGCAAGACCGATGCCAGCGATACCCATTTTTATGGGACCGAGACAAAGCCCAACATCAAGCGAGCAAATCAAGACGGCCATTAAGATCCAAGTCACCATAGGCACGCGAGCGTCGCCTTTGGCTCTGAATATTGAGTTTGCCACCCAGAGAACAGTGAATGGTATGTGGCTTAGCAGGTCGAGCTTCAAATACTCCCAGCCCTGCGCCTCGACTTCCGGAGCGGCACCCAACATTCGCACCAGGGGACGAGCCACCAGAAGCCCAATCACGCTGGAAACAATGCCGAAAATAAAGGCGAAAATCAGCGAATACCTGGCCGCCTCCACTGCCCCCTTGAAGTCCCCAGCTCCCCAGAAACGACTTACCAGTGCAGTGGTTCCGGCAGACAAAGCGACCGCCAACATGATCATGAAAAAGCCAATCTGACCGCAAATACCGATTGCCGCTTGAGTATCGGAGCCGAGCTTACCGGCTACCCAAACATCGGCAAAACTGGCGATTGAGATCGTGCACATATTCAAAAGCAAAGGCCAGGACATGTGCCAAATAGCCGCCCAAGTAGTGCCGCGGATGATGACATCATCGGCACGTTGTTCGGTTTTGTCGTCGACAACGACACTCATGATCGGACGCCTTATAAGGAAGAACTCATAGACTAATTGAAAGGGAGAGCCTAAAGAAGGGGGTAAACACGAACGCAGCCCGCGAACATGGTACGATGCTGCCGTCAATCTGGTTTTTTGTTACTGAAAACAGGCTCCGCTCGGCAATCTGCGGAATTTCACCCGGCTTTAAAGACTCGACGATTTGCTTAACAGAACCCTTCACAAAGAACGAACAATTGTGCAGTGGCTCTCCTTTGACGAGCCGCAATCGCGCTTGAAAAAGGCGATTAAACGCGACGCCTTTGCCAGCGATGAGTCTGTTCAAATAAGCCAGGCTGATTACCTTGCAGCGCTCGCCTTCGCCGTCGCCGATGTTTCGCGCTTCAAACCCCTGTCTTTCAAACGCGCAGCCCAGGCAATTGCCGGAAACAAGCTGTTCGAGCGCTTCCAATTCACAAAATCGCTGAGCAAGATACATCCTCAGCTGTCCGAGTTTTTGCGCCTTAAACACGGCTGGGCAGAAGAGGAAATAATCTGGACGGCGCTTTGCATAGACTTGCTTGCCAAAGCACTGGCAGCATTTCAAGACAGTGAACAACAAACGTACAGCGCTGAATTCGATGCGATTTCATTTCTTACCAATGTCCGCAACCGAATCGAAACAAACCTGCAAACGGAAGCAATCACCGAATGTGGTGCACTGGTCAAACTGGCCACAGTCACATTGAGCGAACATCGTGAAGAGATGAGATCTCAGTTGGCGCCTGATTTTTTGCCGGAAAAACTGCTGATTGTCGAAGGTCAAACGGAAGCAATTTTGATTCCGCTTTTTGCTCGATTGTCAGAATTCGACTTGAGCGAACAGCGCATTTTACTGCTCTCCGGCGGTGGCGCCAATCAAGTAGCCAAAAGGTTTCTCACTTACAGAGAAGCGACAAAATTGCCGATCGCCAGCCTTCTCGATGGCGACGCGGAGAGCCAGTACGAAATCATTGGCCAACACATGCAATTGTCCGACTTACTCTTCAGCCTACCTTCCGGAGAATTCGAAGATACTTTCGAAATCGGAAAGTTCGTTCAATTATTGAATCGCTATCTGCAGTCTATGACAGGCGTTAACGCGCCGTCTTTGGTCGAGTTTCAACCGTTGAAAAAAGATCTCTTCTCAATTTCCCAAAAACGAACACAGGTCCTAAACAAAATCTGGCGTGAAAAATCGCTGGGAAATTTTGATAAAGTGGAATTTGCGGACTTTGTAGCGCAGACAATTAAATCAAAAGACGAGATTCCCAAGGATCTCAGTGCCATGCTTGAAAGAATGAAAGAGAAGTGGGGAGAGAATCGTTGACTGAAACTGCCGAAAAGAGCAAATCAATGTCAGCCAGCAAGATTGCTGGAATTGTTTCGGCAGTGCTCTGGATCGTGGGATTTGCCCTTGCTTTTGTGGTTCCTTCAAACAGCTCATTCATGTGGGTGCCTGACGCGTTACTTTTGATCGGATTTTTTCCGCTTCTGATTTTTTGGAAACCGAGCTGGCCCTGGCTGGTCTTCGGAGTCTTGAACGTTGTGATAGGCTTCGTACTGCTTGTAGCAACATTTTTGCCTGTAGAAACTCTTACAACCGAGATGGCAAAAGCTAGAGAGCAATTGACTGCAACAAAATCTCCATACGCCTCTGTGTTTTCGCCAACGGCGACCGAGCAAATGGCCCATGTGCACACGCATTTAGCCAAACAACATTCGCCATGGACCTGGATGATTATCGGCGTCATATCCACAATCTATGGCGTCGTCCGCATGATCAAAAACACTATCAAATGGGCGGCAAAAAAGCGAAAAACCGGCTAAGTTCAGCCGGTCTTCAGAGTCTGAGTGAGCGAATCGATTACATATCTTCGCTTTTGTGCTTTTTCGGTGCGCCGATTTTTACGTGCGCATCTTCAGGAACGAGCACGCGAGAAAGAAACTTCTTCTCTTTTTCCCAGCGGCCTGGACGAGTGCCTGTCAATCCTTGAAGGTGGCTGACACCCTGCATGGACTGGTCGACAAACTCGGATTTCTTTGCCACATAAAGCCATTGTTTGATGATGAAGTTGTAGAGTTTGGGATCGCGCTTTCTCTGCTTCAAAAGCTTCTTTTCCAGAGCTTCGGCATACATGATGCGACCATCGATATCCATCGGAGACATCTCAACCGAGCGCTGGAGCACAGTTAGAGCGCGATCGAGATTGCCGATACGCATCGACTGCTCGCCTTCCATACGCAATGCATTCGGTGTCGGCACTCCCAATTCGAGAAACTGGTCGGAAGTAACGACGCCGTGGTTGCTCTTGCCGATACCGTCGGTATCCATAATGAAGTCATCTTCTTTTGCTATAGCCGGAGCAATGCAGGCAAGTGTTGCCGCCCAAACCAGGGTTGCCCTTGCCACCTTTTTAAAACGCTTTTCGCCAGCCATTTTTCGCTCCTTCACTTTACTGAGACTCTTTCTTGTCTGATCTGAGAAATTGCAGCCTTCATGTCGGCTGCTCCATAAACACTCTTTCCTGCCACCAGTACGTCCGCACCATGATTGATGGCTTCTTTTGCGGTATCGGGATTGATACCACCATCGACCGAGATTCTTACATCTGTGCGGCCGATTTCGTTGAACATTTCCCTCACTCTAGCTATCTTGGGAAGCACGGCGGATAAGAATTTTTGCCCGCCGAATCCTGGATTTACAGACATCACAAGAACCAGATCGATGTCTTCCAAAACATACTTCAAATGATCCGCAGGTGTAGCAGGATTGAGCGCCACGCCCGGTTTCTTGCCCAGACTGCGAATATGGGAAAGGGTGCGCTGCAAATGGATGCAGGCTTCGGAATGTACAGTGATGTAGTCGGCACCGGCATCAGCAAAATCTTGCAGATATTGATCGGGGTCGGTAATCATAAGATGCACGTCAAATGGCAGCTTCGTCGTCTTGCGCAAACTTTTAACGACCGGTGCTCCAATCGTTAAGTTGGGCACGAAGTGACCATCCATAACGTCGACATGAATCCAGTCAGCTTTCGCATCTTCGGCGCGCTTGATGTCAGCGCCCAAATTGGCGAAATCCGCGGACAAAATTGATGGAGCTACTAGAACCGACATTTGCTCAAGTCAGGGTTAGGTTACCGCCGCCTATTGACAAGCCAAGAGGCGATCCATGTAATCATGACTACCCTAAGGTGACTGGTCAAGAGAAGCCTTTTCACATTCATATATTAGGACGTCAATTCGGAAATCTGAAAGCAAGTTTATCCAGCCCTCTGAATGTGACCGAAAAGAATCTAGAAACGGCGCATTAGCGGCTCTTTGATTGAGATAGAGGCAGAGAACTACTAGAATATGCATCTTGGTTAGGCAGTTATGTCTGGTTCAAACCGACAGAAAAACTTCATAGGCGCAAAGATGTCTGAATTCAATTTAAGTGAAGAGCAAAAAGAGTTTCAAAAACTGGCCCGCGACTTTTCGGTGCGTGAACTGGCGCCGAAAGCCGCCCACTTCGATGAAAGCGGTGCAGTGCCTCTGGATGTCCTGGGAAAAGCCTTTGAATCCGGATTGACCAATGTTATGGCCCCGGAAAGCGCCGGCGGTCTGGCGTTGCCCTTTTTCGAAGCTGCCCTTATACAAGAAGAGTTGGCCGTCGGCTGCAACGCTATCGCCGGGTACGTTGAGGCAAGCGCCATTGCAATTTTGCCGCTGATTTTTGAAAACGACAGTGAAAAAACAAAGAAATTCATTCAACCTCTTTTGGAAAAACTTGCATTTGCCGGTTTTGCCGAAAGCATGCTTGACACTACATCCGGTGCAGACAATCTACCTATTGCAAAAAAGGCGGGAGAAGATTTCGAACTGACTGGCAATGTCCGAGTCGTGGCAGGGGATCAATGCGACTGGTTTGCACTAATGGCAAAAGACGCATCGGGGGCTGCTTCGATTTTCGTCGTAGACAAGAAAGCAGCCGGCGTAAAGCAAGGAAAAACTGTCAACAGGCTGGGCAGAAAATGCCTGGGCACGGTAGATTTTGAATTGAGTGCAGTCAAATTGTCACCTCAGTATTTGATTGGCACCTCAGGTGGTGCAGCAGAGATCATGGCTTTTGTCCTTCCTCGCGCCTATCTCTTGTTCGCGGCAAGTGCCATCGGCATATCCAGGTCGGCGCTCACGCATTCAATATCGTATGCAAAAGAAAGAAAAACATTCGGCAAACCAATTGGAGATCACCAAGCTGTAGCCTTCATGATGTCCGATATGGCAAAAGACATTGAAGCGGCTAAATTACTGACGTATAAAAGCTGCCAGCTTGTAGACCAGGGCGAAAACGATTTTGAAACAGCTGCTCAAGCTAAAGTTTTTGCGCAAGAGGCAGCGATGCGCATCGCTACTGATGCTGTGCAAATCTACGGCGGCTACGGTTATTCTAGAGAATATCCGGTCGAAAAACTGATGCGAGATGCAAAAACGTATCAGATAACCGGCGGAACAAGCCAGAAGCAACTGGCTGAAATTGGTCGCAAAGCTCTGGCGCACGCGGCTCTTTAGTCTAATGCTTCCCGAACTCAAAAAGGGTCAACTTTTGAAAGTGAAGGCTCCGCCTTACTTTGAGAAGGAATACATATATGAGATTACCGGTGCAGGCGACAAAATGATCCGCGCAAACCTGCATAATTCACCACGGGTGAAAAAGAACTGGACCAGAGAAGAACTGGAAATCTCTATCGAGATGGGTATTGTCACGCTTGTGCAGGACGGCGAAAAAACAGACTAGGTCGCAGGCGGCTTCTGATGCGCTTTGACCCGTGTCTGTTTGCGAATGCGTGCCTTTTTCTTCTTTACATTTTTTGTTGGCGGTTTAACTGGCTTCTTGGGTTGGGCAGTCTGCTTTATACCGAGCATACTCTGAACGTGTTTGATCGGGCTCTTATCCAGCAAGGAGTGAACACTGCGTTGAACCTGTACTGTAAAACTTTTTGGCTCCAGGGCATACCTGATCGCGCAAAAGAAAAGGGATATGCCCACAAATACATAGAAAACCTGAGACCAGAGGCCGCGCACTTTGCGAAATCGCAGAGCCACTTTCGGCTTGCCGGCACGTTTAAATCTGCCGTCACTAACGTCGATCTTTTGGGTCAGATCCGACTGCCTGGCGGCAGATTTGAGTCCGACAATTTTGCTTGACTCGCCCCCAATGGAGCGCCTTCCGCAAACGACACAAAAGTTGAGTCCGAGGTTTAAAGGTGCACCACATAAAGGACAGTTGCCGGACATTATCGAGACTCTTAACGGTCAAGTGACATAAATTCAAGTTTTGAAGCAGCGGCCGGCCATTGAAATACAGCTCTTCAAACGAGACTCAGAGATTTCACACTGATGCCAGACACTTTTTCCGGACCGTTTAAAACTCGACCTTCGGCTGACCAGCACCACCTTCAGTGGCACAGTAACGACTGAACATTTCTTCAATTGAAGATTTATCGTGTGCCAGAGTCTGCTGCTTGCCGTTAAGCTGCTCGATTCTGTCTTTTAGATTTGTTATCTGCTGCTCAATAACGGTAATTTCTTCAGTCAATTCCGTTTCAGTCAGAGTAAAGGCCTGCGCCAATGTCGAAAATGCTTTTTCAAGCTCGCTTTCTACCATGCGGTAATCATTCCCTTGCTATATAACCGGTTTATGTATCTAAAGTACGTCTGCTCAACCTCCAGTTTGCCCAATAATTGGATTCAAAGGCTGAAAATCGCACAAACAAGTTGACACCCTTATTCTACCCACTTAAAAAGCGCTTTTTGCTGCTTGCAGCCAGGGTCATTAAATGCCGGCGCCGTGAAGGAATACATCCACGGGGTCGGTGCCGTCGTCAACGACATCCATATCCTTAAGGTCGCCTGTCGAAAAATCGTCGGAAGGGACTTCGAAGGATTCTTTGTTTAAATCAGGCGAGGCAGCCAGCATATGCTCCAATTTTTCCAACCGGCGCTTAAGGCTCTTAATCGCCTCGGCTTCAATATCGGGTACTGACTCGCTGGTCACTTTGACTCCGTCACGGTAAATGACGCGCCCTGGCACTCCAACGACCACGGAATTGGGCGGGACATCTTTGAGTACGATCGAGCCGGATGCCACTCTGACGTTTTCTCCGACGACGATGTCGCCCTGAATTTCAGCACCAGAGCCGACCACGACTCCGTTGCCCAGGGTAGGATGGCGTTTTTTGCCGCGGCTTGCGGAGCCCATACGAGCGGCAGCGCCGGCTCCCAGGGTGACGCCCTGATAGATGACGACGTCATCGCCGATTATGGTTGTTTCTCCAACCACCACACCCATACCGTGATCTATAAAGACCCGGCGGCCGACGGTGGCGCCCGGGTGAATTTCAATACCGGTCCAAACTCTAGCTGCCTGAGAAACGCAGCGGGCCGGTGTCGTCAGTCCCTTACGCCAGAGAAAGTTGGCAATTTTGTGAGACACCATGACGTGAAACCCTGGATAGCAGAGGATTACCTCCAATCTGCTGCGAGCGGCCGGGTCCTTTTCCAGGATGTTGTCTATGTTTTCGAGGAGACTCAAGATTGTTTTCCTATCCGTTTAGTGACCTCTTGCTGCCCGCTACCGCCCTCTCGGGGTTGTCATGGGTTTAAAAGGGGTACTTTTTAGGGAATCTATAGCTATAGATCAGTATTTATATTAAATCTGATCCGCTCCTGGGGGTCCACCTCCTGACATGCGTATTTTCCCCATCAAAATTGGGCACTGTTGGCTTTATTCTGGGTTAAAAGTTCCCCTCGAACTGTCAAATTTCCTTGCCACCTCGGATATAAGCGTTCACAGTCACCATCTTTTGGGGGGCTAAAGACGCCGAAAACTACGAGAGAAAACACCTGAAAAGGTAGGCACGTAGAGGCATTTAGGGCAGCAATGAGCAATCGATTCGGTATCAATTCGGCCACGACCTCTGGGGATAACAACCCAACGGTTGCTGACGCGTCCGAAACCGAAACCACCCAAAAGCCATTTACTGGATTGAACTTTAATTCTGTAGTAAGTAGCAGTTTCAACGATGCACTTACAAATGCCGATCAAGTCCTTAAGACTCAAGCAGCGGCGCCCAAGCCTGACAACTCGTCATTTCTTAGTGTGACCGGCAATGTAGTTACGGGTTTTGGATCCGGTCTAGCCGAGCAAGTCACGACCATATTCAAGAAGGATAAAGCTACCCTCGCTAGAGAAGCGGACCAGGGTGGTATCTCCGCCTTAACTTCAGGCCACAGTGTCACGGCATCCTTCACCAGGACCGCCACAGATGTGGCACACGCGCTACCGGCACTGAATCCGTTTTCTCAAGACGGCAGAAAGAACCTGGGAACCCTCGGCAATAAGTGGGTAGAGGGCTTCACCACTGGCACTGCAGACGAAAAGGCACACTTCCTAGGTACGAACTTGAGCTTTGTCGCCACTCTGGGCGGCGGCACCAGACTGACAACAAAGGGCGCAAGCGCCGTCATGAACGACCTGCGCGGCGGCACAATCGCCAACCGGGCTATGGGATTGGCAGACAATGTCGCAGGGCTGCAAGACGAAGCAGCGACAGTCGGCAGACAATTCGGCCGTACTGTTGAAACCAACACAGGCAAAGTTCATACATTTTTCCAGCAAGGAGAAAAAGTAGCAGCGTCGACCACCGAAAGCGTGGTCAAGCCTCTCGTAAATGCCACAGATAGACTGGGCTTTACCGGTCCCAAAGCATCTACATTCGGACTCGGGACTGCCGAAGTCGCTGCCACTCAAGAGGGCAATCTGCTCAAGTCTCTGCAAGGTCTCTATAAGGATGCCAGACCGGCTAACTTCACATCGACGGCAATCACCGACGCCAGCAAGGTTGCCACCACAAAGACAGTCGATCAATTCGACTCCGTCGTCAACGGACTGATTGCCAAAGCCGAAACACCTGCTGCGCTTCAGGAAGTTAAGGCAGCGACAGAAGCACTTCTCGCCAACAGACCCGGAGCACAAAGCAGATTTACCGAAGCAATCGCAAATAGCGGTCATGCCACAGAATTGACGGCCCACAGTGGTCAGGTTATACGCAGCGTTGAGCGGGCCGGATCTATAGAGCGCTTGGGCGTGACGGTAGACAAAGCTGTCCAGGACGCCGGCACCAAACTTGAAGCACTGACCAGCAACCTGGCCAAGGGTTCTGACGAAGCAGCGCGCATCCAAAATATCGAGCGGCTCATCAATGACGTTGCTCGAGGCGGCAATAAAACGGATGAACTTGTAACTGCTGTAAATGCTTTAAAGAAAGATATGCCTGGCCTCAATCCTCAACTAGTGGACGGATTGATTGCCGATGTCTCCAAGCTTGAATCTGCAGCGACTGGTCGCAGGCTGCTCACTTCGTTTGAGAATTCAGTTGTTCATGTAGATGAAGCCGCCAGCTCTTTCCAGCGCGCTCTCAAAGAAGCAAAAGATGTGACGGTCCCGCCGACGGGCTCACCACAATTCAAAGCTTTCGAAGATTTAAGAGCAGCAGCCGACGATCTGGCTCACGGCAAGATCAATCCCGAGCAATTCGCCACCAAGCTCGATGAATTGAAGCAAGCCGGCAATATTTCGCCCAAGGCGTTAGAAGCTGTCACCAAAGAAGCTGTAAACCTGACCGAAAGAGTGAACGTCACGAATTTGTTCACTCATATGGACGACCTGGTAAAACCAGTCAAGACAGCAACATCGGAACTCGATAACGTTTTAGCTCCGCTGGCCAAAACCAGCCCCGAGCAAGTAGCTAAAGTTCAGCAAGCTGTCGCCGACTTCGTCGCCGGACGCAGTGGCAATACCGAAGAATTAACGGCTGCTTTGAGAAACCTGGCCAACAATGAAAAGACTCTGGCTACGCAAGCCGGTGGTGACATCGCCAAAGTTATCAAAGTAGGCGACGACCTGACAGCGCAATCGAGCAAGCTGGTCAAAGCAGTTGAAGAAGCGCGCCCTGCCTTGACACTGGAAAGAAGCATCGCCGAATCGACTCCTATACTCGAAGAAGCCGCTCGCAAATGGGCAGGCAATCCAGCTCAGTTGAAAGCAATTCAGGAAGTTCAAACTGCCTTCAACGGCGCTCTCAAGGGCAATGTAAGTGCCGACGAGCTGGCTCAAGTAATTTCTCAAAATGCCAGAACACTCGACCGCGCTATTCCGGGGGCATCTCAATCACTGACCGTGCACGGCACACGCATAGCCGATGCGGCAGTGGATACTTCGCGCGCATTTGCCATCAAGAGCGGTGTCACAGACATCGCCAAAGCGTCTGATGAGATGGTCAATGCAGTCAAAGGATTGCAAACACAATTTGCAGCAGATGTCGCCAAAGCCAGACCACTGCAAAGCCTTGATGAAGCAGTCAAGGCCTTCAAGTCGGCACCGACAAAAACAGACGAACTGACTACCAATCTGCAAAATGCAATTCGCGAAGCGAGAAAAGCGGAAGTTCCCTTCACTCGCCAAATGGATGAATTCGCTAATACAGTCGAACGCACAAGCAGGCTGCAAGCACTCGAAGCCAGCGTAGTGAAGTCCAGGCAAGCAGCCAACGGCATCACCGCCACAACTGATCTTATGGAAGCTGCAGTCAGACAAAGCGAACATTTCCAAGCCCTGGAAAGACTGAAATCAGCAGTCAGAACCGGCGATGCAGATCAGATTGCAGCAGCCGTAAACAAATCTGAAAAGGGATTGGCAGAACTCGAAAAGATTCAACCCGGCATCACCAAACAGATTTTGGACGATGTCGCCAAAGCAGCCGAAGGCGGCAATTCCAAAGCATTGAGCAGATTGACCAAGACGCTTGATGAAATGGAAACAGTGGCTAAGCGGTCGAGCTCAGAATTCAAAGCTCTGGAAGAAGTGCGCGCCGCCGCAAGAAGTGCAGCAAGAGACGGTGTAGGAGAAGACCTGGCTCGCGTCATTCAAAAGAACGAAGCGCAACTGAATTCCTTGCAACAGAAAGTTGCAGCGATGGAAACAAAGGTAGCCGGCGTCGAATCGAAGGCAACCAATCTCGTAAAGAATCTCACCGACGACGCCAGGTCGCTGGGTGATGAAGCTGCTAAGGTTCGTCAGATCAACACTGTAGAAAACGCTTCTCGCTCAATGACCAATGTCGTTGATAATCTCGCACCGAAATTAGATGATGCCGCAAAACAATCGTCCTTCATGTCAAAACCAGGCGGCAGCCAACTGGCAAAAGATGTTCGCGAACTGGCCGAGTCGGCCACCGACGCATCGACCAGAAGAAATCTCATCGCCAAGGCAGAACAGCTGGAAGCGAACGCCGGCAATTTCAACCACGTCAGAGAACGTCTCAACGTATTCAAATCGGTATCCGACGATGTTGCCAGAGGCACGGTTAAAGAAAGTGGTTTGACGGACTTCGCAAGAAAATCGTCCGCTCATCTAGACGACGCATTTGGAAAAGGCGCCGGCGCTGCAGTTGAATCCAAAGCCGCAGCGATAGCCGACGCGCAAAAATTGGTCGTAGCACGCGAGTCTATCGAAGCAGCGCGCAGACTGCCAAGCTTTGCTGATGAAGCAACAAAACTAGGCTTCAAGGCTGATTCGGAAGTGCAAAAGCTTGCCACCGAATACAATACCGCGTTCAGAAACCTAGCGCATAGCAACGGCACCATTGACGAAGTCAACGCAGCGGCGCAAAAGCTGAGAGAATTCAAGCCGGCAGTAGCACTGACCGAAGCAGAAGTTCGCAGTCTCGATGCGCTGGTCGGCAAGAATAATATTCTCGAAAAGATGCAAAAAGCCGCCCAGACAATGGACGACACGAGATGGGCAGCCTTCGAATCTAATTACAAAGCATACGTGGATGCTTCCAAAGCCAACACGGTCAGCTCGTACAAGACGGCATTGAACCAACTCGGCAACATGTACGAAGTGATGCCGCCTAGCATGCAAAACCATTTACTGAAATTGCGCGAGAATACGCTCAATCAGTGGGCAGCAAAAATCATTCAAGAGCAAGGCTTCTACGGTCCGAACACCATTGCGCAAAGAGCATTTGGCGGTCTCGACGGCGGACAGTCCATAATCGCAAGAGTTCAAAATGGTTCTTTCAACGTCAGACCGATGGCCGGTCTGGAAACAAGCAAGAGCCAACTGCTAGATGCAGCGGAGCGATTCAACAACAATATTGCAGCCAATCAAGTCAAATTCGGTGTCAGAGGATTGACTCAAGACAGGGCTGCACTTCTGGCCAATCCCAATCTGGCTCAAGAAGCCATGGTGCGCCAACTGCGCAAAGATCTACTCAAGACCGCTGCAGGTTTTGGTCTGGTCTTCATGGGCGGTTGGACGCTCAAAGAAAAGGCACAAGACTACCTCTACGACCAGCTCAACGCGCCATACAAGATGGCCGAGCTGATGGAAAGAGAAATCGCCGCGACCAACGCTGTCGAGCGCAAAGATTATCAAGACAGACTGGCAGCAATGGTTGCCGAGTACATCAAGGACAAAGATCAAGCCGAAATCGATGCACTCAGAGAACAGATCAAAGCAATAATCGCCGAGCGCACCAGTGAAAATCCTGAAGCGCAAGCTGTCTGGAGCCGTCGCCAGCAAGCCCTGACCGTCGGACAGCTGCGTGTCAAAAAAGAGCATGAAAATCAAGTACAGTACGGCAATCCTTACGGACCAAATATCGGTCCTGGAGCAGCATCGGCAGTACAAGAGTCTTCTCAACAAGTATTCGTAGCGCCTCCGGCGAGAGTACGCGCGACATCAATCAACAATGTCGATCAAGACGGCAACAAGAGAAAGCCAGCAACCACCAACTTTGATATCAACAAGATCAGAGACATGAGCAACAACATCGCCTACAGTCAGAGCGGTCTGAGAGCCAATCCAATGGGCACGGCCGGTCAGACTTCACTGGCAAATGCGTACACTGCTGGTTCTACCAAGGCATGGCAAAATGTCGTGAGCTGGAATTCCGGTCGCAAATTCGCAACCGGCGAACCAAGCGGCAAGCATGTTTACGGCAATTTCAGCAACCTTGAAAATCAACCTGAAAATGACCAGGCGGGTATCGGCGGCGGCGCAGTTGCTCAAACCAGCTCCGGCAATAGCGACCCGTCGGCAGCATCACTGCAAATGGCAGCCGCTCAGGCGCAAAAACAGCAACAAGCCAATCAAGACGAAAACGCTACCACGGCTAACGTTTAGAGAGTTAGCCGGATAGTTTTAAGCAAACAATATTTCGCAGCTCCGTCCAAGAAGCGAGAGTCCTGGATATCTATGACCTGCCGGATTCGTAAGGAGATAATTTAGTTGCCGCGCTTAGCCTAAGCGTAAGCCTTCATGACCAGGACAGTGTTGTGTCCGCCAAATCCAAGCGCTTCGCAAATTGCGTGCTTGACGTTGGCTTCTCTGTAGACATTCGGCACATAGTCCAGATCGCACTTCGGATCTGGTGTTCCGTAATTGATTGTCGGGTGAATCTTATGATCGAAAAGTGTCAGCGCAGTGGCAGCAGCACCGAGAGCGCCGGCTCCGCCGAGCAAGTGACCGACCATTGATTTGGTGCTGGAAACTGCCACTTTGTAGGCATGTTCCTTGAATACTTTCTTGATCGCCAGTGTTTCGCGCTCGTCATTAAGCGCAGTCGACGTTCCATGTGCATTGATGTAATCGACCGCCGTAGGATCGATTTCAGCATCTCTCAAAGCTTCCGCGATAGCTCTAGCGGCTCCCTCGCCGAATTCATCCGGAGCAACGATGTGCGTGGCGTCGCAAGAAGCTCCGCCGCCAACGATCTCGGCATAAATTGGAGCATTTCGCTTGAGAGCGTGTTCCAGCTCTTCAAGAATGAGAACGACAGCGCCTTCGCCTATTACAAATCCGTCTCTATCATTTGAGAATGGACGCGATGCTGTTTCGGGATCATCATTTCTCTTGGACAGCGCCATCATGTTATTGAATGAAGCAACGCTGAATTGATTGATACACGCTTCAGAACCACCTGAAATCATGACGTCGGCACGGTTGCTCTGAATATACATAAATGCATCCAGCAGTGAATCGAGTCCGCTGGCACAAGCGGTGGAATCATTTTTTGCACGGCCCTTCGCACCATATTCAATGGCAACTTGACCGGATGAAGCATTGGGCATCAAACGAATAATTGAGCGCAAGCCGATTTTCTTTGGTCCGCCGGCCATCAGTTTGATGTGATCGCCAGTGGTTGTAATCAAGCCACCGACGCCGGTGCCGATGTATGTGCCGACGCGCTCAGCAATATTGCTTGTAATCTCTAACTTGGCATCTTCAAGCGCTTGCTTTGCAGCGGCCATGGAGAAGAGAGTAACTCTGTCCATTTCCTTGAGCATGGAGCCGACTTTGCGTTTGTCGGGAAAGAAATCCTGGATATTGAATCCTTTGACTTCGGCGGCGATTTTGACGTCCAAACCAATCTCATCAGGATCGAATTGCGCGATTCTAGCTACGCCACTCTTTCCAGCAAGCAATGCTTTCCACACATCTTCACGGCCAAGCCCGATTGGAGTAACGGCTCCGATGCCAGTAACCACCACTCTTCTTCTATTCATTTGCGATTTCATATCCTTCATTGGGGAGCGCACTGAATGCGTTCCTTGTTAACGAACTTTTTGCCTGACCGGAATTGTGAGCGCCCATCCTGGGTTTGTGTCGACCAGTAAATCAAAAAGACATCTGTCATTCTAACGTTTATCCCGCGCCACTGTGGGGTTTTTCGCATCCTTCCTGATAATAAATTAGTATGTAAAACCAATGAAGAATGTGTGCTGGATATGCTTTTAGGCATTAAAACACACCTGAAACTGAGCGCGGAACCTTTACAAGAGGCTTAACACAGTGGGGGTGATGCCACACGTGGCCTCAAAACAACCCAAAACAATATCACTTTGCAACCAGCACCAAAGCCGAGGACAATTTTCTGGCCATCAACCGAATTCGGATGATGGCCAAAAAAACGAATAAAAGCGCCGAATTTTGACGAAAAGTGAGTTTTTTTGCGAAATTCAGGCGAAATCGCTTTCGTCGATTTCGTCATAGTCACCGCCAAAGGCTGAGCCGCCGCTGATGATCCCGCCTTCGTCGTACATGCCGAATTCGTCTTCCATGCAGACAAAAGACTCGTCGTCGTCCTCAGTCTCGAATGCGCTGAGCGCAGCCTTTCCGGTAATCAACACCGATTCGTTGTTGACATCAAGTACTCTGTCTTTATCCTTGGCATAACCGCCCATCAAACGCGGCGTAGCAATTCCCTTCAGCTGCTCGAGTTTCTCCTGAGCTGTTCTTCCGCTCAGTCTCTCTTCTGTCGCTCGTGTTTCCATATCGGCTCTAACGTTGCGCTTGAAGGCCTTGTCGAGTTCCTTGCCTATCTTCTGATAATGCGGTTCGTGCCGTTCAACATACGCCCAAAACTTTTTGTTGTGGCTGGCTTCAAGCACATGCGACAACTCATGCAATACCAGGTATCTTCGACCGCGCTCAGGCACATTTTCGATAGCGTGGCGCGAGAATGTAATGATGCGCGATTTCAAGTTAATCTGCGCCAAACGGGTGTATTTAGCTGAGCCAATCCTGACTCCGCCGATGGTGACATTGAGAGTAGCTTCGTTAATGCGCCGCACATATCCAGCCATAAAATGCTGGTACATCTCATTGAGTGCGCGCTGAGAATTGACGCTGTCACCGGAATTGAATGCACTGGCGCTAGATTTGCTGGTCCGACTTTTGTTGGTCACAATCTGGATTTCTGTAACTTAAGGAACGGTTGAAATAGACAAGCAATCTTGGGGGCAGGCATACTAAATGCTCAACTCAAAGATAACAAACGACGGCGGTTTCAAAGCAAAGCTGGTCCAAAGGAAATTGAAAAATTGTCTAATACCGCAAAGATACAAGCCTTTAGCAATCTGACCTTAATTACAGGCGGCGCTCGCTCCGGCAAATCTCTGCTTGCAGAGCAGCTGGGCCGAGAGTCCAACCTGCCGGTTGTATATCTGGCGACCATGGAAGAGATGCATGATGACGCAGAAACAGTTATGCGCATTGGTCTCCACCGCTCCAGGCGGCCGCAATCATGGACGACTATAGAAGCGCCGTTCAACCTGAGTTCCGCAATTCTGGACCTGTCCAAGCAAAAGCAAACCTGCATTATTGATTGCCTGTCGCTCTTGGTTTCCAACATTCTTTTAAAAACAAATGGTGAAGGAGCCAGGTTGCCGGAGGCTCGAATTCAGGTTTCCGAGGAGATCGCCAAAGTTTTGTCGGCAATTGAAAAACGCGAAGATATAAACTTTCTCGCCGTCACCAACGAGGTGGGTTCGGGCATTGTTCCGGAAAACGCACTGGCGCGTTCATACCGCGATCTGCTTGGAGAAACTAATCAAACTGTAGCCGCTGCCGCCCATGCAGTCTTTCTTATGTGCTCCGGACTAAAGCTAAAACTGAAATAAAAGGTACGAAACAACGCTCAACACTCCTTTTCAGGAGGTACTTTATGGACAAAATCATGAGAAAATGAAGTCAAGTATATGTTATGATCTCTGAAGATGCCCAATTGAGCTAGGTTTCAAGACCCCGGATACGGGCGGCAGGCGACTGGAGGACTCCTTTAAATGGCTAAGCTGCGGCTGAAGTACTACCCAGAACAAGTCTTATTGCAGAAGGCTAAGAAGGTGACCACCTTTGATTCGTCGGTCCGCAAGCTGGCTAACGACATGCTCGAGACCATGTACGACGAAAACGGTGTCGGGCTCGCGGCTCCGCAAGTCGGCGTCTCCAAGCGCATCATGGTCATTGATGTGTCGGGCGAGGACGACCCGAATGAGCCTATAGTTTTCATCAATCCACAAATTATTGAGAAAGAAGGATCGCTTGTCGGGCTGGAAGGCTGCTTAAGCTTCCCAGGCGTTTTCTTTGAAGTCAGACGCGCCAATCGCATAACCGTGAAATATCAAAACTTAGCCGGCAAGGACGTGAAAATGCAGGCGGAAGGCGACCTTCTGTGCCGCGCCATTCAACACGAAATCGATC
>PNLN01000191.1 GCA_013823055.1 Cyanobacteria bacterium DS2.3.42
TCGGAAACTTCGTATTCGTAATCCATGCCGGACGTCACCGGCTGGCGATTTTGCGAACCGCAAAAATTGCAAGCGACCTCAATCATCTTGAGGCGGGTCTTCGATTTACTTGGCGCAAGTTCCCGCAAGGAGGGGGTCCTCAGAGACCTGTTTAGTTATGCTTTGGCTTGCGCGCCTTGCGCGCTCTCCGGCACTAGAATGACAGCATACTACAGAACCGGAGATCCGCCACAGCGTGGTAAACTCGGTTGCTCGCCAGTATCCGAGGAAAGACTCAAAACATGAGCGTCGCCGGTTGGTTGTTCAAGGGGATGTCCCTGGGAATTTGCATTTATGCCGGATACAAAATGCGCCGAATTCTCCAGGGTGCAAAAGAGCAATACAAAAAAATCAACCAGCTTGATTACATGCCTCCTGAGCCTGACGCCAAGGCCGTGCTTCGGGTGTCACAGTCCACTATTGCGTGGCAAGTTGGACATATCGAGATTTTAGGGCGAGAAAACATCGAAAAATTCGCGCCTTCCGCCCCATTGATCGTTATCTCCAATCACTCCAACTATGCAGATACTTCCGTCATTGCCCATGCCATCAACCGGAAAACCTATTGGATGGCGGCAATTGGCGTCTTGAAGTTTGCAGGCGGTCTGTCCGGATACTATCTGAAAGACTGCGGAGCAGTGCCTATGGAAATCGCGGGAAGTCGCGAAGAAATGGCGCTCTGGCGGTTTTCTCAACTACTCGCCGCCGGGAAAACACTTTCCATGTTTCCGGAAGGTTGGATTCATCTGGACGGCGTCACTCACGAATTCAAAAAAGGAGTCGTGCATATTGCTCGTGAAGCGGAAGCGATACTGGGTCAGCCCGTGCACATTATTCCGATTTTCATCAGCTATGGACGCTACCCGGGTAAGCTGGTGACTGACTTGAAGGTGCCCTTTGATTACCTCTTCACCCTGATTGCGGCACCTTTATATAGAGCAGGTGCGACTGTCTGCATCGGAGAAGCCATTGCTTCCTCGGCACTGCCTGCCGACGCAGGCGAAGCGGCCAATATGCTCAGAAACCGCGTAGTCGAACTGAATCCGAAGAAAAATAGCAAACCGGCAATATAATAGGTCTCCCAGACAAAGGATGGTTGCAAGGTGAAGAACCTACGCCGCATTTTTTTGCAATCGAAATCCGACCTTGCAGCTCGCTGCCCGAACTTCGTCGAGCAATATGACGGCAAAGAAGATCCGTTCGGGTTCGACATGGATTATTTTGCAAAAAGAGAACTCTATCTTCGGTTTTTCCGCGAGGATCATTTCTCGACTAGAGTATTCGGCATCGAGAACATTCCCGAAGAAGGTGCCGCAATCATTGCCGGCAATCACAACGGCACCATGCCGGTTGACCTGTTCATGCTCACAGACGCAGTGTTGAATCTGCATCCGAAACACAGACTGATTCGCTTCTTGGTGCATGACTGCTTTTATTGGGACAAACATCTGCGCACCTTCATGAGCAAAATGGGAGAGGTGCGAGCCACCTACTCAAATGCAATCAAAGTGCTTGAGCGCGGAGAGCTCGTCGGTATTTATCCAGCCGGCGAACGCGCCATGGGTCAGCCACTAAGCAATCGCTACAACGTGGGAGAATTTCGCAGCGGGTGCGTACGCGCGGCCCTTGAAACACAATCTCCAATCATTCCCGTAGTCACTATCGGCAACGCCGAGATTTATCCAATGTTGTGGAACGCCAAATTCCTGGCAAATTTATTCCAAGTGCCATACTTCGGCATCTCACCGCAATTTCCATGGCTGCCATTTCCTGTATCCTCCATTCCATTTCCAGTCAAATGGCTGATTTATATCGGCAAACCAATACATCTCAAGCATCCGCCGGAAGCCGCTTTAGATCGCGAACTGGTGAATGAAATCACATTGGACGTGCAGCATCATTTGCAGAAAGAATTGGATGAATTACTGGCATTGCGCAAATCCTACATGAGAGGCTGGGATGCCACAGAAGTCGAAAATTGGGTCAAAGGCAGACAGCATGAATTTGCCCAAAGGGCCTGATACACCCTGGTTTGTGCAGTACTACGCGTGGCTCTACAAACCACTCGAGTTTTTGGACGAGTGCAGTGCGCGATACGGCGATATTTTCACAATCCAAATAGCCAAAGGTGGCAGGCATAGACCGATGATCATGATCAGCGATCCGACGCTGGTACAGCAGCTTCTCACAGCTGATTTCAAGAATTTTGAGTCCGGCGAAGGACACCATTCTATGAAAGATTACGTCGGTGAAAATTCGCTGCTTGTCTCGGATGGTGCACTCCACAGGAAGCATAGAACCATCATAAAACCGCAGTTTTACGGCGATCACTTGAAAGTCTACGGCGAGAGAATGCGCGAGATCTGCAATCAGGAGATGTCGGCGTTCAGACATGGGGGATCGTTTTCAGTCAGAGAATTCATGCAAGAACTCTCGATGAAAATCATCGTCGACACTGTAGTGGGAGCAAGAGACAGTGAGGAAACGCAGGAACTGCAAAGGTGCTTTCCTAGATTCATGAATTGGCTGACTTCGCTCTCCGGCCACATATTTACGAACGCTCCGGCAGCCCAAATTTCTTTAGGCCCACTAAGTCCGTGGGGATACTACCTAAAGGAAACGAAAGCCATAGACCAGCTTCTGTACAAGCTGATGGCTCAAGCAAAGCAGTCTAAGGAAGGCGATCGATACGATGTGCTTACCATGCTTGTGAATACTCGCGATCAAGAAGGTGAAACACTCAGCGACAAAGAAATTCGAGATGAGATACTGACGCTTTTGATATCAGGGCATGAAACGGTTGCTGCAGCTATGTCCTGGGCAATGTATTACATTCACGAAAATCCGGAAGTAAAAGCAAAACTAATCGCCGAGATTGAATCGCTTGGTGAAAATACAGATCCAATGTCCATTTTCAAACTGCCCTATTTAACTGCAGTATGCGACGAAACCCTAAGATTGAGACCTTCTTTGATAGTGGCATTCACCCGTATGCCGAAAGAAAAATTTTCACTCGGCAATTTTGAATTTGAACCTCGGACCAATCTGATGCCCTGCATTTATCTAACACATCAGCGCCCATCCATTTTCAAATCACCTCGAGAATTCCAGCCAGAGCGCTTTCTCGGGCAACAGTATTCACCGTATGAGTACTATCCATTTGGTGGCAGCAATCGTCGCTGTATCGGCGCAGCCTATGCAATGTACGAAATGAAAATTGTTCTAGCCAACATTCTTCGCAATTGGAAAATAGCGAGAAAGGACCTTATCACCGTAAAGGCACGTCGTCGCGGCATTACGATCACACCACCCGATGCATTCAAGCTGGAAGTTTTCGGGCGCAGATAAGCGATCAATAAAATCAACGGATATAGAAATACGGATACGGAAATCGGGCGATTTAGCGTTTCACTGAACGTTTGACTATGCGCACTGTTATTGGACTTGCTGGGCGCAGAGTGCAACCTGCTTTTGGCTGCACGTTCTGTCCATCGACTAATTCGAATTTAAAACGTTGCAAAATAGTCGCAATACACATCTGCCCTTCCGCCATGGCGAAGTGATTGCCGATGCAGGCACGGCCGCCTCCGCCGAAAGGAAAGAAAGCAAACTTCGGCAGCTTCGCTTCATTTTCTGGAAGAAATCTTTCCGGGTCAAACTTTTCAGGGTCCGGAAAAAACTCGGGATGTCGGTGCGTGACATACTGGCATACCGTGACCGGCATTCCTTTTTCAACTCTATATCCCTGGATTTCATCATCCTCCATGGCTTCTCTCGGCTGCCCCCAAATTGGCGGATAGAGCCTGAGCGATTCATTGAAAACCATTTTGTTGTAGGGCAACCGATGCAAGTTCTCCATTGAGGCAGCAGAACCACCCAAAACGGACTGAAGTTCATCCAGGAGAACGGCTTCTGCATCAGGGTTGCGATGCAATAGAAAAAGCGTCCAGGTCAAAGAAAGAGCAACTGTCTCATGCCCGGAAACTAAGAGCGTCATGATTTCATCACGTAACTGGCGCGTGGACATCCCTTCGGAGCTGCCTTCAAATGTCGACTTCATCAGCATATCCAGGAGGTCTTGAGGTGCTTGCTCAAGCTTCTTGCGGCGCTCAATGATTCCGTAGACCACATCGTCTAGAACATGCCTCTGATCGTGAAACTTGATATTGGCGGGCGTAGGGAGCCAATCTGGAATGAGCATGGGCATGTTCATTCGTGCGCTTATGTGCTCGACGGCGTGCTCTAACGCCGCAAGGAAAGGGACGGCCGTTCCGGACAAATCATCACTAAAAAGAGTGCGCCCAATCACACGAAAAGTGAGCTTTGACATTTCACTGAAAAGGTCGACGACGTGCCCATTCGGAAGTTTCTCCCACTCCTCGATTTGCTCACATATCGCCGCGCTCATGGCATCGCCAAGAGAAGCAAGTCTTTCCCGCTGGAAAGAGGGCTGAATCAAACGTCGGTGCTGTCGCCACGCCTCGCCCTCATTCGTTAACAGTCCGCGACCGCCGACATATCCAAAAGGCTGAAGAAAACGAATCGGCTTTTGATAGTTCTTCTGGTTTGTTTGCAAAATTTGCTCGACCGCACCAGGATGTGCAAAGAAATACCATGACACTCCCGGCATCGCCTTAAAGCGCAAACAGTCCCCATACTTCTTCCAGTAAGTCATGTTGAAAGTGAGCGGGTCGCGCAATCCTTCTATGGTCTTTCCGAAAAGATAATGCTGCGGTCCAGGAGGTGGTCCTGAAGCGGCTGACTTTTGAGTTTGGGAAGCAGACAATGGCATTTGCTCCATTGTCCAATACGAGCGCCTCGCCAGCGCTGTATGACATCCGCAAACATTTACTTGCACAGGTCGAATCTAACTTTTCCGCTCGCTCTATCCTCTCGCCAGCAAGGTCTCGTGTATGATCAGTCGCATGTTTCTCTCCGCCTTCCTCATCTTCAACACAATCGCACTGGTCATACTGGTTGTGCTCATGCTGTCCTTTTTTGCGACCTTCCGCAAGGTTGAAAAATGCATGATTGCAAGCGAGCAGTTGCCGTCAATCAGCGTTGTCGTGCCAGTGCGCAACGAAGAAACTAAAGTAGCGCGTTGCCTGGAATCGTTTGCTGCGCAGGATTATCCAAACTTCGAAATCATCGTCATAAATGACAAATCAACTGATGCCTCCGGACACATAATTGCGCAGATTGCTAGTCGTTTTCCAAACATAAAAGTCATTCAAGGCCGCGAAAGCAGACCGGGCTGGTTAGGAAAGTGCAATGCATTACACCACGGAAGCCCGCACGCAAAAGGCGATTGGCTGGTATTTTCGGACGCCGACACCTTTCATCATCCCAACTCACTTCGGGATGCGGTGGGTGCTGCCATTAATTACAACGTAGACATGATTTCCTTTATGCCTGTTCAAGAACTCTATAGTTTTGGCGAAAGAGTGATTATGCCGACACTGCTCGGCTCTTTCCTCATGGGCGATCCGACCAATTCGATAAACGATCCCAAAAGCCCTCGCTCGTACGCATACGGCCAATACATTATGGTGAAACGCACCACATATGATGCCATTGGCGGTCATGAATCAGTAAAAGATCAAATACTCGACGACATTTCCATCGGGCGAGTAACCAAGGAAAAGGGCTTCTCCGTCACGGCTTGCGATGGTCGACCACTGTATTCGGTACGCATGTACACCAATTTTTCAGAACTCTGGAGCGGCTGGACAAAGAATGCATTCGCGTTGATAAACTGCAGCGTGGGAAGTTTGGTCGGGCTGGTGATACTGCTGAACACCTGTCTGTTGGCTCCATTTGTTACCATTGCAGTAGCGCTTTTAGCTCCACAAACTGTTTCTGATTCATTACCCTTCCCTGTTTTGTGGTCTCTGCTCTCGGTGCAATTCACATGCATGCTCATCTGGTACATACGCAGCACTGTCTTTTACCAAGGACTCAATCCGCTCCATTTCTTTCTCTTGCCGCTCGGCGCAATTCTGGTAAGCGCGCTCTACATCAATTCTGCATATTGTTTCCTAACGGGCTGCCAGGTCAAATGGAAAGGCCGCGATTACTCCGTTGATACAAACCAACGAGTGACAACAACCTTTGAAAATGCGCCAGCACTGGCAGAACAACCGGTTTCGCCCAAGTCTTAGTTTCACCTACAAATATTCACCAACCATTCTGCGAACATATTCATCTTCATCGTCCATCAGTCTCTTAAATTGACTGACTGTTTCTTCCGCCGGGTGTTGCGCCAGGGCCCAGTAAGCATGCTCCTTGAGCATCGGCTCTGGCCTTGAACTCAGAAATTGAGTGAGTGCATGAAGGCACATGTACATTTCTTTCTCTGTGAGCGTTGAAGAAACACCACTTGCACTCACTGAACCACTTGCTTCCGCCAGAATATTACCAATAACCACTAGTGCATTACGAGTCAAACCGCGTAACTTAGGCCGCCGCAAGGGCGTATGCGCAAAACGTTCGCGAAAGTCCGTTTCTGTTTGCAGTTGTAAAATCGAAATCAGATCCAGGTAATGTCCGGCGCCTTTCTCCGGCGAAAATTCTTCCCAGGGAGAAACATTCGGTTTTTGATTGTAAGGGCAAACATCCTGACAGACGTCGCAGCCAAAAACCCAGCGCCCGAGCTGTTTTCTAAGAGCAAGAGGAATACCTTCTTTGTTCTCAATCGTCAGGTACGAGATGCATTTGTTCGCGTCTACGCCGACACCAAATTTGATGGCATCAGTCGGGCAACCTTCACCGCAACGAAAACACTTGCCGCACGTTCCTTGATAGGGCTCGTCGGCGTCTAGCTCCAAATCAGTAATTAGCTCGGCTACAAAATTGTAAGTGCCCATCAACTGAGGGCCAATTATCAAAGTGTGACGCCCGGCAAATCCCAAGCCATGTCGAGCTGCAAGCCCCTGCTCGAAAAGAGAAACATCGTCGGTATAAGCCTTGGCAAGGATCTTTCTGCCGGCGATTTTTTCTATCCGCGCGTTAAGTTCTCGCAACTTTGCCCGAATCACCGCATGATAATCCAGACCAACTGCATAGCGTGCAACCTTGCCGAAGAAGCCAGGCGGCGGCTCTGGCACCTCTGAGTAATAACTCACAGATACGACAATTGCCGAGCGTCCTTCCGGATACAGCAATTGCGGAGATGTTCTAAAATGTGGATTGCGCTTCAGGTACTCCATACCGGCAGCGTATCCAAGCGCCAACCAGCGCTCGTACTCCTGGCGCTCGGTTTCCATGGGCTCAAGCGATGCGATCACCGTGCGCTGGAAGCCGAGATCGTATGCTGTTTCCTTTATCGCTTCTTTTAACTGTTGCGAGGTCATGGCTCGATAATACCCTGGTTCAATCAGCTTTGAGCCAACTGTGAATGAGTAAATGGACAAACAAGAAACCGCGCTCGAACTGAAAGATTTTGAATTTGAGCTGCCGCCGGAGCTGATCGCACAAGAACCGCTTGCTGAGCGCGATAGCTCGCGCTTGCTTGTTATCGATCGCGAAGAAAACACTCTTAAGCATGTTCAATTCAAAGATATTCTCAGCTTCCTCAAAGCTGGAGACATTATCGTAGCCAACGATACGCAGGTTATTCCAGCCAAATTATACGCACGACGCAAAAGTGGCGGAATAGTAAAGCTGCTTCTGATTAAGCCAACCACCGCATCTGCTGCGGTTTGGGAAACAATGGCAACAGCGACCAAGAGACTCAAAGTAGGTGAAGAACTGCTTGTGGAGTCGTCTACCGGAAAAATATATTCGCTCTTTCTCAAAGACATGACGACTGGCCCTGATGGATTCAAGCGCCTTCTGGTTGATTTAGGAGACAGGGAAAGCGTTTTTGAGATACTTAAAGACGTAGGCTATGCACCACTTCCTCCTTACATTCAACGAAATCAGGATAAGAAAGACGAGCCTGAGACAGGGGAGAGAACAAGAGATCTCGACCGATATCAAACAGTGTTTGCAAAAAATCCTGGCGCTGTAGCGGCTCCCACTGCCGGTTTGCACTTTACCAGGGACTTGATAAACCAACTTGCCGAGCAAGGTATCGAGATGCATAAGATCACGCTGCATGTGGGTCCTGGCACGTTTAAGCCCATCTCTACCAGCGTCGATGAACATACAATTGAAGCAGAAACCTACACAATTTCCGCAGACACCGCGGCAGCGGTAAACGCTGCAAAGAAGAGGGGTTCACGCGTCATCGCCGTCGGAACAACCAGCCTGCGCGCACTGGAATCGGCCGGCAAAGACGGTGTTCTAGAAGCAGTGGAAGACGGCAGCACAAGCCTTTATGTAAAACCAGGGCACGACTTCAAAATCGTCGACAGCCTGATTACTAATTTCCATTTGAGCGGCTCCAGCCTGCTCGTGCTCGTTACTGCTTTCGCCGGCAGGCAAGCAACTTTACGGGCATATAAGGAAGCCGTTGAGCAGCGCTACCGCTTTTACAGCTACGGCGATGCGATGTTGATTTTGTAACCCGGGCGATTAATGGCATCGCCCCTACGAGAATTATTCAGCGCCGACGAATTCAGTCATTTGGGCGATAGAAATGTTGTTGCCGCCTGTACGCTCGACAGACTCGCAAGCCATGTCCGCTTGCACAATGAGTTCTTCAGCTTCGCCAACATGCCCTGGACGATGCGCGATGCCGATGCTGACGGTGACCTGCAACTTATGCCACTGCCACTGCATCACAGAAGCTTCCACGTCTTTTCTCAGGCGCTCTGCAGCAATCGTGGCGCCTTTTCCGGGAGTCTCCGGCAAAATAATCAAGAACCGCTCGTTGACATAACGTCCGGCCAGGTCGATATCGCTTCGCGTCACCGCATTCAAGCGATCGCCTACGAAAGCCAGCATGGCGTCTCCTGCAGAAGGCCCGTGCACCTTTACAATATTTGCAAAACCATCTACAGCAACAACCAAAACCGCAATAGGACGGTTGAAGCGCTTACCACGCTTGAGTTCGCGGCGAAGCATACGCAGCATGTATTGGAACTTCAGACAAGGAGTTTCAGCGTCAAAAAACGCCAGCGCTTCAATCTCTTCATCCGTGAGTGATCTTGACTCTTGGACCACATGCTGCTGGCTGCCAAACCGGCTGGTCTGAAGCATCTCAATTGCCTTGTCGGTTTGGTCGAAGTCCCAGGTGACCTGGTTGCGCACATCAGAGACGCGGCGATGAAAGAGGTTGTCTTTGATAACCCAATCATCAGCTTTCTTGTTGCCAGGACTCTGTCCGGGTCTATTTTCGACCATAATGCAGCAGCTCTCTCCTCACCTGTACAGCAGTGCGTGGTTTAACCCAACAAATTTATTCCCTAAGAAATGAAAGTCAATCCTTATAACGCGGAATGTCGCGATGCCGCAATACTGCGGGCAGTTTATTACTATGTTAGACGACCGGAAGCCAATCGTGAAGCTCTGTTTGAAAAGTCTGTCCGGCAGGTCGAAACAGGCGATTTCCTATTGAACGACCAAATTGCGGCTTAGAAGGTGCAATCGCACCATATTCAGTGCTGCACTTGAGGTTCGAAACCTAATCTCCTGGCGGTTTAGCTTGGTTCCAAGGTTAAGCCTTTTTGTAGCCATTTTTCCATCGGCAAACAATCCGAGATAGACCGTTCCGACCGGTTTATCAGGCGTTCCGCCTGTCGGTCCTGCAATACCGGTGATGCTCAAGCCGATTTCTGCGCCCGATAATTTCGCAATCCCCTCAGCCATTGCCCGAGCACACTCATCACTGACCGCACCATGTGTGTCCAGCAATTCCTGCGACACACCAAGTAGCTTAAACTTAGCCTCATTTGCGTAGGTGACAGCGTTCAATTTGATGTATGCCGAACTACCGCCGATGTCGGTCAGACGCTTGCTGACCAAACCACCAGTGCACGACTCAGCAACAGAAATTGTTAGGTTGTGCCGGATGAGCAATTGACCGACCACCGCTTCCAGCGTGTCATCGTCCTGTCCGTAGCAAAGCACGCCGCTCTCATGTCGAATCCGTTCTGCAACAGGCATGACCAGAGCACGCGCTTCTTCCATAGTTGCGGCTTTGGCAGCCACTCTCAAGCGACACTCACCTTGCCCAGCATAAGGTGCGACGGTGGGCATGTTTCCATAGAGAAGCGCGCTGTACTTCTCCGCTAATGCTGATTCGCCAATTCCATAATGTTTCAACTCAATACTAAAAATTGCGCCGGTCAAGAAACTGTCGGCTATAAATGCGGCTCCCGATTGATTCCACATACCAATCAATTCTGAGGGAACACCAGGAAATGTGAGGATCGCACGCTTCTTGTGCGGATCTACAACTCCTGCGTTCGCCAAAACATCAGTTGGAATAATCCACATGAGCCCGGGCGCTGTGCCGCTTGGATTGGGCAAAACGCCAGATCCTTCAGGGCGCATCGCTTGTTTTTTGTTGGTCTCCGGCATGCTCAAATTGCGCTCGGCAAAGAGTGTTTCAATCTCCTTAAGCACCTTTTCGTCCATGATCATCGGCAGTTTAAAAAACTCGGCAACGCACTCGGTTGTGAGATCATCTGCAGTCGGTCCCAAACCACCCGAGGTCAACACGATGTCAGAGCGATCGAATGCCTGCTTCAGTGAAGCTTTGATGCGGTCTTTGTTGTCACCGACAGTGACCCGATAATAGCAATCGATACCCAGCTTCGCCAGCTCGGTAGCGAAAAACTTAGAGTTGGTGTCAAGAACTTCCCCAAGAAGGAGCTCAGTGCCAATCGATAGGATTTCCGCGTTTGCCATGGAAACAGTCTATCTGAAGATTCGCCAATAGGCATTCTTGTACGTGCGGTCGGAAACAAAGCTTTGCTGGTTGCGCCAGTAAACCCGAACTCTCGCTATATTCAACAATTGCATTATTTCCCTAGTAAGTGAAGTATCTAGCCGCGTCGGTAGACACATCTATTCCTCGGAACCCGCGCTTGCTGACGCTATCGAGCATTTGACGTAAGTGAACGAAACTAGTCCCTGTGCCGTGAGCCTTAAACAAGTCTCCATTCGTATGCACCGCCGCCACCAAACCATTGTCCAAAATAAGTGGTCCACCGGAATTTCCATAATAAGACGGCACATCATATCGCACCCTCGCATAGCTCCAGTCTGGGTTGAGCGTTTCCTTGTATTTCAGAATGCGACCTTCGGTCATTACCTTTTCTCTGACAGATGAGGGATGTCC
Source organism: Cyanobacteria bacterium DS2.3.42 (assembly GCA_013823055.1). Classification (GTDB taxonomy): domain Bacteria; phylum Cyanobacteriota; class Vampirovibrionia; order Obscuribacterales; family Obscuribacteraceae; genus QKMZ01. The sequence continues at coordinate 11,270 of PNLN01000191.1, forward strand.
GACCAGATAAGCGCGACGCCCTTGACTTATGTCTTGCATGAATTCGACCAGGGGAAGGGGCGCAGGTCTATCGAAAAGTTTGTCCACCTTGAGCAGTGCAAGGTCGCTTCTCTCCTCCCTGGCAATCAGACGAGCGGGGAGCATTTCGCCACTTGCTAGTCTCACTTTCAAAGGAATACTCGCGTCTGGTACGACATGTCCAGCCGTTGCAATTATGCCTTCCTCTTCAATGAAGAAGCCGCTTCCACCCCTTTTTCCACGATGGATTTGAACCGTCCCGTCCTTGGCTCCCATATACAGCTGCGCCATGGGCGAATCAGGCAATTCCATTCTCATTCTTGCAATCGGAATTTTTTTCGCGCCCGCAATTCCAGCTTCCAGTGAAAAAGAAGGTATACCGACACTACCTTTGGGAATGTCGAGATTTCTCAGTGCATCAAACGAGACTTTCGGTGGCTGAAGGGTTGAAAGCTCGGGCAGATCACCAGATTGACGCTCAAAATTCGATCTGCGCAAAACGAATGGTGATTTGACACCGGTACTCTCAGAGACGGGCAAGACCTTCGGTACGAAACTATGTCCGCTCAAAGCCTCGTCCATTGCCATTGCAGCCGCAGGTTCTTCTTTGGCAAGCAGCCCAGTTCGTTTCAGTCCGAATTGAGCTAAATCTTCGAGTCCATGAGTTTTGAAGCGCAGAGCTGCCAGCCCCGCTCCCGCCACCAGCAAGGCGCCGCCCACTGTTTCAACCGGATTGCTTTGGAAATGCTCAAGGGCAGAATAAGCCGCTTCGCCCAACCAATCCTGTCCGACTTGTACGTCAGCGGCAGGATGCGTCTTTTTTAATAGCGATTCAGAACCGATGTCTTCGGTCATTCTTTTTATAGTGCGTGAAGGAATTAACCACACACTACAACTGAGTTCGTGGATTAAGCGTGAACTGAGACGAACCGGACAAAATAAGGCTACGCTTGGCCGACGTCTCTTCTTCCTGTAATAGTGATTTTGGGCTGATTTCGAGCGTTCTTCGTCACTTCTGCATATGTATGCCAGTCAATGCCATTTGGGTTTGCTACTTTCCGCACATAATCTAGAGCCGGTCTAAGGTGGCGGACATGCAAAGCTTCGCCCGAAAAGGCCAGTCCTGACGAGGATGGGCCAGACTGTAGAATTCCAAGAACCTTGCCATTTTCAAGGGTCAACGGAGCACCGGACATCCCGGTCACTGATTCAGCAGTTTGACTAATAGTCGCCCTACCATTGTTTGCAAACATGTCACTGATGCGTCCCTTAGTCAGAACCTTCTCAACTGTTCCGTGAGGATGCCCGATTAGATAACCATGCATACCGGTTTTCACTTCGCGCGCGCTGGCAAATTCGAAAGGCAATGCGCCCTTGATCGGTTCGTCTACGCGAAGAAGTGCCCAGTCCTTTTCTACTTCCCGTGCCACTACACGTGCCGGCACTGCCTTACCGGATGCCAATTCGACAGTTACACGCCCTGTCCTGCCATTTAGCACATGATTAGCCGTGGCGATGTGATTGCCGTCAACGAAAAAACCAGACCCGACGCCATCCTGGCTCCAAACACGAACAGTTGCATCCTTGGCATTTTTATAGAGATGCGCTTCGGCAGAAGCCTTAGGAATTACTTTGAAAGCCTCTTGTGTAAATGGTTTGCCGATTTTAAATGCATCGACCGAGATCATGGGAATAGCTACGGAATCACGCCTAAGCGCCTTTGGTGCCCAACGCGAAAAATTCATTCCGGAAAAATCTGGAACTTTGTCAGTCAGCGCATCCGGTGGTGAGGGTGCTTTTACCTCTTTGGCAACAACGACCGCATCATCAGCCGCCGCGCCACTTTTAGCGACCACAGCCCCGGCGTCTTTTACAACTGCGCCGGCTTCCTGTACAACGACGCCAGCATCTTTTACAACTGCACCAGCATCTTGCACGACAACACCGGTCTCCTTTGCTCCAGCTCGCGCCCAGGGAGATACGAAAGTTGAACCCTCAGCCGCTACGGAAGCTTCCGCTGCTGCGGCATCACCGCCTATTCCGCGTGAGGCTTTAATAAATGGAACACCAGAGCCACTTTTCGTCGCATTCTTTGTCAGCCCAATCGCCGCGTCTGCGAGTTCATCCAAGACTGGAAACCTGCGACTCAAAGCAAGAAGTCCAATTAAAGCGACACCACTTGTGCCAACTGGGTTAGCTTTTATCTGCTCCGAGACAGCACTAGCGGCTTCGCTCACCCAATCCCGGCGTTCATTTTGAACCACGGGTACGGCACCGATTTCGACCGGAGGTATTTTGCGGCTTTCTGTCGGGGCGGGAGCATCGAATGTTTCGTGCATAGAACCGTCTACTTTTTTTGGGACTAGATGGATTCAGTTAAGCGTGACGAGCGTGAGTTGCGCGTGAAATCCTGTGCGGGAAATACGGCATAAGGCTAGGGATCGGGCATAAGGCCAAACCTCTACAATCAATAAAACCAATGCCCCGTTACCACTGCGTGAAGTCAATGTGTGGCAAATACGGGATTTTCGACCATCAGGCAAAATCCAGGCGCCTATGCATTGGGCTTGCTCATTGGGGGAATTTTCACATTGAATGTTGTTGGTACCGGATTCGCTCTCTGTGCGGGAGCAAAGGTCCTGACTATTTGTTTTGCAGTGTCACTTGTCGCTACCATAACGGGCGTTACATAGTCTCCAAAACCTGACACCATGGGGCGCAAACGTACTTCATCCAGAAGGCGTGAAAGATGATGCACACTGGCCGCGCGGGCAAACTCTCCCCCATACCTGCCGTGTGTGTGAATGCCGACTACCAATCCATTTTCCAGCAACAATGGACTGCCAGAATATCCGCCAAAGGACGTTACCCTGTGCATTACTTTTGCAGACTTAAATGCTTCAACTTTTTCACCATCGACAAGCCGCGCTTCGGGGCTGAGATTTTTGAATAACCCTATCTCGGAAACAGGCCCCTTGGTCATCACTCTTTGCACAGCATGATTGGGAAAACCAATCAGGTACGCCTCTCGATCAAGTGCTATTCCAGCATCCCAATTTTTAGTTGCGCTCCCAAGAGCTCCACTCTCTTTGGAATAAGCATCGAGGTTAAGCTCCAAAGGTCGAACCCCCTTCCTGGTCCAATCTACTTTTAAGATGGCTACGTCATTTGCGACATCTCGCGCCATTAATCGCGCCGGAAGTAAACCCTCGTTGAGACGAAGGTAATATGGAAGATCTGGATTCGCAACGACATGATTGGCCGTGGCAATAAGTCCAGATTCATCTACCAAAAACCCTGATCCACTCGACTTTGTCGAAACGATCTTAAAAGTGGAGGGACTAGCGAAGGAAAATATTCGCGCATCTGTTGAATCTTTACTTACAACTTTGAGTTCGGGAACTGTACGCAATGTCTCACGGAGCGGTCCACCTTCTGTTCGGAAAGTTGGTATTACAAATTTTCCAGGCAACTCAGGAAATTTGCCAAACCGTAACGCGGATTTGGCAATTGGCACTGAGTCACTAGCTACAACGGCTTCCAGTGCAGGTGTTTTAAACCGCAACGACATCACACCAAGAGTTACACCCACAAGAGCACCACTAGCGGATTCAATTGGTCTTTCATTAAATGTATCAAGTGCAGATCGACCAGCATCGACTACGGACCCTGCAGCATCGCCCAGCCATGACTGCTTGTCCGCATTCGAAGCAGGCTCGGGTATTGAGGTCGATGTTTTAAGATCAGAAATTTCGTTCATTTTGTGCAAAAACCAATCGAAGCCTGGTGGCGTCGATTCTAAAAGTTTGCTGGAGAGAAGTTGTCCCTAGTAAAGCCGCGAGGCTGTGAAGTCACTGTGAATGTCGGAGCGTAGAATGCCCATGGACTGACTGACACGCGGTTTCGAATAAAACTAAAACAATCGAAGGGCAGACCTCTGAAGAAGTCCGCCCCTGATTTATCCGGCGATTGCCGCTTGTTGAGTTGCCATCACCGGCGTCATTTCTGTCGCACCTTCGTAGCTGTTGAACAACTCCGAAAGTCTTCCGTTTTGCGCCAACACTTCACTGACTTCGCCACATTCGACGATCTCACCGTTGTGGAAAACGTAGACAACATCGAACATATCGAGGAGGTGGAGTTTGTGCAGTGACGAAACCACACATCTGTCGGGGAATGCGCCAAGTATGTTGGCGTAGATTACCCTTTCGTTTTGTGGGTCGACGCTCGAGGTTGGCTCGTCCAGCAAGATTATCTCGCTGTCTCTTGCGAAGAAGATGCCTCTTGCAAGTGCCAATCTCTGCTTCTCACCGCCTGAAAGGTTGACACCTTTTTCGGCGATGCTCGTCTCCAATCCACTCGGCAAACGTTTGAGCACTGGCTCAAAACGCGCCAACCGTATGGCTTCCCGGATTTCGTTCTCATCTACTTCCAATCCGAAAGTAAGATTGAATCCGATCGTGTCCGAAAAGATTTCCGGATCTTGCGGCATGAGAGTGGTGGCATCAGCTATGTGCTTCAATCCACCCGGAAGTTCAACTCCGTCGGCGAACACATTTGCACAATGAGCGTTTTGCGTGCCCCTGAGGAGGCTGAGCAATGTGCTCTTACCGCTTCCGCTCTCGCCAACAAAGGCAACTGCCAATCCCTTTTTCAAGGTCAAGTTGATGTCTTTGAGGTGGTGCTTTCTGTGTTTGTCGTCTTCGTAAGTGAAGTTGAGGTTTTTCACCTCGAGCACATTCCACTCTTTGGGTAGATGGAATATCTCTTCTTCACCGACTTCCGTCATGCCGTTGGCGATTGGCTCTGCACTTTTCACATCGGCAGCTTGCCTAACGACCGTGCCGTAGATCCAAGCGAACTGATAGAACGAATCTCCGATTCTCCTCAAGTATTCGAAGAGAGTGAAGAATGTCCCGCCTTCGATGGCCTTGCCGACCCCGACAGTAGTTGCCGTGTACCAGCCGAGCACCGTCACGATCATCGTCGCGATGAGCACCGTAGTGATGCACCACTTGATCTCGTTGACGGCGTTGTTCGATTTGAACAACGACAACGGCAAGAGCATTCTCCTCGACACTTCGCCATGCACTCTATGTTCCAACCTGAGCGTAATGACGCTGATGATGTTGGTCACGTAGTCGTGAACAGCTGATGCCGTCGAGTTTTCGAAGCGGTTGAGCGTGCTGTAGTTCTTGACGAGAATTCGGTCGAAACCAAATATCACCGCAAGCGCTATGAACGTCACAGTAATCGAGATCGCACCGGCTTCGGGCATAAACCAGACCAGCACTATCATGCTGCCGATCAGCCTGAAGAACATGTAGGCAATTTCAAACGAGGTGTCGAAGAATTCGAAGAGCGAGTTGGACGCTCTGTTCACCTTGTCGATACTGTCTCCGGAGTGATGCTCCCTGTGCCATTTCAAAGGCAGCCTGGTCAAGATTGAGAACAACTTGCCCTTGAATGTTGCTTTGATGTTGAACGCTACATACCGCTCGAGCAGTCTGCCCGGACCGTGGAAAAGCCAGAACCCAACCTGAGTCACGAAGTAGAGCAACAGATACATCTTCACCTGATCCATCAGGTGATCATGTACTGATCCTGTAGCAACACCAGTCACGCCCGTCTGCAGGCAGTTGATGAGTTTGCCGATGATATAAGGCTCGGCAAGCATCATCGCCTGTGCAAAGGCGAACATCACAGTGTAGAGAACGATTACAGAACGATGTTTACCGGCGTAAGCCCAGCCGGTCACTAAGAGATAAACGATAGGATTTTTCATCAGCATAATTACCTGAAATGACCTCATGTCCAATACGCGAAACTTGCGCAGGCAGTGCCTTACGAGTTTTCTTGAGTTGGATGAGGAATCGCATCATTTATCACCTAAATACTTGGTTAAGAAAACGGCGCCAAAAATGGGCACCGGTAGATCACCATTATACGGGTCGCCTGCAAATGCGCAAGTGCATTTTTGCAAATGTGAATCAAATGCGGTGCACGGTTACGCGATCAAATACTTGATCAAAACATAGATCAAAAGAAGTTTGCGCAAAACGGTTAGCGCGCGCTCGCGAAACCTATAATGGTGAAGTCCGTCTCTAATTCTGTTCGGTCTTTCACTAATACTTGCCGCTGGTCAAACAATTGCGACAAAGAAAATTGAAAACACAAATAACCAAAAATGCTTCCAACAAATTCTGGTGGAAAGTTTTTGCCACAACAGCAACATGTTGCACCTTATTGTGTTTCGTCAAAGCTCAAGCGCAATCGACAGAGCTGCAGTCTCTTAAGGCACTGCCAAATCCGACGGAAGCAACACCAAGCACATTGGAGCCTGCGGCAAATCCGACCACCACAGTGCGCGTTCCCCTTCAAGGCAGCGCCCAGTACGATGGTCCCATCGAAACACCGCGCATGGCATTGCCCGGACGTGCCACCATGGCTCCCCCTAAGACTTATCGCGGATGGCTGGAGCAAACACACCCCGGATTTAGTTTGCAAACAAGCACAATGGAAGCCGAACGACTTGTCGTAATTTCGGACAAGTACGATCAAGCAGAACGCACGCTGGAAAGTCTTGGCTTGCCTTACAAGATAATGAACAAGAAGGCTTTTGACGCATACGATCTGAGCAATGCTCAAGTTGTAATCATCGACTGTGGACCAAATAATCTTTCCTGGAATGGAGGCATCAAGATTCGTGACTTCGTCATCAACGGGGGTTATCTTCTAACCACTGACTGGATGCTCGATCGATTGAATCAACACGTGTTTCCAGGCTTTATCGCATGGAGTGGTGCCACAAACAAACAGAAAATGTACGAGGCGTCTATTGTAGGAAAACATCCTGCGCTATTTAGACATGCCGTCACCAATGGTGCCTGGAAGATGGACATTCATTGTCATCTGATCAGAATATTCAACAAAGAAAAGGTAAGGGTGCTTGCAGTAAGCGATGCTCTGGCGCAAGAAGATCCCGATAGATTGGGTGCACTGGCAGTCGTGTTTCCATTCGGCAGAGGATACGTCATGCACATGATGGCGCACTTTGATCGAGGACAGATAAAAGGCTATGAATTGCCCGACGCATCACCGGCAATCGGCATCAGTCTTCGACAAGCTCTGGCAATCAACTACGTTGTTGCTGGACTGTCAGGCACAAAGCTGTAGTCGGTGATGGCACAGGGTGGCACAGACGGTGGTGGAAGGGTGCTCGTCGGTGCTAATCGGGGAAAGCGATTGTTCATTGGAAGCTGCATACAATCGGCATCAGCCTGCGTCAAGCACTCGATATAGACTACAAGGCGGCAGGGATGTCAGGCTCGACACCGAAGGCGGCACCGCCAGGTGGTGGACAAACGCTCAACGGTGCAAGTCGGGGAAAGCGGTTTCTCGATGGAAGTTGCCACCGCTCCGTCAGCTGAAAAAAGCTGTCAACAATTCGCAGCTTCTCTGCTACTACGCTCACTGGTTTTGGCTCCCAATCCACTTGCATGGCATCTTCGAAGCGGTAAATCGGTATAAGCTTCGCCAGACTCGTGAATCGTTCACGGTCCGACGCATATTCTGTTTCATCGTTCTTTGGGTAAAACATGACAACCGGAATACCCATTGCAATTGCAGGCAAGGCACAGTGGAGCATGGTGGTCACGATCAACCGCGCGCGAGATCTATAGGTTTCCAACAGCGCTGCAGCCGCCTGCATATTTTCCTCAAAGTCTCGACCTGATACGTGATGACTAATAAATGAAGCTTCAGATAGTGAAGGTGGGAGTATTGACAGGATTTCTTGATCTCGCGACACCGCGAATACTTCATGCGGCCCAGGAGCATAGGTGCGTCGCGGAAAGCTTAACGTTAAGTCCAGACCTGGACACGAGTAAATCTCATCGTCAAGGTCAATGAAAAATGTGAACGGCTCATATGTCCGCTCAATAAGTCGCTGACTGGCAAGTAACTGAATATGATCTCCCAGGTTCTGAGTGCTTAAACGAATGGAGTTTAAGGGTTTGGCGACACGCGGGGCATCGCTATGCTGTCGTACCAGCGGCAGGATGGGCTCTGGAAGGTCGGACAGCAGCCGTGACAGGAGCGTTTTCTCTGTAAACGCGTTTTCGTCGAATCGATATGTAAGCTTGGACACGGGTGCAAGTGATAGGAGCGTTTCCTCAATCACGGATTCGCTTTCCTCCAGTAGACCCTTCCACTGAGGCATATGTGGTCCGTCCGCGCTGATCTTGGGCACTTTATTCCAAGCGCTACCGAATTGCGAGTCAGATACACATAATTTTTCGAAGACGTAATGGATCCAAAAATGCGAACCAGCCCGATCCTCGTCCTTCCAAAATTGCAGCACCGCCGCATGCAAACGTTCTATCAGCAGATGTCCCTCAGTCGTGGCAATGAACCAGGTGGACAACACACGGTCGGGAGCGGGCCGATCGAAAGCGAAGAAGCCCGCGCACATTGCGTCCGGCAACCAGCTGTCTAGCGGGCGATGGCACAACAAAGTCGCATCGCACCACACGCCACCATACTCATGCAGCAGCAGCGTGCGAACGATGTCTGACATGTTTGTTGCAGTAATCTCTTTGCCGTCCAACTCAGGCAACTCAATATAGCGCTGGAGTGAATTCGCATCGAGTGCTCGAATTTCCCAATCAGGGTTGTGGAATTGCCAGCTTGCCAAACACTTTTGTACAAGCCAAGGCGCGTTGTTCCATCCTTGGAGCCAGACCATCCAAATCACTTTATTGATAGGATATTGCTCCGCATCCTCTCTTCGCTCAGCTGAGGTGCGCAACAACAATGAAGATACAGCCGATTTCAGAAAGGCACGGATTGAACTGGCTGCCGTTTTACAGCGATTCATGAGCGCAAGCGTCCAGGAAAAACTGTTAGAGTCCACCTTCGTACTTCTCTTCAAAAACCGTGAACTAAGCGAGCCGTAAGACATTAAAATGAGGTCCGAGGGGAGCGTCAGAGCTAAGTGGCAAATTCTCAATCATCGAGGGATTGCGTTTCCTGTCCCTAAGAAGCTTGTAGGTGATTATAGCGGAGCTATTCACAAAGATTATTAGCTGCGTTAAACGCTCATCATCTTTGCCTGGGCAAGAGGACGCACATCAATTTTGAAACTGCGCTAATGTTCCAATCCAATAGCCAAAACCCGCTTCCATTGGGTCAGAATCCAATTGAAAAACAAGGTGAGGTGCTTTCAGACTTGAGACGCAAAGTATTAGCTGCCGCCGCCATCATAACGATCGCCTCTTCCAGCGTTTGCGCTTTTGCGGAAACAGTGGCTCCTGCAAAGGATGAAACGGCGAAACAATGGAAGTCGTCGATCATCAACGCAATTCACGAGAAAGTCCGTGCCATCGATTTTCGTGAATCAAAAGGTGGTTTTTCAATATGCCGAGTTTCTTTCAAAATCAAAAGAGACGGCAGCATAAACGACCTTAGTACCGATGACCGCTCGGATGGCTATCTCGCATCACAAGTAAAGAATCAGGTTGAGTCGCTGGTGGGAAGTAGCTTGCTGGCATTTCCTCAACACCTGCATGGTGATGCCGTAAAAATCGAGTTTTCTTTGACGTCGGACGACAAGTTGCCGATCAGCGAGAATTTAAAAGCACCGCCGGCACAAAATTCCACCGCTCCTGTTGCTGCGACCTGGGACGAGTGGCACAAGAAGATAGCCGAAGAACTGTACATGCGGATCTACAGACAAATAGAACCCTTATTGAGAGACAATTCAAGACTGCACTGCGTCATAACTTATCGAATTCGCCGACTCGGAGAAATCGAAGTTCTGAAAATAGAGGGAAGCGAGAATCTAGTCTTTCGCGGAATTGCAACAAGAGCAGTGCAAGAGTTGCAGAACAATCCAATCATCATTCTTCCAGAGTGCGCTGGAAATGCAAAATCCATTACGAAGAGATCGGAGTTCAGTTTTGGACTTAACTTGGGACGCTAGATATGAAACGCAGATTTCTACTTCTCAGCATATTCCTTGCCCTTACGTGCATGTGTGTTCGCGCAAACGAACTAGACAATCCGCAAGACGAGATATTGAAAAAATGGAAATCAGCAATCATATCCAAGATACGGAATCAGGTTAGTGATGCAGGCTTCCGCTACTCAAAAGGAGGTTGGCAAGTTTGCTCAGTCTGTTTCACCGTTGATCGCAACGGCACCATTTCTAACCTTCAAAACGTGCATGATTCCAATGATCCTTTCGCAGCTAAGGACCTTTTCTGTGCACTCGTGAAAACCCAAATCACGGCATTGAATGGTAGTAGTTTGATGAAGGTTCCCGAAAAGCTTCCGAACGATATGGTGAACTTTGAATTTGAAGTCACCTCGGACGGCCGAGTTCCAATCGCTGAAGAAATTAAGAACCCCGACCTGCTAAGTTCAACCCATCCAACATTCTGGGATGAATGGCACAAGAAGTTGGCGAAGGAACTATTTGAACGAATTCGCAAAAAGCTGGATTTTGGTTTCGAAAACCATCCTCCTACACATTGCACCATAAATTATCGAATAGGCCGAAATGGCGTGGTTGATCAATTGCAAATTGAAGGAACTGAGAATCTTATATTTCGGGACATTGTAGCTAGCGAAGTGAAATCCTTGCAGAACAGCCCTTTGATAAAGTTTCCCAAAAGAACCGAAGATACTTCTTTCGTGCTTAAAAGGTCTGAATATACTTTTGGAGAAAACAATGCGGGCCGGCATGGGATTGGGGACTTTGATTCGACTCTGAACAGGAACAAGCCCAACATGACACGGAAGCAGACAGACTAGCCTTCTTCGTTTTCCTTGGGAAGTGGCAATGCAACTTCACCGCCGCTGGAAGACGGCAGAGGTTGCTTCGGAACTCTTGAAGGATCGTAAGGACGCCAGCGCGGGCCGCCTTCTGTCCCATCTCCCCAGTCTTTAAAGAAAGTCTCCGGATCCGGAGGAGGGGGAGGAGCTTCCCTACCTTCCATTTCTGCTTCCATGATCTGATACTCCCACATTCGCTTCAGAGCTTGACCTACCAAGTCAGTCATTTGCACAGCTTCCTCAGGCAAATCAGACGTTGGAAGAATCTTGATGTGTTTCTCAATCGCACTTTGTCGCTGCTTCCACGCCATTGCAGCACGGTTTCGCCAGGCCCGAATCTGCTCCTGGATCTTGCCTAACTTCTCTCTTCGCTCAGCAGCATCCATCTATATCTGATTTAGTCCCCTTGATCTTCAAGCAGTCCAGATTTATTGAATGGTGCTTCTTCGTCTGTCAGCCAGCGAGTGTAGACGATCGCCGAAGCCACCGCCAGAGCCATATGGCAAATGATTGGGCCGACAAAGAGAGCACTACTGGCGGTGCTAAGCCCAAAGAAAATGAGATCGAGAACAGCGAGCGGAATAAAAATAGCATTGTCGGTTGCATGCCAACTGCGCTTCATTGCTTCAATCGGACCGCAATTTTGGTCAACAATAAAGTAAGGAGTCAGCTGCCACTTCAGAAAAAGAAGCGCTGCTGGAATCACCAACCACCCCGTCAAACCAATCGCAATCGTCGAAAGAGTTAGCGCTATCAACCCAGAAAACATCTGCGCTGGAGAACAAAGCACATCGGCCATCTTGGTCGGGATCCCGCGAGTAATTTTCAGAGCAATCTTGGCCCACCCGGCCCAAAAGCCGCCAATGGTAAACACGCCTATAAGCAGTCCAACCAGCGAGAAAGGCCCGCCTTTTGGAAATCCGAGTAAGAATTTGTCGACGCCCCATCCGGCTGCAGAAAGAATGCAGGTCAAAAGAACTGGGCCGCCCAGGGTCAAAAACCAACCTATGAACAGTGGAAAGAACTGCTTTCCAGTCAGCACCCACGAATCTTTTAGCGTCTCGAGAGCGTAAAACGAATTCTCTTTGACGTTGGTAAGTTCGAACTTCATCTAGGCTCCTGGTGATGATCAACGGGATATTGGGGGTTTCAGCGATTTGCTCAACTATACCCCTCCCGGATAGACTGACGTTATCAAGCACCAAATAAATTAGCGTTTAGTGCCCGCAGGCGGGGGTTTACCGAACTCCGTTTAATCATCAAGTCAATAAAACGCGCTACCCTAGCGCGTAATAGCTGGGAACCCGGGCGTATAGCGCCCGCGGATATTTAATGGACGGACAAAATGAACAGAACGGGCGTGAATTCCAAGGCAAAGGTAGTCACAGCAGCTCTTTTGAGCCTTTTTGCAATTCCGACAATGCAATTTTCGAGCAACGCCGCGGAGATGACAATTCCAGGTCAAACTTCCGATAGCGTCAGCCCTGACATCATGGCAAAGTTTACTTATGCAGAAGACACGGATCTGACCAAAGCTTGCGGCTTGCCGACCTATGAATGGATGCCGGCAGGGAAAGAGCCTGAGGCGGTTATTCTCGGCATTCATGGTCTGACCTTGCACGGACGCCGCTATCGAGTCCTCGCCAGAACGATGGCCTTGTCGGGAATTGGATTTGTGGCGTGTGACATGCGTGGATTTGGTCGCTGCCACTACGATGACGAGAACAAATTCAGCACGGCCGGTGATGATCGTCACAAGGTCGCCCATCACAAAAGCTATGATGAACTTGTTTTACTGACTCAGGCTGTGCGAGCGAAATATCCAGGCAAGCCTGTGATTCTTCTTGGTGAAAGTCTTGGCTGCACGTTTTGCGTAAAAATTGCAGGCGAACATAACGATCTCGTCGATGGTCTGGTGCTTTCGGCGCCGGCAATAAAAGTAAATCCAAAGATGTACATTTCGCCTTCGGACATCAAGGCGGGACTGGCGTCCCTGGTCAACAAAGGACACAAAGTAAAACTGCACGGTTTCCTCACAAAACTTGTCTCCCCGCGCAAGGAAGTTGTCGACGAATTGTTGCAGGATCCGCTCATGGTGACGGAGCTTTCGCTGAAGGATCTCATTGCCACAGACGAGTTTGTGGAAAAAACTGCAAAGCTCGGAAAGTTGCTCGGACCACATGTGCCGCTGCTGATCATCCAAGGAAGTATCGACGGATGCGTGGCTCCCGTGCACGTCACGGACTTCATGATGAACGTTCCATCCGACGATCAAACACTGTGCTGGAGAGGCAAGCAAGGACACCTTCAGTTAGAAACATCATTTGTTCGTGCGACGTCAATCGATGCATTAGGCGATTGGATTGAAGATCACAGCCCATCCGGTAAAGATAGGGTTGCAATCTTGAAGAAGAGCGTTGAGGACGTCGGCGGACGGCTCGTTCAGTAATCGAACGGGATCGGCCACGCTGACGCGACAGCCTCATAGTCACTTTGCGAGTTCGGTGAAAACACCTAAAATAGGATAGTGACAATCCAGGAGTTCGCCTTGCCGGACAGAACCCCGCAAAAGAAAATCAATCATTCTGAACCCGCGAAGCTATTTGCGGATTCTGAATCACCCGAGCCTGCTGCGCTGCCGGACCTGGAAGTCCTGCCACCGGAGACAGTTATCGACGGCAAGTACAAAATTCTGTCATGCCTGGGCAGCGGCGTAGTTGCAGTCGTTTACAAGGTCGAGCATGTTCTCAAAAACAAAGAATATGCACTCAAACTTTTTGCCCCTGAATTCAGCGATAGCCAACTGCAAAGATTTCAATCAGATGCCAAAGCCGCATCTTTGCTCGAACATCCAAATACGGCAACACTAGCGGATTTCGGGCTACAGGACGGCAATCAACCTTACTATGTCACGGAGACAGTAGAGGGCGTGACACTTGCAGATTATCTAAATCGCTGTGGTCGCCTTACGTATGACGACATCTTCTCGGTTTTCCTTCCTCTTTGCTGGGCACTTCAAGACGCGCATGAAAAGGGAATTATTCATCGCAACGTGAAACCCAGCAACATCATGCTAATCGGAGAGCAGGGAAATTGGCAGTGCAAATTGCTGGACTTCGCAACATCAAAATTAAGCGAAGGCGGCCGCAAACCGCGCGATCAGAGTCCGCGAGTCAGCGCCGACCCGCTGTACATGAGCCCTGAGCAATGCAGCGGTAAAAAATTGGATTATCGAACTGATATTTATTCACTAGGCTGCGCTTTGTTTGAAGCGATTACCGCACGCCCGCCATTCACAGGTGCTACCACGCAAGCAACAAAACAAATGCATCTCAGCGACACGCCGCCTACATTGAAAGCAGGCTCGCTTGGAAGAGAATTTCCAGAGGATCTTGAGAGCATTGTTCAAACCATGCTGGCTAAGGATCCGCAGCAGAGATACACATCAGCCAGCCAGGTTGCAGAAAACTTGATGAGATTGAAATTGAGTGCTCAACTCAGAATCAAAGTGCGACCGAAAGAAACCACAAACAAAATCTCGCAAGAAAACACGATCTTTATCCTCTGCCTAACCACCGCTGTTGCTCTTGGTCTTGCATTCTTCTTTTGGCTGCAGTTGAGACAGCCGGCACAGGATTTTGATCAAGGTACGCCGCCACATAGTGCTGTTCTAAACACTTACGAATCAGATTTAATAAGCGACATTCCGGCTATAGATGACGACAGACGATCGAATGCGCGTGACTCAGCCAGCACGTTCTTTAGTCAAATAAGTACAAACAACGGCAAAGAGTTTAGAAAATTTGAGTTTCCCAACTTCCCAATCGGTACGTTGAAAGATCCAAAAGGCGGGCTAACCGTAGCACGCAGAACCTACGATATAGAATGGCTCGGCCCGTGCCAGTTTAGTACTACACCTAATGTTTTTGAAAAGTGTCCCAAGCTCCTGAAAAGATTCCGAGACGATGAAATTCGCTCAATTGAGTTCAATCAAAACAGAGACATACATCAAGAAGACCTGCTGAAATTGAAGTCATACGAATACCTAGACGAAGTCTCTTTTAACTTTGCTCACTTCAATGATGAAGGATTGGGGTATTTAGAACAACTTCCTCATCTGACGTCTTTGAGCCTTCTTTCAACAGGCGTGACCACTTCGAGATTACAACGTTTTTCGTCACTACCTAAGCTGAAGAAATTGGCTGTGCGCGACATGGGCGATATCACTTCAGTATTGCGGCGATTGCAAGGCTCAAACCAGCTGAAAGAATTACAACTATTGTTTTGCAGTGACTTGGATAAGTCTGACTTCGAAATTATTGCTTCGCTTGCCAATCTACAAACTCTGGCTTTTTCTCAACGCCTGCCATTAGAAGCAAATCTCTTTGATGCTCTAACAAAATCAAAGTCATTGAAAGCTTTAGATCTCAGCGATTCAAGACTGTCTGACGCTGCAGTCCAGAGCTTGGGAAAACTCAAGAATCTTCGCACGCTTACTTTTAGCAAAGGCAAACTAGAGCCACGCCACAGAATACAGATAAGTTCTCTGCTTCCTGATTGCAAAATGGTTCTGCACTAGTTGAACATTCAACCAGCAGCTTTCAAATTCTTAGTGACCGCCGCCGCCAGCCGCTGGAACATCCGGCGCGTCGACGTCGTAAGTGAACTTGGCAAAGACGCCAAGCCCGAAGACCACCATCGCGAAGCAAACGAAGAAGAAAATCAGCCATCCTTGGGCGGGGTCGCGATGTCCGGGTGCACTCATCAAAGAAACTCCTAAAAACTGCTGCGCTAGCAATTAGATTATATGGCGAACCGCCCAAAACAGCATCCCTGACTACGTCCCTTTGCATAAGTGCTCAATAATCTAATCCCCTGAGCCGCCGTGTGGCCGCGACTCACCTGTGTTTTCGCTCTGAAATTCAGTCTTTACGAGGACACTCCTTGACAATTAATCCAAACTGCGGATAACCGGGTGGACCCCAAGACACCTCTTGGCTACCTTGGTGGAGCGAGGAAAAGTTGGAGATAACATATGGCGTCAAGCACTTTGCGAGACCACGGCGTCCTATTGGTTAAAACGCGCGGCGCGTATTTACCTACCTTGATTGCGACCTGGCTGGGCGAATGTTTCGACGCCATGGACGCGACTATCTATTTCATTGCCATGTATCCGGCGGTCAGCCAATTGCTGGCTACCAAGGATGCCGTCCAAATAGGCTGGCACGGCTCGTCCATTCTCTTTTGCTTCATGCTCGGTTGGGCGATCGGCAGCGTCTTCTTTGGTTTTATAGCGGACAAGCTGGGACGCAAGAACACGCTCTGTCTGACAATCCTTCTCTATGCAATTTCCTGTGGGCTCTGCGCACTAGTTCAAACGACCTGGCAACTAGCTCTTTGCCGATTCGCAGTCGGTCTAGGCATCGGCGGGGAAATTGCGCTGGGTGCTGTCATGCTGGGCGAAACATCACGCCCGGGAAAACAGCGGGCCTGGTCGATGGCAGCTTTGGGAACGTCATTTGGCGTCGGCTGCATGCTGTGCGGACTATTCAATTTCGGAACCGGCGATCTCGGATGGCGCTTTCTCTTTGCAGTCGGAATCATTCCTGCTTTGGTCACCTTCTACATCCGCTTTAAAATCTCTGAGCCTGAATGCTTTGAGGAGCTTCAAAAGAAACGCATAGCATTGCAAAGCATACCTAGAATTTTGTTGAAACAACACGAGCGCGATCTGGTGACAAATCCATTCAAGCTTGCGTTCGATAAGAGAAACCGCCGCTCCGTCATCGTTGTGACCTTGCTTGCCACTGCCGCCATAGTCGGCTATTGGGCAGGTGTGTCATGGATGCCGGCCTGGATCAATCAATTGACCGGTCATGAAGCAGTCAACGAAAGAAGCACGGCTACGCTCTGTATGAGTGTCGGCGGATTTCTCGGTGCACTTCTCCTGCCGTTTATGGTCAACCACCTTAGATACAGCGCTGTTTTCAAAATCGGATTTATAGCATCGCTGGTCACAGCCTTCAGCACTTTCATGCTCATCAAAAGTTATGGTCCAGCCGTCAACTACGCTGCTTTTGCAGTCGGTGTTGCCACATACATTCCATTCATAGCTTTGCAGATTTATATCGTCGATGCATTCAAAACCGAACTTCGCGGCACCGCATCCGGTATCGCGTGGAGCTTCGGACGAGTGATCGCCGGACTGGCAGCTTTGATGACAGGACCTCTGATTGCAGCCTTTGGTGGCTCGTATGGAACCGCCGCCGCTTGCGTTTCGCTCATTTACTTACTGGGTCTGGCCGCCGCATTCTTCGTGCGCCAGCCAGTAATCGAGCAAGAACATTCGGATCGGCGCAAACCAAGAAATGCTCACACCGGTTCACACACACCGGCAGTTCTTGCCGTACAGACCCGCAAAGCGTAGAGTGGCGCATTGCATGCGTCTGTTTTCTTATGCATTGCAGGGTCTGCCGTGTCGAACTCTAATTACTTCCCTTCCAAGTGAAGTGGGGAGGTCGAGTCGTAATTAGCATCCGGAATGTCTGAGAAGGCCTGGTAGATCAAAGCAGTGGCTTCAAAAAGATTGCCGGTCATAACTTTGAGTTCAGCCAATTGCAAGCGCAAACGGTTCTTCAATTCTGCAGACTGAAACTGTCCACTCAATGCCACTTCAAGTAGTCCTATTGCTTGTTCAAGTTTTCCGTGGACAACCAGTTGCCGCTTAATCTCTTCAACCAAATGATTAAACGCTTCCGCACAAGATGGTGTTGTGTGAGAAAACAACTTGTTCAAAACCGCCTCAGAATGCTCAATCTGCTGGTTCTTCAACAAACAAATTGCTAACTGCACAAGCGAATAGAAAGACTCTTCAGCATTTATAGACGGGCCATCCTTCGCAAATTTCTGTTGGAATTCCTCCCAGTTTTTCTCCATGCAATCCAACTCCAACTGAATCAATACCGAACTGGATTTCGACTTTAACGATTCGCCGGTCATGATGCGCTTTCGTTCAGCCTTTGCCTCGTTCTCGTAGCACTGCTTGAAAGTGCATAGCGCCACGATTTCTTTGATCTCTTCCAGCGTCTTGTCATAGGCATTCGAACCATACTGCGCAAGCAGCATACTTGATACGATTTCGGTTCTTCGCTCAGGATCTTCGGTTAGCACGACAAGACGCCTTATATGAGCTTTAAACCGTGCATCAAGGTAGGCGTCGCGCGTATGCTTATTGCTTTGGGAAATCAGTGATATTACTGTGTTCCGAAGCTGATTCAGTTGGGTCTCTTGAAGCAACCAAAGCATCTCACCGACTTGTCTTCCAGTATCACCAACGGTATCAGCATAAAAACACAGCAACTCGTTCATCACAAGTTCAGCATTCTGAACACTACCATTACATGCACTATCGAGCGCAATAGTGGAGAGCATCGCAGCAAACTCAGCAGCTTCATCAATCTTTCTCGATTGAGCCCCTAGGTAATTTTCCCTCCATTTAAAACTACCGGCTTTCAGCGCAGCTATAAACCATATCGCGGACGAAAGTTGCTTCACGACTGGATCGTCTACTCCTCTTGAATCGGTTAGACGCTGTAGCAACAGCTCGCAGTAAGCACTACCTTCAGCCAATGAATCGTTTAAGCGCCAGAGACTGATCAATCGCCAAAGTGTGATTCCCAAACTAATGTCTACACCAATCTGCCTTTCGCGCTTGGACAAAACCGATTTTTCTATTGCCGTCAGAACCGTAAGCAGCCCTTTCTTCTCATCGA
>PNLN01000192.1 GCA_013823055.1 Cyanobacteria bacterium DS2.3.42
AAATGGTGTGCAGGAGAGAGATCTGCGCGACAGGCATCGCGATCTTTCAAACAATAAAGTAGGGCGAAAGATTGGAGTCGACGCGAGAAGAGCTGGATACATTGGTCACGACGCAGACGAATACATGCGCGATCACATCGTTGCCGCAATCGAGTTCGACCACTCAGTAATAACACACTGGCGCGATCCTGTTGTCGACACACTACCTTCCGAAGCAGAACTGGGATGTTCTAACCTACCAACCAAAAACGGTTTTGATTGCCTCAAATTTGCACGCCGGAAAGTCAGTCGCACACGGCATCGCATCGCCCGCAGGATGCACTTCTACTGGAACAAAATAGAAGCACTGGTCACCTGAGCATGACTTTGGGAATCATACTGCGTTCACACCGCGATCCCCAATCACAATGACTTCGTTGTCGAATTCAGAGATTCGCAATTATTATCGCTGGCCAGAGCACGACAATAATCAGGAAAGACAGCGACAGACCTCTGGGAGTCTGCTCTAATCCATAATTTCTCAGGCGAGGCAGAACATAGAAAAGCAGGTAGTTCGCCTTGTATATCACCTGCAACATTAAAACGGGAATGAAAAATTTCGGATTGCCCAAGCCAGCGACTGAAAGTAGCAATATTGCCAACCATAGTGAACCCACCAGCATTCGTAATCCAGACGAATTTTCCACGGTGAACTCAAATACTTGCAATTGGGCTCTTTCGTCCTTGAACAACGAAATCAGCACTGGCAAAAGAATGAGAATGTTTGCCAGAAATGCAGCGCGTGCAAAAAATTCCGCTGTGAACATTTAGGTGGTGACTCCGTTTACGTCAGGAACTCTTGAACTCAGATTTCGACTTTTCCTGCCAAACCTGCCTGAAATATGCGATCCCATCATCGCTGCGGTACAGTTTCTCCTCGTCCGCTAGTAGCGAGTTTCTTGGTGTCTGTGAGAGCACCACTCTCTTATCCTGATTCAAAATTACGCTTGATTGAACCTTTAAGATTGCTCCCAATATGTTTCGAAGACCTGGCACCGTTACAAAACTCTGATAGGCACGAAGCAATATGAGCGTGTTGTTTTCGTCTACCGGTACAAAGGCGATAAACTGGTAAAACTTTTTCGGCAAAATTTCCAGCATCCAGATATTCGGAAACTTAAAGCAGAAGAAGCCGGTTCCAAGGTCCAGCTTAATGAAGTCCGCCCTCAAATCAAATTTTATACTTTGATTTGTAACATCGAAGTCACCGCCTATGGTGTTAGTATGCACAAAAGGCAAATGAGCGTAATCGAGTTGATTCTCGATGCAACGAGTGATGTGGCATGTCCACTCGCTCTGCAGTTGCGAATAAGGGAATCGATCATTCAGTTCATCGAACCACGGTGGCTCGGAGTTCATTGAGCCCGGTTCGCCGTGGAACAACCAAATAAATCCGTTTCGTTCAAGGCTGGGAATGAGGTTGCAGCGTAGATTGGGCGCAGCTTTTGTTGTTTCTGGAACCAGCGTGCAACGGCCGTCATTGCCGAATTCAAATCCATGAAAGGGGCACACAACAGCGTTGTTCTGAATCTTGCCCAAGCTGAGTTTGGCTGACCGGTGAGGGCAAGCATCTTCCATGACGACGGCCCGCCCATCATTATCGCGCCACGCAACAAGGTCTTTGCCGAAGCGCCTTAATGCCAAAGGTCTGTCTCGCCTCAGCTTGTTTGCATAAATTGCCGCATACCAGCCGTCGCACAATTGCACAGAAGCAGCCCCTTCCCAACGCACATACACTTCCAGCAATTGAGCATATCAGGCATACGTGAACATGCGATGAACTCTGAGAGTTCTGCTACTTTCTATCGGGAACCGCTACCACTTCCAATAGGTGGACTGAGACACACGCACAGTTTTTAAGTAGTGTCTCGAAAAAAATAAAAGCTCGGAGAAAAGGCTAGATACCACCTTTTCTCCGAGTTATAGAGTTAACGTGTACCCGCATTTAATTCTCGCTGACCGCGGTTAAGAAGGGTTTAAGAGAACAGATGGTTTTGCCAATAGGCGAAATTAGTTCGACAGTTTCTATGTCGATAACACTTCAGCTTTAAGGCGATGCAATTTGCCGTGGTTGGCAAAGAATAGATGCGCGGTGCAATTGATGCCCGTGATTGAACGCAGATCGCGAACGTAACCTAGCATCTGAGGAAGATGCTCATTTGCCTGAGTTTCAATCTCAGCAATTGGGAAGCTATCGATCTTATAGTCGACGAGATGCCACTGGCCGTCTTTATCTTCGATCAAAAGATCGGGGCGTTTGTCTTCAAGCCCTTCATCAACATAGCTAAAATATGGAATTTCATGTAGCCGGCGTCGCGCGTTTTTCATCAAAAGGAACAAATCACTGTCGCAGAATTTTTCCATCCAGCGCTCGCCCTGTTTCACCAAATGCGCAACAACTTCAGGGTGGCTTGCCCAGTCGCCCTGTGCAAGAGCAACTTCCTCGAGCAGCCATGATTGTGGTTTCTCAAGTCGCGTAAGCATGTGTTCCATCAACGAGTGGAAATAAGTACCAACAAGGGTTGCTTCCAGACGCACACCTTGCTTCCCTGGAGTTATTCTCCGACTTGTCGGTGCACGTAAAGTTGCTTCTGAATCCAAAATCGGTTCAATAAGATCCAGGCGAAGATTCTTCTTGGTTTCGTCAAGCTCTTCAATAAGAGAGACGGACTCAAACTCCGCAGGCACTGCAGGAATCGGCTCATAGCGACGAAGCGCGACTTTCGATTGAGGCGCAAGGTCAAATGTAAATCGTTCTTCTCCCGCATAGTTTACTGGCACCATATGATCGAACAACCATGTGGAGAAAGTGTTGAACCTGCTGTTCTGATTCGAGTCAATAAACAGTGCAAGGTGATCGCGAGGTCTCGTCATTGCAACATACAAAAGTCGTTTCTTCTCTTCAAGTTCCATATCATTGTCGACCAGCTTCACAAGCTGAAACCAGGAAGGAGTGTTTTGGTCCTTCTCCTGTTTGTATGCACTCCTGTCAGTGTTGAGCGCAATACCATACTGTTTGTGAAACAACAGCTTTTTGAAACGCGGATCAATTTTGGAAGAAAGGAAAGGAAGGATTACAACCGGAAACTCCAAACCCTTGGATGCGTGAATCGTCATCAATTTAACAACATCATCAGTCTGCAAGGGGGCATCAGCCTGCTTCACTCTATGCTCACGCATAAGCGAAAGTCGTCGCGCAAACTCGCCCGGCGAGAGGCTTTCATTTGCGGTTGCTAGCTGGACAAGCTTCCATACATTTCGCGAGCGCTGCCTACCATTCTTAGATGAGAGAAGGACAGTATCGTAATCGGTCAAAGCCAGAATTTCACGAATCAACTCACCCAAGGGTCGCAGTTGGGCACTTTCTTTGAGTTTCCTCAGATTGGCTACCGCCTGCCTGCATACTTCAAAGCCAGGGCGTCTTTGGTCGGCGACCCTGCACAAAAGCTCCCACAGGTGCGGGTTTTTCTTGTTACCCTCATCAGTCACCAATTGATGAATGATATCGTCTGTGATTGAAAAGATTGGAGAGCGCAAGGCACCCAAAAGTGAATGGCTATCAAACTCGTTGTCGAGAAAACGTAAGAGATTTTCAATGTCGAACACTTCCTGACGCATCAAGAAACTCTTACCGCCCAGAGTAACAAACGGAATCGAGTGTCGCGTCAGACCTTCTTCAAGGGGAGTGAAGTGATCGTTTTTCTGTACGAGTACCGCAAAGTCACCAAACTTGGCAGGACGAGATGCTGAGCCATCTTTCAACTGAATGGGCATTTGCAGGCGGACTTTCTCTTCTATCCACTGGCAAATCAATTCAGTTTCAAACGCCTTCTTCTGCTCCATGTTCTCCGTTTGAGAAGAGTCAAAACAAAGAACTTCAATACGCTCAGTATCGACAACTCGTTCGCGGTGAGCATCCAAACTCTCGAAGGCAGCGCGATAAATTTGTGGATCGTCACCGGGATCGAGCAAGTTTTCAAATACCCGATTTACGCCACAAACAAGATCAGGATGACTGCGAAAGGACTTATTGAGCGGAATCACGTTCTTCTCACCGGTCAAGAAGTCAATCGTGACGCTGCTTGGTGAACCGGAGAGTGCGTTCTTCCATTCGTTGAAGTTCGAAACGTCCGCGCCCTGAAATTTATAGATGGACTGCTTATCGTCACCAATCAAAAACAGTCGTGTTTTCGCTCCAGCCAGCGATGCCACCAATCTAGCTTGAGTGGCATTGGTGTCTTGAAACTCGTCCACGAGAATCGCGCGCAATGACTCATTAAAATGCTGACGTGCGAGCGATCCCGGCTGATTGAGCGCATTGAAGGTGTAGTGAATCAAATCGTCATAATCGAGCTTGTGAACGATTTTCTTCTTGCGATCATAAATGTCTACTGTGCGCTTTGCCATAGAAATGAAAGATCGAATCAAGTGAAATGCATGCGTGTCTGTTTCCTTCAGCCCGGCTGGAACTTTCTTAACGGCTTTCTCAACAGCACCTTTCAAAATTCGCATTTCGTCGCGCAAGGGTTTTGCATCCTTGCCGCCTTTATTGCCGGCGGTAGGATGTTGAAATAATCCATCCACATATGACCACGACTCATCGGTGATAGTCGCGGTTTTGCTCGCCCGTTCAATTCCTTCCGCCAATTGCTGGAAAGCCATTCGAATCTGCTCTAAATCTGTCTCTGGCGTCCACGGATTGTCGCGGACATACGCAAGTGCAGAAGACCAATTAGGAGCGGAGACAATTTGGCAAATGGAGCGCTTCCGTGCCCATTGCAAAAGTTTTTCAAATCGCTCCTTCATCGACTCGTCGCTGGCGTCACCAACAATCTCGGTGACTTCAGAGAATTGAAGCGATGAATTCAGAATTCCCAACAACCATTCTTTGACTTCATCGATACTAAATGTTTCGAGCAGGTCGTGCTCCGGGCTGCGACTGGAAATCGCATCGCGAAATGCTTCCTTGATGCTTTCTTCACAGAGTTCTGCGCGTTCGATATCATCAAGCACTTCAAACTTCGGATCGACTCCGCCTTCAACAGGGAATGATTTGAGAATGCTGTCGCAAAGACTGTGGATCGTTCCTATCCGCGCACCGTCAATATCCGCCATGCACAAGAGCCAGCGCTGACGCTCTTCTCCTTCAGCACCATCTTTCAACACTTGGAAGCGTGCCTTCAACCTTGTGCGCATTTCACTGGCAGCTTTCTTGGTGAATGTTACGGCGACCAGATCCGCGATAGTCAATTCCGGATCACTGCGAAGCACTTCAATGTATCGCTCAACCAATACGTGGGTTTTACCGGAGCCGGCTCCAGCCGACACCAAGACGTTTTTATCAATGCTGTGAACAGCTTCTTTCTGTTGTGCAGTAAGTTCAGACATTCTCTTGTGCCCTCATCATTCTGCTTCCTCATCACTTGAGCTGGCGCATTCGGAAATGCGGCAGATCATTGAATGCTGGCAGCCGCGACAAGAAACCTCGCCATTGGGCCGCACTTCAAAATCACCATTGCCTATGCGCGTTACGTAGTCGATGATGTAATTCTTCGATTTTTCCAATAAATTTTCAGAGACTTGCTCAACCGGCTCGGGCTCTCCTTCCTTGGGTTTCTTCGGCTTCTTGATGAACTCCAGAGAACCGATTGTGCTAGCCTGCGAAACACTGAGGAATTGACCAATTTCCACTTCTGCACCCTGCAAAATGGATTGTGAAACCGCCATCGCATAAATAGGCATTTGGAGATTGCGCCCATCCAAAGCATCTTTCTCAGTGATTGGAGTCGAACCGGATTTGTAGTCGATGACACGCACCTTCGGCTGACCCGAAGCCGTCATTTCACTGGCAATATCAATACGGTCAATCACGCCAATTATGCGAATTTCGCGACCGCCGGATTTTATGATGAGAGGAGGAGACGCTGGTTCACCCTTTCTAGACGTGCCAAAACCATGCTCGAATAAAGACGGGCGAAAGCGCCCCTGGTCTTTTAGAGCGCGCCGTTTTTCTTCTAGTACAAACCGTCGCAGGCGAAAGGCGATTTCCTGATTTTCGTATGTAGCAAATTCGCCACGTTTAACGTTGTGCTGGGCATTCATTGAATGGATCGCTGTTTGCACCGAGCTTTCCATCAGACGCTCGATCTCATCATCTTCAACGTCAACAAGTGCTAAATTTCTTCCTTTCAGTTCTATGTAAAACAGCTCCAAAGCCTTGTGATAGGCTTCCCCCAAAATGGTAACGAGGATCTCGTTAGTCGGCTCTTCATGCGGTTCGATCTTCAATACATGGTTGGTCCAGTATTTGAACGGGCATTTTCCATAATCGTTAAGGCGCGACGGGCTCCATTCTTTCGGCATGTTTATTTTCAAGGAACCACTGGAAACGAGATCCGTAAGCCATCCGTTGTACACCAGATGCGATGAGCCACTCTCGCGGGCCTTGAGCATCGCAATCGGTGCCGATATCTTTTCCGAATAAGCAGCTACATCCGGATGAGTCATTGCCACCATCACTTCATTCTGGCTGCGCCAGAGTCGATTGGCGACGTGATCTTTCACAGACACAGGCAAATTAGTGGCAGTTGAAAATGGCTCAACGGGCAAAAGCGATCTCACGCCTTCTTCTTTTCCGCCGGTTAAAAGAAAAGATGGGATAAGTTCTTCACCATCGACTATATCGGTGGTGGGGCAAGTGATAACAATCCGCTCGCGCGAACGCTCCAACAATGAATTGAATAGCGCTGATTCAAACCCGGCGTGATGGCGTGGGTTGTGCAAATCGACACCAAAAAATCGCCACTTTTTGATTTCCTCAGGGCTGGCAAAGCCAGATCGTGATACTCGCCGTGGAAATTCGCCTTCAACCAACCCTGCCAGGTATATGTCGGAGAAGGTCTTGTTGGGCGCCAGCTCTGCACTGCAAATTCGTACTTGATTTAGCCCCTCACCTGGACTGCGAAATGTTGATTGCTCCAACATATGAACCAGCTTGCGCACAAACTCTGCGTAGGTAAAAGTTTGCCCGGCAATAATGGTTGATTCTTTGATCAGCAACGCCAGTGATTGGCGCACCACAGACAGTGTTGTTTCGCGCTGCCATCTATTCAATGGGATCTCGTCGTCAATTTCCTCATTGGTTGGCGCCAGGAAGAGTTCTTCAAAAATATCCTCGACCCAGGTCACCCACTGCTCGTGTGGGCGCACTTCTTTAGGTGGGGTCGTACTGTCGAAAAATTTGCCCAACGCGGATTTAATCGATGTCGTCGCTATCAAGCGGGCGCAGTCTTCCCACTGATCTCGCCCGGCCACCACGGCAAAGTCGTTGGCAGATCTCTTGTCCAACATTTCAACATCAGCGCGGGTCAGTCCGAATGCATCCAGCCGAGTAAACGGACTGCGCAAGAATTTTATTGTCGCCGCGCGAGGATAGTCCTCAATTGAAAGTGTCAGCAATTGCTGATACCACTGAGCAAGAGGCAAGGACAGCAATTGCACGGATTCATCTAAATAATGCGGTATCCCGGCACCCTCGAAGGCGCTGCGCACAGCAGTTCGGTACTGTTTTAGGTCACGAATGACCACAAGCATATCGGACGGTGGCACTTCATCGGTAATTAATCGTTGCTTGATGCGCGAAGCAATGAAGTCCAGCTCGAAATAGCGATCCATCGCTCTGAACTTCTCAACCGTATATGTTCGTTGCGGCCTTCCGTCGACAAAAGGTGCGTCACCAGGGGCGGTGACACCCAAAGAATCAGCCATTGCAAAAAGGCTCAATTGAAGAGCGTTGTCTGCACTGCCACCCTGACGGCGCCGTTTTGTCTTTAAGACTGGAACATCGGGAGAAACAATCGGCACGGCCGGTTGAACCGAGGAATTAAGAGTGAAATTGCCTGCCAGGATATTTTCGAGGTCCTTAAAGCTATCGTCCTTCCATAAATAGTCGTTGTTCGGATCGTCATCAGGGCGCAAGTAGTCGAACAAAACCTCCACCTTCTTGCAATATGGCGCAAGCAGTTGAACCGCCTGCAATTGCAGAGGATTGAATCGATCGAATCCGTCGACGGCAAGAAAGCCGAGATTCAACTCCAGGTCTTCCACCGAAGTCAGCCTCTCGCGCAATTTAAACGACACAATACGCTGGTCTACATATCCAAGCCGCTCAAGTTCTTGCCAGTAGCGCTCATAAATTCGCGCCAACTCCATATATTTGGAGCCGCTATCCACATTGTTTTCCAAACGCGAAATCACATCAGCAGGCGACAACGCGGCGCGCTCGAATTCATCGATGAGTTCAATAATTTGTTGGGATGTGCCGTTGAATTCAACAATAGGATCAATCGCTTTAAGCGACCCTTCTGCTTTCATGGTCAACAAAATCTGTTGCAGCAAGACCGGTCGCACACGCTCCGGCATCAATCTGAATGAAACGCCAAGTTTGCGCAGAATTTCTTCAAGCAGTTTGTAAAAAGACAGAATCTTAAGACCGAACACGCCAGGGAAATCGCGATGCTCTGCGGCACCATCGGACTGTCTCTTTTTAACAAGAGCAAGCAGCCGTTCTGTAATTAGCCTTCTATATCTATGTGAGGGCACAACAAGTAGTGCCTCACCCGGACGATTGGTTTCCAAATAATCGAGCAAACGCTCAAGCAGCTTTACGCTCTTGCCAGTGCGATATGGTCCGGTAAATACTTCGATATTCGGCATGCGGCAAAAAGGTGAAAGTGATTTACAGCTCCGCTTTACTAGCGGAGTTTGTCAGTCACTGGTCCGGCAGCGGGCTGCCTGTTACCTTAGATATTCTCGCATGTTCGAGTTGACGCCGCGGCGTAATTTATTGAGCGCCCGGACTTCAAGGTTTCGCGCCTGTTCTTTGGTCAGTCCCATGTTTCTACCGCTTTCTTCAAGGCTCATGGGCGTTTTGCCGGTCAGCCCATAGCGGAAAGAAAGGAGGTCGCGCTCTTCGGTATTGAGGCATACCAATGAATCCAAAACATGATTAACCAGAAGATTTGCAGCTGTTGCCTCTTCAGGCGCCAGTGCGGCTTCATCCTGGATAACGTCAGCCAGTGTCGCATCAGAGTCTTCGCCGCAGGCCGAGTCAAGTGAAAGCGGGCTGCGCGAGGAATCGTAAGCCAGAAGAACCTTTTCACGGCTGACGCCGGAAGCTTCCGAAAGCTCATCGGGTGTGGGCACCCGACCCAATTCCTGACAGAGCGCCGTATTGGACTTGCGCAGCTTGTTGAGTACCTCGTTCATATGAACGGGCACCCGGATAGTGCGCGCCTTATTGGCGATCGCGCGGGTCACCGCCTGGCGAATCCACCAGGTGGCATATGTTGAAAACTTGTTTCCGCGCTCAGGGTCGAATTTCTCAACCGCGCGCATCAAGCCCAGACTGCCTTCCTGAACCAGGTCCTGGAGACCCAATCCGTGGTGGCGATAGCGCTTGGCGATACTGACAACAAGGCGGAGGTTGGACTGAATCAGCTTTCGTTTGGCGACTGCATCGCCGTCCTTGATTCGGCGCGCCAATTCAATCTCTTCGCGCCCGGTCAAAAGTTTGTGTCGAGCAATCTCACGCAAATAAATGCGTACCGAGTCTTCTTCGACTTCCCTGGGTTCGGGAGCGACTTCAACTTCACCTTCCGGTTCTGCCGCTGCGGCACCATCTGCGAAGTCACTTTCGAATTGCTGATGTTCTAACGTCCCAGCAAAAAAATCATCAGCCTCTTCTCCTGTGAGAAGAGTGGTGACGCCGTCACTCTGCTTACTTGCTGCACTTTGCCTTTTTGCCATTACGACTTGCTTGCCCCTGTGCCCGCACCATATACGGTGTATATATCCAGCCATTACACCACCTAGTATGGTGCCAGAAACTCTCAAGAGAATCTAGTAGGTAAAATCTGGAGGAGCGAAAGAGACTTGCATTTGCGCATTCAATTTTGCATCACGAATGGCAAAGTCGATGTCAGTCAAGAGCCTGGCTATATGCGACTTTAGAACACATTGCAGAGATGGTGGCAATTGATCAACTGGTATCGCCGATGATACATCCATCTCACAAGAATTTTTCCCAACGACAACAATTCGCAGTGCCTGAAAATGATCGCTAGCAATCGCACAAGAATTAGCAGTCGTTTGGATATGCGAAACAATCATTTTCGAGAACCGGATTAACCGACGAGCGTGCGGTGATTTTAACTTTCCTTTGACAAAGAAACACCGACCCTACTGATGAACCAAAGCTGGGGTTTTCCCTGGGCCGCCTGGGGATGCCCTC
Organism: Cyanobacteria bacterium DS2.3.42; assembly: GCA_013823055.1. Taxonomy (GTDB): domain Bacteria; phylum Cyanobacteriota; class Vampirovibrionia; order Obscuribacterales; family Obscuribacteraceae; genus QKMZ01. The sequence goes on from PNLN01000192.1 coordinate 10,331, forward strand.
CGATTCGGCAGGATAGCCGAAACCCACAAAAGCCCACCGGCGCCGGAAATCCTGTACGGAGACAAAAATGGGTATATCAAAATTAGGTGAGTGGGCAGGTCTGCCGTGGTCGATAAACCCGAAAAACAAGGGTCTAGAGGTCCTGAGGATGTTGAACGAAATCCTCGTGCCGCCGCATCCGAAGTACACGAAGAACATAAAAAATCCAGTGCTGCAAACGACGGTCGTCAGCCGATGCGCCTGGAAGAGCTGCTGGAACGTGCCAAATCCGATCCGATTGCCCGAGACATCGTCGAAGGCTTGAGCAAGCTAGACAAGGTCACAGACGAGAAACAGCGCAAAGAGCTGATTCGTTGGCTGGGCAACAGCGCAACTATGCACTTCCATCGCGACCTGGCCGATTTAAAGGAACTTCAACAGGTTCCTCGCAGCAATCACGACAAACAACTGGAAGCCATGTTGGTTAAGGGGCGTGGTGTGATCCGTTTCACTGCAGATGTGCCACGGGTGATCACCCAGGAACTTAAAGCGATACGCGAGGAGGAGCGCAAACAGGGAAAACCGATGGGCTTCGTCGAGCACGCAATGACGATGCTGAAGAATTTGAAAGAATCGGTGATGCCACCTGATGTGAAGAATTCGGCTGACAAGGCACTGCGAGAGTCAATCGCAGAACAGCTTAAACCCGAACTCAAGGAGCTGCGAAGCAAGCGCACGGAGACACCGCAAACAGTTTCCGACGTCAAAACAAAAGAAGCGGAAGAAGCCCAACCAGTCAAACCTGCTGAAATCCACTTAGTCGCTGGTGGAATTAAGACCTACGATCAGGAAATTCTGACCAATGTTCAGCTGCTGGAGAAGGCTCTGCACTCTCCTGGACCTTTCGGCCTTCCGTTTGGCGAACACGTCGACTTCAAGCGACTGAAGGATGTCCTTGATGGCTTGCCTCTGGAAAAACGCCAACAAGTAGCGGAAGCATTCTTGACCGAAAGCAAAAGCGAACACACCTTCTTCGAAGATTTACGTTGGCTCGGCGGGGACCGTCCCGCTGACGTGCAAGAGATCGAAGCAATGTTCGAACGTCGCAAGGGCGTCACTGATTGGGCGGGCGATCTGCAGAATGATCTGATCAGGCTGAAAGAATTGAAGCAGAAAGATACGGCTGTTTCAATGGCGCTAGTGACGACGCTGCCCGGAATGGTCGGCGCCCCGCAAATGGCCGAAAAACTAGGCTTCAAAGATCCGCAAGTCGCCGATGTGGAGCGCGCGCTGCGTCACACGGTAGCGATGATGCCCGGCACGGCAATTGACGAATTGCGCACTCAGCACAAAGAACTCTTCAATCAATTGACCACAGACTCCAATGTCGGTAAAGACACCCGAGACGCGCTCGAAATCATGCTCAATACCCGCGGCTGGGAGAAACAGCCGGAGTCCGTCAGCAAGATCGTGCGCCTGGCGTTAGACAATAACAATTTCGACCTATTCAAAGACGCAATGCGATTCTCCTCACAAGAAGCACGTGACGTCTTCGCAAAAACAACAGAAGCGCAAGAAGTGATGCGCAAATATTCACTCGGCGCAGAAGTAGTGTCAGACTTAATTACTCACGGCAATGAATCCCTGATCACAGGCTTGCACCAAAATACAAAACTCTTCGGTTGGCTGGGCGCCAATCGTGAAGAAGTCGCTCGGCTGGTGGAATTGGCAGATCCCAACGATCGCGCAGCATTTAGCCAGGGAGAATCTTTCGCCAAGCTCAAGAATCCAACTGAAGATCAAAAGGCGCTGATCGAGTATTTCAGATCTGTCGACAAAGCCCTGAAGGAAGCAACTTTGTATGACAAAACAGAATATGACGTCTTGAAGCGCAAAATGACAGGCACTCCGGAAATCTACTCTGACTTGCGCAAACTGCATAATGACGGCATTTTCGGCAACTGGCAAAAGAATGATTTCAGTGGCATGAAAAAGGTGGTGGAAAATCTTTCGGAAGAAAATTGGAAATCACTTCGAGAACATCCGGATCACCTGGCGAAACTCGGCGATGATCTCAAAGATTTTCTTGACGAAAAAGAACGCGCAGTGATAATGCATATGCTCACCGAAAAGGTGGGCTCAGATAAGAAAGATCATCTCACATATGAGCAATCGAAAGAGCGCGGGAAACGCTCAGTAGAAGAGTTTTTCAAGGAAGAAGTGCCGGCAGAAGCCTGGAACCAGCTAAGTCAGACGCAATGCCGCTTGTCAAAACTCGATCGCATACTCAATTTAACTCCTGCGGAAAAAGAACAATATAAGAAGGATCAAAAACAAATAGACAAATTGATATCCGCAGAACTGAAAGGTGATGAGCTACTCGTTGCCAGACGCAAGTTGCAACAAGTTCTTAGAGGGGATGAAAAAACCGATCCTATAAATGATGCGATTCTGGCGAATCTGCATGACACAAACAACGCCACACGCGCTCGCCGTTTAGAGTCGGCTCTTGCTTCCATTGACCGGGAACATCTGAGAAATCCGAAAAGCCAGGAAGACAAAGAGGTGCGAAAAGCATTTGAAGAAATCATCAAGCGCTTTTGCGATGATTCCGGCAGGGGGCGCCGCTACGACCAGGAAGGTCAGCTGGTAAACGACGGACAATACGACGAGTATATAAAGAAGACTTTCGAAACCGGGACAATTGCCATAGACCTGAAGTCATCGCTTCTCAAAGGGTCCGCGCTTTCCATTGAAGATTTAACACATTTATCAAAAGAAGATGCTCAAAAGCTCATGGCAAAAGATGCCTCCGGGCAATTCATGCAAAACGAAATTTTCAAGTCGAAAGAACAGGCTGAGCTTGCTCGTGAAATCTTGCAGTTGAAGAAACCAACCGAGATTACTGAGCTGATGCGGATTCGCGCAGCAGTAGTCGGATTTGATGAACCGATAGGAAAAATCGTCGATAAACTCAGCGCAATGAAACCAAAGGAGCGAGCGCAACTAGAGCAAGCTTATCTCAAATACCATTCCACAATGAACGCTGATTTGATGCACACCGCATCCGGTACAGACAGACGCAAACTGGCGGAGATGGCCTCTCCTGTTCCGTTGGGGCAGAAAATCCTAACTCTACAAAAGGACCTCGTCAAACAAGACGGAGCTGCAGACGGGATTTTGAAAGCCAGTGTCATTGACGCTCATTCCAAAATTCAAAAAGTCTATGCAGAAAATCGGGAAATAATCAGCAAGCTCGACCCGAAAACGAAGGAAGAGATTGATGCAGCACTGGAAAATTATTTCTTAGCCAAAGCCAATTACGTTGCTACCAAAAGAGAAACCACCGAGGCCGTTGCCAATGCCACAACCATGCTGATGGGTGTAGCTATATCGATCGCTGACCCTCCGGCAACGGTGGCGATTTTGGCATCGGCTGGAGTAGTCGGTGCCGGCGTCAAATTAGAAATGACGCGGGCGATGATGGGCAGCGACTTTGATGAATCACAATCGCTTAAAATCGCCGGTTCGGGCTTCCTCGATGTGTCTTTCTGTTTTGCCGACAAAGTAATACCGATCGGCAAACTGATAACTCTGGATGGAAAAATTGCCGCAGAGGCGTCGGAAGCCGTTTGCAGCAAAATCGCCACTGCAAAAACCGTTTCGCTGATGAAAGATGATGCCAAAGAAGTCCTGACCAAAGGCATGTCGCAGATGTCTCTCACGCACTGCGCCTTTGGCTCCAAAGAGTTTGATCATGAAGTTCACAGATTGGCAAAGACACTTCTAAAAGAAGGTGCAGATGCCAAAGATGTGGAAAAGCTTGTCGCCCTCATAAAAAGCGAAACCAAAGAACGAATCTCAGCAAACGTGAAGGCCAAGCTGAGAAACGAATTGTACAAAGCAGGAGAATCCTCAACCGTCGAAACCGGTGCCGGGTTAACCAAAGAATCGATTCTTGAACCGGACAAATTGAAAGCCAATGAAATCGGCATCAAATCGACCTCAGAGATGATCGCTTCCATGCTCAAGTGCTTAGAGATGCGTGTCGCCGGGCACGCTCTCGGAAAAACGCTTGACCATGCAAGTCTTCAATTGGCCAAGCGAGAACTTTTCGAAGCAGCTAAAACATTGCCGAAGGAAAATTATCTTCGCGTGATAAAGCTAACCAAACATTTGGAAGATCGTCTGGATAATCCAAAGGAAACTGCAAAAACCTTGCGCGAGATCACTCACTTCTTCAGTCCGCAACGCGCTGGTATGGACATCGATCTTGAGGTCCTGCCCAAGGCGGAAGCCCTCAGGCACAGGGGTGAAATGACACTCTATGAGCTAGCAAATCCGGAAGTAATCCATCAGGGCTTCAATTCGACCTGCAATGCAACGGTAGTGCAAAAGCAACTCGCCTTCAACGCTCCATATCGCTACGCGCAAATTGCAAAAGACATTTCTTGCTACGACACTTTTATCACCGCCGATGGAACCGTCGTCAAGCCCTCTTTACTGGGAGCATTCGCCAAAGACAGAGAAGAGCTGATTTATGAAGGAAGGCGCAATAACTGGAGCACCACCGAAGATCTTCACAGAGAACATTTCCGCAGACCAACAGAAAAGAGTATGCAAACGGTCTTCGCCAATGCGCACTGGAGCAGAGCAGAACGCGAAATTTGCGTACAGGAAATTCCGCAGGGATTATTAATAGTACCTCCAAACACCGAAGGCGCCGTCGTGAAGAAATTTGCGCCCGGAGAAGTCGCATTTTTCGGCACTATTAAAGACCACCAATTGAGCTATAAGCAAGGTGATGAATGGGTTCCGTTCTTAGCCACGAATCCCGACAAACAAACCAAACATTTAGAGCCATTCATCGACTACTCCAGTCCGCATGTCGGAAGTGAGCACCTGGAAGATATGTACAATCAAGTTGCCGGTCCAGGATACTTCGACGAAGGGTTTGTCTTAATTGGCCCGACACCGGCAAACGCCGATTCGAAATTGGTCGAGCAAGTGAGCAGAAGCCAGACTTTTGTCAGAGATGATGAGCACCTGAGACAAATTCTTCTGACTCGCTTCAAGAACGGTAAGGGAGCCACGGCTATAGCAGTGGACGCCAGTAAATTAGACCCTTCATTGGATGCGGAAGGCCACATAATACTGGGAAGGTATAATCAACAAACCGACAACTGCAACATTTTCAACAGTTGGGGAAAGAAAGAGCCCGATCTCGATTTCAAAACCCTATTCAGGTATCTGTTAGAGGAAAAATTCGATGGCACTCCTGGACAATAGAAATCCGACGTCGAGAGAACTTACCCTAGAGGACAATGTTCTGAAAACCAATGGCGCACTCGTGAGCATACAGGCTCCACCGGGTTGGTCTGCGAGCATAACTTCCAAGAAAACACAGCCTGGACTTCCGCCGGAAACGTTCTTTATTCTCAGCAAGAGCGAGAATTCAAAAACCTCAATTGGCATATATTTTTCCGGCATCACTTACGATGAGGTTGACGGAAGACTTCGAAAAGAACAACTCTTCGATACTGATTTAAACATGAAAGCCGGAAGCACCGAGGCATCGAGACCGGTGGGCGGTGAAGGCGCACTTGCCGGGATAAGTCAGATTTGTCACGCTCTTCTGGCTGCCGGCGACCACGCTGTTCAATTCGACGAGAAGCATTGCCGTGCCGTAAAGTCCACTCAATTTAACGGCATGAAGAGCGTCATTTTCGAATTTGAAAATAACAGAACCGGAACCAAAACATTCGAGTATTGCATTGATATTTTAGGCAACGGACAAGTTGTCTATTCTCTCTACTACCGAGCAGCCATTGACGATTTTTCCGAAGACATTGATACAGCGATCAAAGCATTCCAATCAAGCGTGTGGCGCAAAGACTTCGATCCGATGCTTCCACTAGACGCAGTCGATTGATTCCATCAACCAAACTCAAAAGAGCATCGCACCACATGCGATATCATGCTCCTTTTCAATGGTTTCTCAAAAATTTTGTGCCCGTTGGGATTCGAACCCAAGACCTTCGCCTTCGGAGGGCGACGCTCTATCCAGCTGCGCTACGGACACATGAATGCCCATTATATCCCGTCGCTTCAGGGGTGCCGGACCATTTCTTCCAGTGCGTCAAGATTGTGAATCGTCACGCGCTTGGATTCGATGTCAATCCAGTGGCTGGAGCGGAATCTATTGAGGATTTGAGTGACAGTAACTCTTGACGACCCAACCAGATCGGCGATTTCCTGGTGCGTCAGAGGAAACTCAACCCGAATTCCGTTGGGGGTGACTTTGCCGTGCTGTTCGGCTAGCGTGACTAGCAGTCGAGCGACGCGGCTGGGGACCTGCCTGAAGACAAGGTCTTCAATGCGCGCCTGTGCCTGTTTCAGCCTGCCGCCAATAATCTGAATTAGCCTCAAACCAAACTCCGGATTCTCGCGAATGAAGTTCTGAAAGGCTTCTCGGCTGATTTGATATATACGGGATTCTTCAAGTGTTTCGGCATAGCTGTCGTGCTCGCCGGCTTCCCAGGAAGCCTCACCAATCAAATCCCCAGGACCCAAAAGCGCCAGAATCACCGTTTTTCCTTCCGGAGAAAGTCTGGTCAGACGTACTCGCCCCTTCTCTATAAAATAGATGGCCTCGGATGGAGCTCCAGGCGAAAAAACCATGTGGTGCTTCGGCAGCTCCAACTCTTCCAGGATGCCCAAAAGCCTGCCCAGCTCAACAGGGTTGAAGGACTCGAACAAGTCACTCTGCCTGATTGAGAATAGCTTCGGTGCCGCTTTCATTGCCACCTGCCTCCACAATTCAGTCCCAATACCAGATTCAGGTGTACCGAGGCTGCTTCAAATCCACCAGATAAAATGTGCCGGCGAAATTGAACTGTTCGGCGGCGAATTACGTCTGTAATTAACAAGCACCCTATATAAATTGTTGGGTAGCCAACCTTTTTATACCCCCGCCCCCGGCTTTGAAACAAAAAGCCTTATAGGGTGCTGGGTTGGCGCCGGCAATTTGACCAATTTGGAATCCATTGGCGTCGAGAACAACCGAAGCATACGCATCCGATCTCAGTGACATATAAAAACGGCCGACATCCGGTCACGGAGCCACTTTTAATACGCTCCGGGTCTTTATAGCGGCTATAATCTGAGTTGGTGTGTGAATCAGGCAATCCGCATGACTATTAGGTTTTGCACCGGCCCCACGTGTGCAGAGCCCGTAGTTCCAACGTCACAATCGGCTGTGGAATGCTCGGGTACAGCAAAATCTAAAGGAGAATAGGTAATGGCACTAGCAACGAAAGAGAAAGAAAAGTCCGCTCCCGACAAAACCACGGAAAAAGCCATGGACAAGAAGAGCAATGCCGAGCAAAACGGCAAGGACAAGGACAAAGAAAGCAAAGGTTCCGCACCGCAGGAAAGATTGAAAGCTTTGGGTATGGCTCTTGATTCGATCAAGAAAGCATACGGCGAAGGATCGATTATGCGCCTCGGCGATTCTCGCCACCAGGCCATCGAAGTGGTGCCGACAGGCGCATTGTCCCTGGACGTTGCGTTAGGCGTCGGCGGCTTGCCGCGCGGCAGAATCATTGAAATTTACGGACCGGAATCATCCGGTAAGACCACGCTCGCTCAGCACGTTGCAGCCGAAGTCCAAAAGATGGGCGGCATCGCAGCTATCGTTGATGCAGAGCACGCCATGGATCCAGAATACGCCAGAGCTCTGGGCGTGAATGTGGACGAACTCCTCATTTCGCAACCAGACACCGGCGAACAAGCTTTGGAAATCACCGAGCAATTGGTGCGCTCCGGTGCTGTCGATCTGGTCATCATCGACTCGGTTGCAGCGCTCGTTCCGAAAGCTGAAATCGAAGGTGAAATGGGTGACAGCTTGCCGGGCTTGCAAGCCCGCTTGATGAGCCAGGCGCTCAGAAAGTTGACGGCAATCGTCAGCAAGACAAACACCATGGTCATCTTCATCAACCAGTTGCGCCAAAAGATCGGTGTGATGTACGGCAACCCGGAAACCACGACCGGCGGAAACGCCCTCAAGTTCTACGCATCCATTCGTCTTGATATCCGCAAGATTGAAACTCTGAAGAAGGATGGTGTGGAATTCGGTAACCGCGTCAAAGTCAAAGTGGTCAAAAACAAAGTGGCTCCGCCTTTCCGGATCGCTGAGTTCGACATCATTTACGGCCGCGGCATCAACTCCGCCGGCTGCTTGCTCGACACAGCTGCCGAGCTGGAAATCGTCAAGAAATCCGGCACATGGTTCAGCTACAAAGAAGAGCGCATCGGTCAAGGACGCGACCAGGCAAGAAATTTCCTGGAAGGCAACCCGGCCATGCTCAAAGAAATCGAGCAACGCGTCAAAGCTGAATTGGCAAAGAAAGCGCCATAGTCAGCAAACGCATTCAATAACATTGGCCGGCTTTGCCAGAGCCAATTGAGATCAATCCAAAGGGAGCGCTTGACGCTCCCTTTGAAATATACATACGCGCCGATTTGAGCACACCAAAGAATCTATAATGTCGATGGCTGCAAAAATGTAAGAGCATTTACGTAAAACCGAACTAGCAATTGGATGGCGAAAACGTCAGAGAAGCTTCAAAAGAAAGAAACCAAAACCAAGAAGCCGCAGTTCAAATTCAGCTGGCCGTCTAATTTGGGTTTGGCGCTTTTGTCTGGAGCAGTGCTCGGCTTGTCGGCTCCGGGCATCACGATGCCGGCTATACCAGGCATTGGATATACATTCTCATTTTCGTTTCTAGCCTGGTTCGCGCTGGCACCCCTGCTGTTGCTGACGGCATCAAGCAAAAGCATCTGGCATGCTTTTCTCCGCGGCACGGTTTTCGGTACCGCCTACAACTTGGTTTATCAAAATTGGTATTTAGGTCTGCAACCACTCGACTGGCTTGGTTTCAATAACTGGCAAGGCTGGCTACTGGCAGTATTGGCCTGGATGGTTGTATGCATTCATCAGGGACTGATCATCGGCATCTTTGCCGCCGTCGCACACCTTGTTCCTACAACAGGACACTTTTTCACTGAAGGTTCGAAAAAACGCCTGAAACTCCCTGCGTTTTTCATAATTCCCTTGCTCTGGATCCTCATCGTCAACAAACTCGGCAATGCGCACATCGCACTTGGCGTGCCGTTTGCCATGCTGGAATACACGCAGTACAAACAAATTTCGATGATTCAAATTGCTAGTATCATCGGCGGTATCGGACTATCGTACTTGATGGTTGTGTGCAATACGGTGTTCGCGGTATTGATAGCAAACTTTTCCAAACTGAAAAACGTAAACTCACTCCAGGCACCATCACGAAAAATGGCTTTGTATCAGAGCATTGCTATGGCAATTGTTTTGGCAGGCGTGCTTGCATTCGGCTTCTATCAATCATCAACTCTCAAATTTACAGCCGATATTCCTGTTTCCGTCGTTCAACAAAATATCAACATTGATATGCAAAAAACGACCAGACGTTATAGCGTCGAAGACTTATTTCGCATACACAAAAACTTGATGGCAACAGCTCCAAAGGGATTGTCAGTCTGGACTGAAAGCTCTCTGCCTACGTATCTTTCCAGAGAAAAAGGTCTGCAGCAAAATCTCAAGGATTTGGCCAGCTCAAGAGGTACCGATATTGTCGTTGGCGCCATGGACACCGATAAGGACAACCGCCCGTTCAATTCCGCATACGGTATTACCAGCAGTGGCACTATCGCCGAGAATATATATCACAAGCGCTATCTGGTTCCTGTCGGTGAGTATGCACCAGCATTCCTCACTGTCCTTCCAGACTGGGCAAGACGAATGACGAACACCCCGGCTGGGGGAGGTTTTAACTCAGGAAGTAAACCTGAAGTGTTTGACTTCGCGTTGGCTCGCGTTGGTCCACTGATTTGCTTCGAAATTATTTCGCCCGAAGAAACTGCATCTACAGTTAGAGAAGGGGCAGAAGTATTGGTCAATATCAGCGACCTGGCCTGGTTTCATGATTCGCTAATCGGCGAACAAATGATCGCCACTTCGGTAATGCGCGCCGTAGAGAATCGGCGCTATGTCGTCTTCGCGGCAAACACTGGTCCTTCGGCCGTAATCGATCCACTTGGCAGAGTGAAAGCTCGCTGCGGCGGTGGAAAAGCGCAGATTTTGACAGGTACGGTCGGCAAAGTAAACTATCTTAGCCCATTCACTTCGTGGTATAGACTCTAGTGCCTGCCCGGAGATTTTAGTGAACCACGTCAAGCGACAACATCTGCCCACAATGCTAGTCGCCCTTGCCTGCTCCACGCTGCTCGCGTGGCCGGCAGGAGCTGCAGACTCTGGTTCAAAAGACATCTCGAGAGAGAGCTCGAAAGAGACATCAAAAGAAGTTTCGCATGCAGCAATCGATAAGCAAATGCCGGTATACGAACCGGGAAAGAAACTGCCGAAGGGAATGGCAGAATCAGCAGTGAGCATCATAATCTCGGCAGAACCGAAAATCGTTTGGAATGCTCTTACCGACTTCCAAACTTATCCAAACATTTTTAAACGCATCAAGACGTCGGAGATTACTCGAAAGGAAGGCGACTTTGTTTTTTTGGAAACTTATCTCAAGCCGCAGATGTTTGTGAAAAACCAAGTCCAGCACACCGTCAGCAACGTATCAGACAGTCCTAATCGCCTCATTTGGAAACAACTCGACGGCAACTTCAAACACGTCGATGGCTCGTGGGACCTTGCCGCCGTGGATGGTGGCAAAACAAAACTGACTACACACTCCATGTAGACGCCGGCACGATTGTGCCGGCAAATATGGTGGCATTCTTCCTCAAGTTCGTACAAAGAGAAGTTGTCGGACAGGTGAAGCAATTCGTCGAGAAAGAAGCAAAAACAAAGGAGACGCATAACGTCTCCCGTAAAAAATCGAATTCAAACTGAGCCAGCTATTTGACCAGCTTTCCGAGCTTGGTAGCACCACGCAATGCAATGTGCAGTAATGTTTTGCCGCCGCTTTCATCGACACTGCTCAATGTGCCCATTGCCACTTCGCCCCACTTCTGCGACGCAGGTGTCATGCCCTCGCCTTGCTGCATGATTTTGACAAAATCGTCAGCACCGTTTTTTTTGTTAAGCTTGCCGTTTATGGCGATGATTACATCTGTCACACCGTCTGTGCAACGGGGCTTTCCTTCAATCGATCCTTCGGCGAAAATCGTCCAAATCTGATTGGTTGTATTAGTCCCCTGTCCCCACTCGAGCAATTGAACTGGTTTGCCGAGTCTAATCATCTGAAACTCCTCACGCGCGGTCTTCTTGAGATGCCAATCTTTGAAATCCTGAGGTTAGCATATTCGGCGCGGACCTGCCTTATCCAATGTTTCGGTTGTTTCACCAAAGACTAAAGTTTTTGAATAATCTTAGGCAGCGCATCCTCAAGAGTCCGTTCAGAAAGCGCTACAGGCAGCTCCTGTTCGTCGCCCGAACACGCCGAGTCTGCGGTCATCAAACCGATCAAATCGGTGTGCACGTTCTTGAGAAGCTTGCTGAAAACCTTTGCAGACTTCCCAGCGCTGTCGCTCGGGACGTTCATCAGGGGTGTCCGGATTTTCATGTAATGCTTAATCAATTCAATAAGTTCAACCATCGTGTAAGTGACCGGGCCGCCTACTTCATAAACCTTACTGACGGCGCCCCGGTTGTAAAGGCTTTGCACGATCACATTTGCAACATCGTCCACCGAAACCGGCTCGACTTCGCTCATGCCTGCACCAGGGATAGGGATGAAAGGCTGTAGTTTCAAAACCGGCATCAAAACTTTGAGGAAAGGAAAGGAATCCCCGAAAAAATAAGAAGGACGAATAACCGTCCAATAGAACGGAGCCGCCTTGATGATCTCTTCGGCTTCCCATTTGTACTGCATCATCGTGCTGGCAGAACGCTCGGAGGCGCCCAGGCAGCTGACGTGAAGAAAACGCTGCACGCCTGCCAGTTCAGAGAGCCGAGCCAACTCGGAGACAACATCGAGATGAACCGCCTTCATCTCCTTGGGGTCGGACTGCAGCAGACTGCCGCCGGCGTGAATCACCCCCGTACAACCACTGATGGCTTTAGCAAGCACATCAGAATCGGTCATATCGCCAACCATAACCTCAAAGCCGAGCTGCTTCAGCGAAGGAATATTAGAGCTACGCCAGTCGCCCATCCCGCGAGTCAAGACCCGGGCCGGATATCTCTGGTGCTGCAAATGCTTCACAATGGCGCTTCCAAGCAAACCAGAACCGCCAAGTACAAGAATCACGCAAAACCTCTAACTTTCGGCTGTGGTTACGGCCACATGCCCCCACCGAAACCGTAGCCGCCCATCGGCATTCCCATACCGCCGCCACCGAAGCGAATTCCGCCGGTGCCTATTCCCATTCCACCGGTGGAAAAACCATTGCCGAATGTGCCCACGCCGCTACCAAATCCGGTGCCTGACCGTTGCACACTTCTCTGTCCGATGACCATGCCCGTTGCCGGATCGATGAGGTTTCCGGTGACGGTATCGAGTAGCAATCCAGTGCGCGGATCGGTAACTACATTGCCCGATTGAACAGGATAGCCACCAACAAATCCACCGCCAATCATGTTACCGATCGAATTGATGATTCTGCCTAAGCCGCCATTACCTCGGCGCTGCTTCATAGATGGAGCAGCCGGTGGATACCCACCATCATCGTTGTAGCTAGGCGCTGGTTGCGGACTTTGAGCAACGCGTTGCTGACCAACACTAGAAGGCGAGATTTGAATCACCCCTGCCAGACGATTGACTCTATCCGGCAAAGACCTGTCAGTCCAAGGTTTTTCCTGAGGATATAAAGATTGCTCCAGTCTATGCAAGCGCGTCGGCAAGGCATCCTTCGGAAACGTCTTATTGAAGACTTCGTTTTCCATTAGTGTAACTTGAGAATTCAAGCCCATTCCCTGCGCGCGTGGTGAAGATGCGCGAATATCGGGAGCCGTACGAGGACTAGTCGCGGTGCGGGGCGGCGGCAAGTCGTCATCTTCATCGTCTTCAAAATCTTGCGAAGTGACTGGCGGACGCGCACGTGGTGCCGGAGCTGCTCCACCGCCGTATGTGCCTGCGCCGGCGCCGTACGAGCCGCTACCATAAGAACCTGAACCAGCCCCCATGCGACTGCCTGTAGTTCCACTGCTGCCCATGCCGCCATACATGCCGCTTCCGGGCGCACTGGTTTGTGGAATCAGACCGGCTTTCCGGAAGTCCTCGCGCATATCTCTGCCGCTAAAAGTTCTGCTGTCTGCGCCGCGACGTGCCACCGGTGCTGGTGGCGCAATGTTAGTTGGATCATCATCTTCCTCGTCAGCCCAATCAGCATTGAGCGGCGCATTCTTGGTGATGTCTATACCGGATTGCGCTTTCAGTCTGTCGGTACGATCGGTAAGGTCTCCGCTGGCCGACGGTTTGCCGAAATATTTGGTTTCGAGCCGAGCCAACCGCTGATTCACAGGCTCCTGACTATATGTTTTGCCGGCAAAAGCCTTCTTCTCAATTGCATCGATAGCGGGATAATTGCCAATCGGCGCAGGTTCAGAGTCTTCTTCCTCGGTCTGAGAACTGTTCGCTGGTTGTGCTGGCGCGCTGCCACCGGCCGCTCCTCCACCCCTGCGAGCAGTTTGAGCTGGCGCAGAATCACTATCGGAGCCGCTATTAAGATTGGGCACAGCTTGGACCAGCGTCGAAAGACGAGCTGCATCGTCGCCTTCCTTCGCTTCACCGAAGACCATTTTTTCAATACGGTCTAGACGCGCATCCATAGTCTCTTTCGGATAGGTTTTATGGAAAAACTTGTCTTCCAGTTTGAGCAAATTGCTATCATTGTCAGCCACAGCAAAGGCAGGCGACGCGACTAGAAAAACGCTCATAGCTACAAACGCCAAAGCAGAAAAGCGCATGCGCCTTTTCCCCTTCGTCTTCAGCTGATTAGACCTGGTCATACCTTTGTTTTTCATAGACACTTGGGAAACTTCAAATGAGCTTCCCTGCGGACATTAAGAGACTTATCGACTAGTACTTTGACAACATTTGTCACTTCATCTTACCATGCGGTTTGGTGCCATAAACCCTGATTTTCACTAGGTTTAGCCGTCAAAACTGCCAAAAGCTGGCAACACTTCCGGCCGGGATACATGAAAGTGGGTTTAAGCAGTGGAAGACGTTAACAGTAGGGATTTGTTCCGATGTCAAGAACCTACAAGATTCAACCTTAATTAGCAAGTCCAAGGAGTGTCCAGCAGGCTGGTAACATTCATAGAACGTTTTTGCGAAACACTTTGCAGAGCGCTCTTAGGACACTCGAAAACATGGTCACAACCACAAAACCCTCCGCCGCAACCCTGCAGATAGACGGACACCGGCTGACGCTGGAGGATGTCGACCGGGTAGCCCGCGGCACAACCACAGTCAAGCTCTCCGCAATGGCCACCGAGCAGCTTTCCAAGAGTCGCGCGGTAGTTGAGAATTTTCTCCATCAAGGTGCTGTTGTTTACGGCATCACTACGGGTTTTGGCAAATTTAAGGATGTGGTGATCAAGAAGGAAGATGCCTCGCAATTGCAGCGCAACTTGCTGCTCAGCCACGCCGCTGGCGTCGGTCAGCCCTTTGACGAACAAACTGTCCGCGCCATCATGCTCCTGCGGGCAAACGCTCTGGCCAAAGGATATTCCGGAATTCGTATCGAAGTCGTAGACCTGCTTTTGGACCTCATTAATCGCGGAGTTCATCCAATCGTGCCGGAAAAAGGATCCCTGGGAGCATCCGGAGACCTGGCACCCCTGTCCCATCTGGCACTTGTGCTAATTGGTGAAGGTGAAGCGATTTTCGAAGGAAAACGCATGCCGGGGGCGGAGGCGCTCAAAAAAGCCAAACTGACACCTATCGAGCTTTCCGCAAAAGAAGGACTAGCGCTCATAAACGGCACCCAGATGATGTCCGGTGTAGGAACTTTGACCCTACTTATGGCGGAAAAACTTGCAAAAGTAGCCGACATCATCGGTGCCATGTCACTGGAAGCTCATCTTGGATCGGAAAAGCCTTTTGCCGAAATCATTCAGCAAGTAAGACCGCACCGCGGACAAGCGAAATCAGCCGCCAATTTGCGCCGTCTGCTTGCCGAAAGTGAACTTATTAAAAGCCACACCGGCTGCACCCGAGTTCAAGATGCCTATTCTCTGCGCTGCATGCCGCAGGTGCATGGCGCCTCCCGTCAGGCTTTCGAGCACGTGCGCCAGGTTTTGGAAATAGAAATCAACTCAGCAACCGACAACCCTCTGGTTTTCGACGGCTACGCTCTGTCCGGCGGCAACTTCCACGGACAGCCGCTCGCTCTTGCCTTTGATTACATGGCAATAGCCATTGCCGAACTAGCCAACATTTCAGAGCGCCGCGTCGAGCGTTTGCTCAATCCTGCCCTTTCCGACGGACTGCCACCGTTCCTCACTCACAAAGGCGGTCTCAATTCAGGCTTGATGATTTCGCAATACACTTCTGCTGCACTGGTTTCCGAAAATAAAGTACTGTCGCATCCAGCCAGCGTCGACTCGATCACGACCAATGCCAATCAGGAAGATCATGTTTCGATGGGCTCCATTGCCGCGCGCAAAGCTCGCATGATTTTGGAAAACGTTCGCAAGTCTCTCGCCATCGAACTTGTGTGCGCGTGCCAGGGTATGGACTTCCGCATCGGCAACTGCGGCGACGCTATCTCACACGAAACCTGCGACCAACAATCAATTGGACTCTCGCCTGGCAAGGGCGTCGACGCCGCGTACAAATTAGTGCGAGAAACAATTCCTCATATGGATGAAGACAGAGAAATTCATATCGATATAGAAAAAGCAGAACAGATAATTGAAAGTGGTGCCTTGCTCGACAAAGTAGAGTCGGTACTGGGTCCGCTCGACTAAGTTCAAACCCTCAATACGCAATGTTTTCCAGTCGCTCATAGTGACTAGAGGAAAACACTCACGATGCACTCACAGCTGCTGGGTTATTTTGTACGCACGCAAAATTCGATTCAAACAGAATCCTTGAATCGGTGAATAAGTAATCAATCAGATTGAGACACTGTGTCGCTTTGCGGCGCAGGAATTGATACGCCCAACAACAATCCACCCCTCGAAACTTCCCAGCCGGAAGTTCGATCCTACTTGCTCAGAGGAGTTTTACCATGACAAACGGCATAGAATCAAGGCGCACAGCGACAACAACACCTGAATGCATCGAAAGACAATCAGGAACGTCAGGCGAAACGGGTCTTAGTAACGTGGATAGGAACAGCCTTCTGGCTGAGCGAATACCAGCGAACCCTGTAACTGCAGAAACTACCAATCTTGAGTTATACGATTCCGGTGCAACACCACCGATATCGGGACTGCGATACCCACTACGCGACGGGGAATGCGATCCGCGCGGACCGTCCTTTGCTCCAGGAGCCGCTGAGGCAGCACCACAAACCACGCCAACCGACTCAACGCCCCCCACGCCTAGACCTGTTTTCCCTCCACCTTTCTATCCAACTCCAGGCACTGAAGGAATGCCGATCGGTCGACCGGGCGCACCAAGAGATGGCGAAGTAGTGCCGAACAACAAGCCGAAACCAGGTGTCGCCGAAGGAACGATTACTCGCACTGTTCCTCCTATTCCCACCCCACCGTACATGTCTCCCCGATAAAACAAGGGCCGGACAGCATACGTATTGCAGTCATAAGAGTAAAACAACTGTACTTTGGTACTCGAGGAGATCCGCATGGCAGCTACATTCGAGCATTCAGACAAAATACCGGCGGTCACAACCGCCACTAACGGAGAAGGCTTCAACCCCGCTGACTATCAAGAGGGCGCGCCGACCATTCAGCCTAAAACGGATGCTGAAGGCAATGCGATTATCACAGCCGCCGGGGGGTCTGGACTATGCGCCGATCTCAGCGACGCAGAAAATTGCCCACTCGTTATTCCACCGCTTCCAGAGCTGCAAGAGCATGGCTTTGGTCCCAAGCCTCCCCGAGAGGGTTCCACCTTCTCCCCGACGAGTCAGCCGAAGGAAGTAGGCTTCGGACCCAAACCAATCGAGCAGGGCACTGTATTTTCACCGACAACCAGGCCAAAGGAAATAGGTTTCGGTCCTAAGATCTTAGGCCCTACCTTTTCTCCCACTCGTGGAGGCACACAGCCATTTTAATTCTAAGTGACTTCACCTTTAAGCATAGCGAGCAGGTGGTCTAAAACTTTCTCTCCATCTTCACGCAAGCCATCATGCTCGTACTCATTGGTGAGCCAATATTTGCAGCCACGAATTGTTTTTGCAGTTTTCTCCGCCATCACGCGATCGACATACAGGTCACCATGGTAGATGGTGCCAACGCATGGAACAGTGTTTTTCTTCAAAACCTCAGCATCATAAAGCGAGGGCCAGTCAGAAAAGTCAGCCAGCTTTTGCGCAACTTCCTTGGATGATTTCAAGCAATTGTATTCGTCGAACATCCACGGATAGATCATCTCACCAGTAAAATAGATCTGATTGTTCTTCACATCGAATTGCGGAAATTCCTTCAACATTCGCTCGGCAGACCACTTGGATGAACGCTTCTGACAATAAATCGCTTCATGCAAAAGTGAATAAATTGGATTCGTATTGAAGTCCAAAAGATTTTCTATGCCGCGAAGAAAAACAAACGAAAGAGTTTCCTTTTTGCAATTTGGAACGAATGCAGTTTCAAGCAAATAATGAATTGTGTTCATTGAATGACCAGAACTCTTGAAGCCGAAATTAATACCCAGTTGCAGAAAACGTCTCACACTGAGCGTTTCACCACAAGGTAAATGCACTTCATTCGATTGCAAATGTTTTACGATGCGAGAAACGATTTCAGCGTCTTCAGGAAATCGTTCGTAAAATTGCTCGTTTTTTTCTACAAGTCGCGTGTAGCAAGCTCGATAAACGTCATCCGGATCATCCACAAGTGGCGCAAATCCACCAGTCAAAATAGCTCCATCAAGCCCCTCAGGATGCATTGACAAATACGTGGTTATGCAAAACCCGCCATAACTTTGACCGAGTAATGTCCATTTCTTTCCATGTGCTAATGACTTACGAATGGACTCACAGTCGCGAACAATATTGTCCGCGCGAAAATGCTTTAAGTAATCGACTTGGGAAGAAACGTCTGGAAACTCGCTTAAAGTCTGATGGGTGACCGGACTGCTTAAACCTGTTCCGCGCTGGTCGAGCAACAGCACCCGAAACTCCTTAAGCGCACGCTTAATCCAACCGACCCCACTCTCCGGGCGTGGCGACTGAAATCCCGGACCTCCTTGCAAAAACACCAGCATTGGAAGATCGTCTTTGTCCGCGTTTTCCGTTGAGCGAACCTCTCTGGCAAAAACGGTAATGCTCTTACCGGAAGGCTTGTCATAATCAAGCGGAACATCAAAATAGTGACTCAAGAGAGTCAGCCCCGGAATCGTCTGGACACTTGTCTTCACTACTGTTTCGCTTTTCATACGACCTCAGATATTACGCCGTGCCAATTGCAGGTAAACAAAATACAGCAGATCGGCACAGAGATATACTTAATTAATGGCTGAAGTAACCAACAAAACATTTCCGCGCGTTTCTTTAACACGCCTTGCAAAACATATTTTAGTTTTGTCGGCTGGCATTTGCATTATATTGACCGTAACGGCAGAATGCGAAAGGCTTTGGTGGATAGCTTATCTCGTAGCTCAGTTTCGCGTTGAACTTTTTGGGATATCACTTTTACTGGCACTATTCTTGCTCATAAACCAAAGGTCCAAACCGATGATGGCCTGTGCAATCTGTGCCTTCGGATGTTCTTTGTTGAATTTCAGTCATCTTTTGCCTTACTACATGACGAACTCAAAGGCAGCTACCACTTCTGGTAAAACCATTCGACTATTGCAGATGAATTTGAATGTCAAAAATCGGCGGTACGAGGAAGTTACTAGTTACATTAATGATGTCAACGCAGATGCCGTCCTGATTGCGGAACTA
>PNLN01000270.1 GCA_013823055.1 Cyanobacteria bacterium DS2.3.42
ACGACCACGACTTCGATCCTCACAACAACACTGCGTTGATGGATGGTCATCCAAACATTTGCTACCTATCCTTTCCATCCATGAAAGGCGGTTCTGCCCAGGAGTTGTCGAAGAAGCATACGGCTGAAGTGATCGCGCCGATTAACTTCAAAGCTTTCGAAAAATGGAGCGAGTCCAGCTGGAAGCAACGCGGTGACGAGTACGAAGAGTTGAAGAAGTATATCTCCAAGATACTGATAGATACAGTGGAAAGAAGGTATCCGGGATTTGCCGACTTAATAGACTACTCGGAACTTTCCACGCCATTAACGAATCGAGATTTCCTTGGTCACAAGTTCGGCGCGCTTTATGGCATACCGGCGACGGTGGATAGTTTCAAGGAAAAACCCTGGGATCCGCATACACCAGTGAAAAATCTCTACTTGACCGGAAGTGACATAGTCACACTCGGCATCGTTGGTGCGGCTTTTGGTGGTCTCGTAACTGCCAGCCATCTATATGGTGGACTCTCGAAATTCTATGAAGTTGTATCCGGTGCAAAGTCGCCTGAGACCAAGTTTGCAAACATCGAAGAGCAGGAGAAAACCTATGCCTCAGGTTCTGGCGTATAGTCATGAAGTCTGCGCCGAAAAGATGAAGGGTGCGGCGAATTTGCTGACGAAAAAACTAAACGATAAGAAAGTCGCCGGGTACGATCACAAAAGGTGGCTCACAAGCGTGTACCAGTTTCCACCGAAACCTGCTGCGCCTGAGGTTTTTACCCTTCATGTGTTTCGCTCGAACTGGTTCAATGAAGATCGCCAGGGCATTCACTTCGAGACTTTCATGGGCCCTAAAGAGTGGAGAAAGAAACAGATTCAGATCGCGATGCACATTTTTCACTTAGAGAACATACCGGGCACGTCCTTAAAACGGCGTGCAGTGGCTGTTCCATTTGTCGATGAAATTTATGAGTTGGTCTCGAGCTGGGATGGATATACTTTCCGAACCGGAAAATACGGAGCGCATCCATTTACAAAGCATCTGTTGTTCGAGATGGAAACATTTGAAGCGCAATTGTCCACTGAACTATTGAGACTGTGTTTGGAACTCGGCCCCAGGATGGATAAAACGCTCAAGGCTATTGTTTCTTAGACGCCTGGTAGGGGCTATGTTCTGCGTGTTGGAAGTTCGATTATGAAGGTGCTTCCTTTGCCTTCTGCACTTTTAACGGAAATAGAGCCACGATGTCTTTCAACAATGCTCTTGCACAAATATAGCCCTAGCCCTGTGCCATCTGATTGGCGTCTGCCGCGCCCACCTTGAAAGTATTTCTCGAACACTCTTTGCTGGTCCTCTGGCGGAATTCCAATTCCGGTGTCGGTTACTGAAATGATTAGTTTATTTTCTGTGCTCTGGCTTGAAAGCGTGATTGTGCCGCCTCTATTTGTAAATTTTATAGCGTTGCTGACCAGATTGTGAAATACACGCTTCAGTGATGTTCGCTCGACGTACATCATTTCCGGTTCTACAGGTAAGCAGTCTTGAAGGACAATTTCTCGATCACTGGCCAATGCCGCCAGTTCTTCAAAAGTGCAGCGTGCAATCTCGAAGACATCTTCCGGCTCAAGATTCAATGAACCATCACCGCTGTCACTACGCTGCATTTCAATTAGATTCTGAATCATCTCAAGCATCGAATGATTTCCTCGATTCAAAATCTGCAAAATCTTTTCGAGGTCATGATCTAAGGTTCCGGCAGAGCCTTTGAAAAGCGCTTCAAAAGTTCTTTCCGCACCGATCAGGGGTGACTTCAGGTCGTGTACAAGTGCTGCTACAACGTCGGTAATATTCTTGTTGTATGTGCTTGACTGTTCGACTGCGGTGCTCACGCAGACGCCAATGGTGTTTCCTTCTGTATCCGTGACCGGCCATGCTGCAATTGTCCAGCTCGGCGCACCGCTTGCGCGTGGCCTTGCCAGAATTACAGTAGGACAAGATACCTGCAGTCTGCTCTTTTCCGTCAGCACCCTCTCCAGCATACTTTCACTAATTGAAGGAACGACGTCGAATATGGTTTTTCCTGTGACATCTTCGTCTGATTCAAGTTGTTGATAAACAGCCGGATTCGCCTTTATGATTCGGAATTTTCTGTCTAGTTTCCAGATTGCTATCGGCGCATTGAAATTAGTATCAACATTGACTGGCGGAGCAAAGCTGTCTTTGGCGCTCGGTCTGGAGCCTGAGTGGATTGTTTCATTGATATCCGTGCATCCGCCCAGATAACCTTGTAGCGAACCGTCTTCCCTGAATTCCGGAGTGCCTGAGTCAAGGATCTTTCGGTAGACGCCATCTCGTCTTCGAAGTCGATATTCAATGTGAAAGGATTGTTTGGCAGCCACAGCAGTCTGCAATGCTTCAGCCACACGCAATCTGTCCTGCGGATGGACAAGGTTTAGCCAGCCTTCCCCTTCCGAAAATGGGAGGTCTACACCTGTGAAAGCTAACCACTTCGGAGATAGGAAGAAACGCGAACCCTTGCTATCACTTATCCAGACCATTCTGGGGATGAGGTCTGCCATTTTGGCGAACAAACCTTGGCGTTCATCAGAAATAGATTGAAATGGAGTCGCTTTGTGTGTATGCATGTATAGTCCAACTTGAGCGCCAAGGTATACCCCACCTTCCTAAAAGAAGGTGCAAAATTCTGTAGCTAAAAAAGTCCCGGCAGGTTGCCGGCCCCCCTATTACGAATATAATCGCTGCAAGCTTTCCGGTAAATCACCCGGAATGGTAACTTTTTGACCCGCAGGCTGATTTCCGCTCATCCAAAAGCGTGATTTTGGGGGTGTTAAACCGCAAGGTACTCGTTGTAGAGAGCGTTGGCGTCCCTGCGAGCGCTATCACCGCGCCGCACCAAACCTTCGCCTGCTCTATCGTCGCCCCTGTTGAAAGCTTTCTCTGCGTCGTCGTACAGTCTTTGCGCCTCCCAGTCCTTGTCTCTGCAACGATTGAGAAGGTCCCGCCGGCGCTCGTCTTTAGCGGCAGCTTCGCATCTGTGTCTGAAAACTTCATCTGCATCCTTCCTTAAGTCTTCAATACTCTCTGTACCGTTTTCCACTCCTTTCAGCCTGTTGTTGGCACGCTTTACCAGGTACTCGTCTTCGGCTGACTCCGCTGCAGTGACAATCTTTGGACCGTTATAGACAGGCGAGTTTACTTTGTCGCGTGTCTTTCGGAATTTCTCTAATTCTTCGTCATCTCGCGCATAGAAATCCGCACGTTTTGATTGAAATTCTTGATCTCGCAACTGATCAAAAGCTCGGCTGCTTTCGAGGTCTTCTTGACGCCTCTCCCCCTCGCGTTGTTTTTTTTCTTTGTAGCGTTTATCGAGTTCTTCTTCATATGCTGATTTGCCACCAGCTACGGAAGGGAATAGCGCCGCTACAGCCATGCCGATACCCATCGATGCGAAGAGAACGAATTTTGCGATGATCAAGAGAATTTCGTTGGCAATATAGATGTGTTCTTTCGTTTGTTCGAGTAGCCAAATTGCAAATTGAAAAATACTCTCGGCGAGGATGAAGAGTAATTGTTTGCTTACGTAGAAATATTCCGAAACTGCGTCATAGAGCGGACTGCCTGATGAAGCCAGTTTGCTCATGCATCTCTCGCAGACGGCTTGTTCATCATGATGAAAATGATCGGGGCGTGGACGCACCTTTATAAGTTCAATCGCCATAGGGAAGTCATTCCTTCAATTTCTGCGCGCCAAAACATTCAGTCGCGCAAAAGCGCACCATAGAAGGTGCTGGCGCACTGCTGCCTGTCGGTCAATGATTTCGGGAGAAGTGTCTTAGAAACAGCAAAACGCGAACGTTTTTCCCACATCGAAGTTAGCAGCCATCAGACGACAAAAAAATGTGCAATTCAACATTGCACATTCATTTTATGTCTTGAGATTTATTCAAATCGCCGGACTGCGCCGTATCTTAGTGATGGCTGCCTTTGCGGCGCTTGGTCATCTCTACTGCTTTGAGACGGGCCATTGCTTTGGACAATGCCATTTCAGCCAGGTGCACTTCGAGCTTGTCGGTTTTCTGAGTCTTTTCAGCTTCCAGACGTTGCTTCGCTTGTGATGCGCGAGCCTCGTCGATTTCGGTGTCGAGCTCGGCAACGTTGGTGACGATGGTTACGTACGTTGCATTGGGATCATGATCGTTGTTGTCTACGATTTTTTCTCTTGAATATGCGTCATTCTTGTTTTCAGACCTTTCGACGTGACTCACGCCTCTGTGCACTTCCAAGACACCACCAATGACGGCAGCGGTTTCAACGGACGATTCGCCTTTGAATTCGACGACATCAATGGATAGTGCCGTGACAAGCGGCTCGTGGTCGGGAAGAATTGTCAGCTCGCCATCGACTGCCCGCGCGGTAACTTGCTTCACCGGCGCTTCAAAAACGATGCGCTCAGGGGTGATGATTTTGAGATTTAGCGTGCCAGCAGTCATTGAAACTGTTCTCCCTCTTGTTACTTACTCTTCTTTGCTCTTGCTTGCGATTTCTTTTTGACCGCAACAGCAGCTACTAGTTTTTGTTCTTTAACAGCTTTCACTGTTGAATCAGCAATTGAATCCAAGCCTGTGTGGCTGTGCCCTTTATGATTGGAAGAAGCTTTGTCGCCTTTTCCTTTCTTCTTGTGGGAGCAGACCTTGTCGATAAGCCCGTAAGCAAGAGCATCTTGAGCGGTCAAATAGTGGTCGCGTTCGATGTCTTTGCGAATACGCTCTCTGCTTTGACCTGTGCAGCGGTGTAAAACTTCAATTTGGGCCTGGCGAAAACGCTGTCCCTGGGCGGCTTGAATTTCCAGATTGGTGATGTCGCCATCTGCTTCCCAGAGCGTTTGGTGAAACATCAAAGTGGCGAATTCATATGCCGAACGCTCTCCGGTGCCGGCTGCCAAAATTTCGCAGGCACCGGAAAGAGCGTGACCGAGGCAGATGGTGTTTACCTTCGCCTCTACTTGAGACATGACAGCGATGATGGCATCGGCGTTGTATCCGTTGCCGCCGGAAGAATTGATATACAGATTGATCGGTTTGTTTGGATCACTCTGATTCAATTTCAGGATGCGTCGAATTACCGGCAGTGCCACCTCGTTTTCCAAACGACCGAAGACAAAAATGTCTCGGTTGGTCACTTTTGGAACCGCGGGTGTTTGCGGTTTTTCTTGATTGCTTTCCTGATTCTTCTTTTTCATTCGGCCCTTATGAAGCTGAACTTGCGCTCTAGCCTGCTGCGTCTTTGTCTTTTTGTTCTTTGTCTTTGGCGATTGCTTCTTCGATCGTGCCGACCATATAGAAGGATTGCTCATTCATATGATCGAGTTCGCCCGAGAGAATCATCTTGAAGCCCTTAACGGTGTCTTCGAGTTTGACGTACTGGCCAGGACGTCCGGTGAAGATTTCGGCGACGTTGAACGGTTGGCTCAAGAAGCGCTGAATCTTGCGGGCGCGGGTGACTGTGACTTTATCTTCTGCAGACAATTCGTCCATACCGAGAATTGCGATGATGTCTTGCAAGTCTTTGTATTTTTGCAGTGTTTGTTGAACGCCGCGGGCGACATCGTAGTGCTCTTGTCCGACAACTTCCGGCTTGAGAGCGGTGGATGTGGATGCCAGAGGATCTACTGCAGGATAGATTCCGAGTTCCGAAATCTGTCTGGAAAGTACTGTGGTTGCGTCCAAGTGGGCGAATGCTGTTGCAGGCGCCGGATCGGTCAAGTCATCGGCAGGTACGTAGATGGCTTGTACGGAAGTTACGGAACCAGCCTTGGTGGAGGTGATGCGCTCTTGCAGGGCGCCCATCTCTTGAGCCAATGTTGGTTGGTATCCTACGGCTGAAGGCATACGTCCGAGCAGCGCGGATACTTCAGAACCAGCTTGGGTGAAACGGAAGATGTTGTCTACGAAGAGCAACACGTCTGTTTTGTTGACGTCGCGGAAGTATTCGGCAACGGTGAGTGCCGAGAGACCAACGCGCATTCTGGCGCCTGGTGGCTCGTTCATTTGACCGTAGACCAGGGCAACTTTGTCCAACACGTGAGACTCTTTCATTTCGTGCCAGAGGTCGTTTCCTTCACGAGTTCGCTCGCCAACACCTGCGAACACCGAGAATCCACCGTGGTTTTTGGCTACGTTGTGGATAAGTTCTTGAATGATAACTGTCTTGCCTACGCCGGCTCCGCCGAAGAGACCGACCTTACCGCCCTTGATATAAGGCTCGAGCAGGTCGACGACTTTGATACCGGTTTCGAAGATGACGGTGTCGGTTTGCAATTGTGTGAGGTCCGGTGCTGGACGGTGAATCGGCCAGCGCTCTTCAGCTTCGATCGGACCTGCTTCGTCAACGGGATCGCCGACAACGTTCATGATGCGTCCGAGGGTGGCTTTGCCGACCGGCACGGAGATTGGTTCTTTCAGGTTGGTCGCGACCATGCCGCGAGTCATCCCGTCTGTAGAACTCATTGCTACCGTGCGAACTCTGTTGTCGCCGAGCATCTGCTGCACTTCGCAGATAACCCTGTAGTCATCGCCGGCAGGGTTTTTGCCGCCGATTTCAAGGGCGTGGTAAATCTCCGGCAAGTGTCCGCTTGCGAACTCGACGTCCACGACAGGACCGATTACCTGAATGACTTTTCCTTGTGTTGCTTCAAGAACTGCGCTCATGTGCACTCCAGATGAGAATTTCCAAATACTTTTTTTCTCTGACAGATTCTGCCAGAAACTTCCCAGCTTTTGGGAAGCCTGATTCTACCAGCTAAGGATAAAGGCTAAAGGCTCGATAGGACGGCTCGTTTATGTTACTTTCAGTATGCTCGACACCAAGTGTCTTTTCTCACGAATTAGTGGACTCACCTAAATCAGCCGCTCGACTAAAAAGGCTTCATAAAAGGAACATCACAAGGCGCCTTTTTAGGGATGTTGGCGCGGTCGCTGTGCTTGTCCTGATCGGCACTTGCGGATTTATGCTGATTGAGAGATGGCGAATTCTCGATGCCCTTTTCATGACCGTCATTACATTGACCACGGTCGGATACGGCGAAGTCAGACCTTTGACCGACGCCGGCAAAATCTTTGCAATGTTTGTAATCTTTGCCGGTGCATCAACTGTCGTATACGTAATGAGCGACATGGTAGAACTGTTTGTAAGTTTTAACTTTGAGCATAGACGCATGAAAGATCAGATCGCCAGACTCTCGGACCACTACATCGTTTGTGGTTGGGGACGCACTGGTCAAGAAGTGACCGAGCATTTCCTGCTCAAGAAAATTCCATTCGTGGTAATTGAGGAAGATCCTGTTCTGGCCAAGCGCGCCAGAGATGCAGAACTTCTTGTCATCGAAGGGGACGCTACATCTGATGAGATTCTTCTTCAGGCGCAAATCAAGAAAGCTTCCGGCGTGATTTGCGGATTGCCTGACGACGCAGCTAATACATTTATTGTTCTTTCCGCCAAAGAGCTCAATGGCGCAGTCACTATCGTGTCAAGAGCAGCCAATCCCGGCTCGGAATCGAAACTCCGGAGGGCTGGGGCGAAAATGGTCATTTCGCCGTATGTGATCGCTGGGCGAAGAATGGCTACAGCTGTCACTCAACCGCTTGTAACTGAATTTCTCGATGTAGTTATGCACGCTCCCGAGTATGACCTGCGTATTGACCAGGTCTGCCTCGACGAACACAGCGTGCTTGTCGGCAAGACTTTAAAGGATGCAAATATAAAACAACAGTCTGGGGCGATGATCCTGGCAGTAAATCAAAGTGGTAAGCTGATGACCAATCCGCTGCCGGACCATGTGTTCTATAGCGGAGACTATCTCATCGCGCTGGGCACAGAGGTAGAGCTGAAGAAGCTCGCGGCGCTTGCGGGATTCCAAAAAGGATAATTCGGCTTCCATAAGAGGAAAAGCCGCTTTCAAAACAGATAAAAGGAATGGACGACATAATGAGCAACGAAGCCCCAACACAACCAGAAGAAGCGATGATCACTCTCGAAGGAGAGGATGGGCAGTCGTACACGTGCCAGATTCTTGACATATTTGATTTTGAAGAACAGGAATACGCCCTGCTTCTGAAGATGGGCGGCGAAAAACCCGAAGCTGCAAAAGCTGAAGAGGACGACGAAGATGGATTGCTGGTGATCATGCGTCTTATTCAGCGCGACGATCAGTCGATTTTCCAAACCATTGAAAGCGACGAAGAGTTCGACAAAGTGGTCGCACATGTCGAAGAACTCGCCCGCATGAGCGAAGCTGAAGGCGAAGGCGACGACTAGCCCTTTTCAGCGTAGCGTGGCGCATTGCATGCGCCGGCTTTTGCAGGCTCGAAATTTTAAGAGGCTCATGCAATGAGCCTCTGCGAGTTTTTAACACGAGTTTTTAAGACGCGCTTTTATTTATCGATTTTTGGCAAAAGAAGCATTGGCTTCACTGATTCCGGCTTGGGCAGTTGCTGGCGCCGGATGTCTTCAATTATGGCGTCGGCAAGAGTGTCATATGGCGCTCGCCGGTCGAATTTGCGCGTGTTATTTTCGTCCATAGTCCACATGCCGTCGTCTCCTCGACCGGTTACGTGAAGCGTCGTGTAACGACCGCCGGTATGCACCGTATAAAGGACCGCATCCTTCTCGAATTTGCTCCAGGAATCAATGACCAGGCGCTCCAGAATAATCGAGCCGGCAGCTTCAGTGCCGTCCGGTGTTGGTATTTGCAAATTGCCCTTGATAAATGCCTTGATTATTGCCTGGCGGACTTTGCCCGAGTCCTTGACGGACGTGACTGTAAGCGGTCCCTGGTCCACCAAAAAGCCGGCCTCGGTTTCGCAGACGCTGGGCGTAATAAGCTTTCCTTGATGGAAATAGAAGCGAAAAAGTCCCATGCCTGGTTTCCCGTGAGCCCACTAGTTCAGTTTAGCGCAGGAAACGACAGCTCGGCCTTTTACCTTCAAGGTGAGGCCGACGCAGTTGTCGCGTCGCCAGCGATACAGGTGTCCAGAGGTCCTGTTTTAAGACTCTGACTTTTTCACAATTGGCTTCATAGTTGGAAATGCGACCACATCGCGAATAGATGCACTGTCGGTAAGCAGCATGACGAGGCGATCTATGCCTATGCCGATGCCCATTGTCGGAGGCATGCCATATTCCATAGCATTGATGAAATCAAGGTCGAGAGGCATCGCTTCTTCATTGCCTGCTGCCTTCTTGGCGGCTTGCTCTTCCAGTCGCTGCCTCTGGTCAAGCGGATCGGTCAATTCGCTATAACCATTTGCCAGTTCGCGACCATAGGCAAACAATTCGAAGCGTTCTACCTCACCAGGATTGGTGCGATGTGGCTTAGTCAGTGGCGACATTTCGACCGGATAGTCGATCAAGAAAGTGGGCTGTATCAGGCTTGATTCAGCTTTGTGTTCAAATATCGCGTTGATCACATGCCCGCGCGTGTCGCAGTGCGTGAGGTCCACGCCGCCCAGTTTTTGCGCAGCTGCCTTGGCATCTTCATATGTTTTCAATGTCTGGCAATCGAGACCGGTTGTTTCCTTAATGGCATCGACCATGCGCAAGCGCCTGAAGGGGCGCTTGAAGTCGATTTCTACACCTTGATAGGTGACTTTCGAATCGCCGCAGACCTTCATGGCTGTTTCCACAATCAACTCTTCGGCCAGGTCCATGAGCTGGTTGTAGTCGCCGTAGGCCCAGTAGAGCTCAAGCATTGTGAATTCTGGATTATGCCGAGTGCTGATGCCTTCGTTTCTGAAAATCCGTCCAATTTCATAGACTCGCTCAAAACCGCCTACAATCAGTCTTTTCAGGTGAAGCTCGGTAGCAATTCTCAGATATAAATCGATATCGAGTGTGTTGTGATGTGTGATAAATGGGCGTGCATCAGCACCTCCGGCTTCCACTTGCAAAACCGGTGTTTCCACTTCCAAACAACCGCGCGAGTCAAGAAACTCGCGGATAGTGCGGATGGCGATGCTGCGTTTTTTGAAAGTTTCGCGCACATTTGGATTCATGATCATATCGACGTAGCGGTGGCGATAACGCGCCTCTACATCAGTAAATCCGTCCCAGCTGTCAGGCAGCGGCTGAAGCGTCTTGCCGAGAATCTCATAGCTGGTTACTTTTACTGACAATTCACCTTGTTTTGTCCGGCGAATTGTCCCTTCTGCTCCAAGAAAATCGCCCTTGTCGAGCAGTCTCAGGCGCTTCAGCTCTTCTTCGGGAATGTTTTGTTTGTGGCAAAACAGCTGAATCTTGCCGGAGTCATCATATAGATCGACAAACATCCATGTATTGCGTTCGTTGAGCACGCGGCCGCAAACGCGCACGACGTCCTCGGTCTCGGTATCGGCCGCCAAATCCTTGTATTTCTCGTGTAAATCTTCAGCTTTGTGCGTGCGCGTGAAGCTGTAAGGATAAGGATTTATTCCTTGCTCCTTCATCATTTCCAGCTTGCGCAGTCGTTCTTGCCTTAGCCTGGAGTCGTCTTGCTCGGACGTCATTTTTACGAGGCTCCCTTGAGTCATGATGAGAAAACCTGTGAGAAACTACGAAAACTACAAAGATTTGATCGTAATGCATTTGCAGTCCCAATAGTGCCAGTTTTGCGTTAGTTTGCCTTCCTTTTCGGGTGGGTGCCAAGGGGGATATATAGGAATAATCGTTAAGAATTTCTACGATTGAACCTTGCTTTGAATTAAGCGAAAGCCGCACTGTGACTTGCATGAACAGCCATGTTATACTTACGGCTGTTATGTTTCGGGATTAGTGTGCGCGTTGTTCAAACGTCGTCAATCGCGCATGAAACCTGATTTTGAGACATTGGTATTCGAAAACGACGGCGATATCAGGGAGTAATTGCAGGTGGCTGAACCGACTAATCCTTCAGGCGGCGGATCTGGAGAAAGAATCGTTCCCATTGAAGTTCGCGATGAGATGCGCAAGTCGTTTATCGATTATGCGATGTCGGTAATCGTCAGCCGCGCCATTCCTGATGTGCGTGACGGTTTGAAGCCGGTGCACAGACGCATTATCTTCGGCATGTACGAGAGCGGTCTGGCGCCCAATGAGCGTTACCAGAAGTCAGCCAAGACAGTCGGCTATGTAATGGGTAACTACCACCCGCACGGCGACTCAGCTATCTATGAATCTTTAGTGCGCATGGCGCAGCCCGGCTCTAGCCGTTATGTGCTGGTCGACGGTCACGGTAATTTCGGCGATCTCGATAATCCCGCCGCTGCAATGCGATATACAGAAGCCAGATTGGCAAAAATTGCCATGGAAATGCTGGCTGATATCGACGCCGAAACCGTCGATATGCGAGCCAACTTCGACGACACCAGACGTGAGCCTATCGTACTTCCGTCTAGAGTGCCTATGTTACTTTTGAACGGTTCTACCGGTATCGCAGTTGGTATGGCGACGAATATTCCGCCGCACAATTTGACTGAAGTTTTGGAAGGAACAATCGCCAAGATCGATAATCCTGATCTCACATCCAAAGAATTGATGCAGTGGATCAAGGGACCGGACTTCCCGTCCGGTGGCGTGATCATGGGCACCGAGGGGATTGAGGAGGCTTTTGAAACAGGAAGAGGATCGATTCCTGTCAGAGGTGAAGCGACCATCGAACAGATTCCCGGCTCAGGCGGCAGACAGCAGCGCATGGGAATTATCGTCACATCCTTGCCATATACAGTCGGTCCTGAAGCATTTGCCAAGCGTGTGGCCGACATGGTCCGCGACGAAAAACTAACCGGCATCAGTGATGTTTGCGATGAAACCAACCGTCATGGAATTCGTGTAGTTATTGAGTTGAAGCGCGACGCTCATCCTGATGTCGTTCTCAACAACCTATATAAGTTCACGCAACTACAGCAGTCTTTCCCGGTCAACACACTGGCGCTTGTCAGAAACAAGAAGCCAGGTGCTGCCGATCAGTTCAAGCCGATGACATTGCCTCTGGCCAATATTCTTCAAGAGTTCATCGACCACAGAATTGAAGTCGTTACTCGACGCACTGAATACTTACTCAAGAAAGCGCAGAGCAGAGCGCACATCTTGGAAGGTTATCTCAAGGCTCTCGAGAACATCGACAAGGTAATCAAAATCATTCGTGCCGCTGATTCTACTGAAGAAGCGCGCCAGGGATTGATCAAGTCATTCGGTCTCGATGTGGATCAAGCCAACGCGATTCTGGAAATGCAATTGCGCAGATTGACAGGATTAGAACGCGGCAAGATTCAAGAAGAATACGACGAAATCCAAAAGAAGATTGCCGAGTACAAAGCTGTCTTGGGCAGCCGTCAGAAAGTGCTCGACATCATCAAAACCGAACTCAACGAAATCAAAACGAAGTTCGGCGACGCCCGCCGTTCGCGCATTGAATCTTCGGGCGCTCTGGAATTGAGCAACAAAGATTTGATTCCAAACGAGCCAATGGCCGTTTTCATCACCACACAAAATTACGTGAAGCGTATTCCGCTTGATTCGTTCAAGCGTCAAAAGCGCAACACGCGCGGCGTGACAGGCATGAAGACGAGAGATGAAGATGATCTCTTGCACTTCTTCACTGCCAATATGCACGACCGACTGCTTGTCTTTACCTCCGGTGGACAGGTCTATTCGCTTGAAGTCATGGATCTGCCTGAAGGCGGAAGAACGGCTCGGGGATTGGCTCTGGTCAACCTGCTGCCGATTGGGCAAGACGAGACTGTTACGGCGGTTATTCCGGTTTCGGAATTCCGCGAAGATGATTACCTGGTTATGGTCACGCGTCTGGCTTACATCAAGAAAGTGCAGATGTCCGACTTCGCCAATATTCGTAAATCAGGCATTATCGCTATTTCGCTCGGTGACGGCGACCAACTTGGCTGGGTGCGCCCTTCCAACGGCAAGTCCGATGTGATCATCGGTACGGGCGATGGAATGTGCATACGCTACTCCGAAGAAGAATTGCGCCCGATGGGCCGCACCGCCCGCGGTGTACGCGCCATCACGCTGAGAGACGGCGACAAGATCGTCGGTTTCGACGTCACTGAAGCGGGTGACGAACACTACGTCCTGGTCATCACCAACGACGGCTTCGGCAAGCGCGTAAAACTCGATGAATTCAGACAGCAAGGCAGAGGCGGTATCGGTCTGATTGCCACCAAGTTCAAAAACGCACAATCCAGGCTGGCAGCATTGCGTATCACAAGCAAAGGCGAGCAGATCATCATCGCTACTGCAAATGGTGTTGTCGTTCGCCAATCGGTGGACGAGATCAGCTCGCAAGGTCGCATGGCTACCGGTGTCCGCATTCAGCAACTTGGTGAAGACGACTCAGTCGTATCGGTCAGCCCGATCGTTGAGCCAGTCGGAATCGAAACCGAAAACGGCGAAGCCGGCGCGTAGTATCAGTCTTAACCACTGAGAACTGTTGCGATCTAGATTTAGATTGATTTGTCGTTGGCAGCAATAATGCTGTCCTTCAAAAACTTGCGGGCGAACGGCCAGACCGCACTGCCTGTGAAGTCAAAGTCCTTCCAATAATGCACATCCTGTGTTTTCAGCATGTAGAGCACAGGCAGGAATTCGAAACCATGGTTCCAGTGTTTTAGATGCTGGCGCAGTAAGAGATGCCGCTTCTTAACGAAGTCCAAGGTCTGCTGGCTCGCATCTTCGCAGGCGATGCAATTGATGATTGCAAAAGAGCTGCCCCAAATTTTCAGTACGTTGTCGCCGGAGAAAGCGCGCTTTGCATAAGCAATGCCTTCCTCAAAAAAGGAAATGAAATCGTCCGGCACAGGCTTGTCCACGTATTCGATAAATAAATGAACCGGTATGCGCACCATACTCCAATCAATGCGCGTGGCAAAATAGCGACTTCTCGAGAATCTGATATTTGCGTGTTGCGCCAAATATTGCAATCCAGACTCTGCAATTGTCTGTCCAAGCGCTCTACGAATTGGTCGTATTTCATTAGCTCACGATCGAGAGTCCGGCAACATTTGCTGGGATGTGAACCCTGAACAGTACGAGTGAAATCAGTGAAACTAGCGGATGCAGTCGTCGAACGAAACACCTACCTGGCGGCATTTCGACATGCACCAGTTGAGTGAAAGCTGTTGAGCCAAAGGCAAATTCTCTGGCGAGCAACGCCCGCGAAATACTTTGCTCAATAACGATTCCAATTCGTGCTGATGAATTTTCAGTTGCGGCGGTAGTGACAATGTCCACTGTGATCCGCCTGACTGAGTCAGGATTTCTTCAAAGTAATGAGGTTTCTGCCCTTGAGGAGCAGTAGTCATCGCGTGAGTTAGTGTCGTAGCTGTCATTCGGTTACCTGAGCAGAGATGTGGCGCTGTTCCTAATCGCTTGAGGCGTTGGTTAGATGTAAATCATCCTGCGTTATCATAACTTTACACTCTTGACAATTGCAAGGCCTATAGGCGCTACATCTTGGCAATTTTGGGGAATTTCATGCGGTTTTGCCCACTGAAAATGAGGGTTTCCTGATATTGGCACTCGGGATTACCCGATTTTCGTAATATTCCATGCTCAAACTCACGCAGGCTGCCGGCTTCTTCACTTTACAAATTCGGATTTTGGTACCGATCGAGCATCTCTGGGTACATTCAATATGGAATCAATCTTTGTAGGGGAGCTGTCTTACGGCTCAGATTCATAGTTTCTGGAGGTGCCGTTAATGGCAAATGTGAAGCGAATGGAATCTGGAGACTCTGGTGTCACGAGTGCAGGTCAGTCTGAAAGCAAAAACAGAACCTCAACTGGCTTCATTACTTCGGATTTTGACGCGCTGCATGTGCGCAGGGTAGTTGCCAGCAACCCTAATACACCCCGTCAAGTTCTAGAGCGCCTGGCCTCTGAAGAGTCGGCGGTGATCAGGCGTCATGTTGCGCTCAATCCCAAGACGCCGGTTGAAACTCTCAAGAAACTTGCTCAAGACCGTGAGACCGATGTTCGCCTGGCGGTTGCCGAGAATGCGCAGACTCCGCAGGATATTCTCACCTTTCTGTCTACCGACGAGGATATGGATGTGCGCTATGGAGTTGCCGAAAACCCGCACATGCCTGAAGACATTCTGGTTGAGCTCACCCAGGACGACAATCCGTACATTCGTTGCCGGGCGCTCAAGACCTTACAGATGCTGGCTCCCGATGTGCAGAGTCGCTTGAAACTGATCATTCAGCAGCAGCAAGATCGGCTCCGTTAGTGGGCGTAGGGGCGACGCCATGCGTCGCCCGGTTTTGATCTGGAGATTTCAAAACCTTGATAGCAAGTGCCTGACAGCAAGCGCCTGTCAGCAAGCGCTTGTCGTCAAGCGTCTGTCTGTACGCGCCGAATGATGCCGCGTTGATGCAAACAGCAAGGGCGACGCATGGCGTCGCCCTTACAATATTCAATACCTGTCGACGCCTGGCGTCTAACCTGCAAGTCCTATCTGGAAGGCTCTTCTTCTCGCAGTACGTAGCCTTCGCCGCGAACTGTCTGAATAAGGCGCTTCGTGTTGCCGTCTTCGAGCTTGGAGCGGAGATAACGGATGTACACTTCGATGACGTTGGATTCGCCGATGAAGTCGTATCCCCAAACTTTGTCGAAAATGAACTCTCTAGAGAGTACTTGCTCTGGATATTGCATGAATAGTCTGAGCAGGTCGAACTCTTTAGCTCTGAGATCGAGCTGCTTTTCACCGCGCTTGACGATGCGGTTAAGCTGGTCCATCCAGAGATCTGAATAAGTAAGGATGCCTTCCTGCGGCTTCCGTCTCATGACTGCTCTTATACGAGCAAGCAATTCTTCAGTTGCAAACGGCTTGGTCAAGTAGTCGTCAGCGCCACTGTCGAGACCCTGTACGCGGTCTCCAACGCCGTCTTTTGCCGTGAGCATGATGACCGGCACTTTCGACATTGCTCTCAGTCTCTTGCACACTTCAATGCCGTCGAGACCGGGGAGCATGACGTCGAGCAGAACCAGGTCCGGTTGATCCTTCTTGAAGAGGTCAATGCCCTGATTGCCTTCGTGAGCTACGGAGACTTGATATCCTTCGTAGCCAAGCTCGAGTTCGATCAATCGAGCGATGTTGACATCATCTTCAATGATGAGGATTTTCAACGAACTAACCTCGCTGCCTACTGCCACCGTTCTTAACCTCCGTTCAATTCTGCTTTATTCTAATCTATTTGTCTTACGGTTGTGAATCGTTACAAGCCTGACAGAGCAACCGATTTGCGGTTCAGATCAGAAAAATGCGAGTTATCTGACGCAAGTCCTTGGACCGCCTCGCATTAATTGCTTAACGAATCTAGCAGGTGTTTAATGTTCAGGAAAGGGGTTAGTTATCAGTATGTGGAAATTTGTAATCTACGGATACTGAAGCTGGTTTTCAAGTGGCGCTGTTTGATAACCTGCAGTCAAGACCAAACAGTTTCACACCCCGAAAATTACATTCCACGATTCGTCTCGATCCAACGATCTTTATGGAACCCCATCGTCACGTGAAAACAACCGGAGACGAAGTGTCCACGGAAGAACCGGCGGCCGACTCTCAGTCTGATAATGCCGGCGCTGCGACAGCCGAAGCGCGGAAAAGTGGCGCCGAAGAGCTTTTTGCTATCGATTCGCAGTGTTTGGCAAAACTTGCTCAAGGCAGCTCTGTTTTGATAGCTTCGCTGTTGGCGATACCGGATGCGGTGGCGCTGATTCCCGGTGCTACTTCGCCTCTCGGCTGGCTCTTGCGCTTAATCGGCGTTTGGATTTCGGCAGCGGTTCTATGGTTTGTCGGGTTTCTCGGCATCTTGCAGGTGGTTCGCCTGCTTGTCCGAGGGGTTTCGGTGGGACCGTCCGGAATCAAACTCTGGCGGCTGGCGAAACCTATAGCCTGGGACAAGCTGGAAGCACTAGCAATTGAACCGCAAGTAGTCTTTTCCAAGCTTTTTTCACTGGAAACGACTGCGCGCAAACTGACTATTTACTCGAAGTTTATGTCCGACAAGAAGATCTTCAAAAACATCCTGGTACCGCATCCGGTGCCGTCGTTTTTCTTCAAACCTGAAGTTTTCGAGCAGATGGTTCGTTCGATAATCTCGAGAAAGTTTGATCTCGAGCCTGTTTCCATCAACGGCATTTTTGCTTTCCCGCAAACGCAGCCGCCGCTGAAAACTACATACAAGGCATTGCGCTACCAGCAAATTCTGGTCACAGTTTTGATTGCTGTCGGTCTGGTTGGACTGCTTGGACGTAAAGCGGCCGTCAACTATGTCTACAATTCTGGCAATCATGCTCTGGCTGCCAACAATTTGCCTGAAGCCGAAAGGCTCTACAGGACGGCGACCGAAATCGATCCGTACTTCTATGCACCGTTCAACAACCTGGCCAATGTTGAATTCAGGCGCGGAGATTTCACTCAGGCTCTTAAGCACTGGGAAAAGGCCTTGCAATTGAAGCCGGACTTCGTCGAGCCGATGATTTCGATTTCTTACCTTCATCTTCAGAAAGGTGAGTATGCAAAAGCTAAGGAGCTGATCAATTCGGCGCTTGTCCTTGCACCTTTGAACTCGCACGCGCTTGCCAATCGAGCCGACTATTTCTTGCGCATGGGCAATCTCAAAGCAGCTATGGGGGATGCTGTCAGCGTCATTTCGAAAGAGGAAAAGGAGAAGCGTCCTGTATATACTGCGCAGTGTATTTTTGCCGAAGGTTTAGTTCGCTCTGGAAAACCCAGAGAGGGCCTGAAGAGACTGGACGCCTTAGCCAAAAATTTCAACGAGGCGGAATTCAATAGAACTCTCTGGCTGCTGGCCAAAGCCAACGCTTTGTTGCAGGTCGGTGACTTGAAATCAGCACGTAGTACGGCTTTGGAAGCCCAAAGACGCGCGGGAGACAGCAGAGATATTTTGATACAACTGGCGCGCATCAGTATCGCCAGGAAAAGTGCCGACGAAACTCAGAACTATGTGGACCGTCTGTCGAAATTGAGTGCCGATGATGCCTGGTGTGACTTGCTGCAAGCGAAGCTGTCGTTTTTGAAAGGCGACCGCCGGCGCGCCGAGAAGGAAGTCGAGCGAGCAATGCAGTGGGCGCGCAACGATGCGCTTTTGTTTGCTGAGGCGGGTTGGCTCTTTCACGATATGAGCGAAGACGAGCGAGCCAGAGAAGCTGCCCGCAAATCACTTGAGTTGGAGCCGCTTACAGACAGCGCTCTTAAACTTCTGGATGCAGTTCAACATTCTGCTCAATAGGCGGGTAACCGGATCATCAGT
Source organism: Cyanobacteria bacterium DS2.3.42 (assembly GCA_013823055.1). Lineage (GTDB taxonomy): Bacteria > Cyanobacteriota > Vampirovibrionia > Obscuribacterales > Obscuribacteraceae > QKMZ01. Next base: position 18,303 of record PNLN01000270.1, read on the forward strand.
TAGGAGAGCCGGCTTTCAACATCCTGACAGTGATGGTGGTACCTTTGCCTTCTTCGCTTATGCAATTGATCTCGCCGCCGTGCGCTTCGACAATTTGGCGGCAGACGTACAGACCGACGCCACTTCCATTTGAGTGTCTCATCGTGTCATTGTCGTTCCAGAAGCGTTGAAATAGTTTTTCCTGGTCAGTGCTGGACATTCCTTTTCCCTGGTCATTGACCATCAGATACAGCCAGTTTCCTTCGCATCTGCAGGTGACGTTGACCAACCCATCCTTAAAAGAGAATTTGATTGCGTTGTGAATGAGATTGCTGACTGCTCTTTTGAACGCGGTTCCATCCACAAGCACGGGCGCCGTCAAATCAGATTGAACCTTCACAGTTATGTTGTTTTCCTCAGCAACATAAGACCAGTCCTCGATAACTTGCTTGATCAAGTGATTCAAGTCGGTAGGCACTGCCATTATTTTTTGACTGCTCTGCTCGATGCGATAGAGATGCACGAGATTTTGCAACATGTGCAAAACATCATGGCTGCTCTGTTTTACTTTGAGCAGCAGGTTCTTCTGGTCTGCGTTGAGAGGTCCTAATGACTCCTTGACCAAAAGATCGAAGGCTCGCATGGCGCCGATATGCGGCACGCGCAAATCGTTTGCTAGAGTGAAAATCAGATCTTCTCTCTCCACCGCAGCTCTTACTCTAGCTCGATGCTCAGCCCGCCTTCTTTCCACTGCATAGCGGATGGCGCGAATCAGCAAGTCTCCTGAAATATTGTCTTTAATTAAGTAGTCCTGTGCCCCCTTCTTTAGCGCTTCCAGGGCAGTTTCTCGATCGTCCAGACCGGTAAGGACAATAATCGGCGCATGAGGCGATTGAGCCAGCACGCGCGAGACGCTGTTGGTTGAGGTAGCATCCGGGAGGCTTAAATCAAGAAGCACAACATCAAAACTTGCTTTGGCAAGCCATGTTAAGCCGTCGCGCAATTTACTGACTCGGGCAATATCGACCGTTGTATAGCTGTCTTGAAGCTTCAGTACTTCTTCAATAAAAGTGGCATCATCCGGGTTGTCTTCAATAAGAAGCAGCCGTATGCTTTTCGTCATTGTGGACATTCTTGCGGTTTTTGTGGACAAAATGGCATCCTCCACATCGATCATAGGCGCTGTCGAAGGTTTGGGTAAGTCTCCCAAAGTGTGGTTTATTCAATCCCCTATATTGGTGATGCGTGATCACACGTTATAGGTCGACTATCAGCGCCCGAGGTACTTGCGCCGCAAACCTTCCGGCATCGTTTTTCCGAAAATTCCAGCGCTCCACATGTACTTAGCATCTGCATCTTTGAGGTCTTCTTCGAATTCGCGCCACAGAGAGAGCCTTCTGTCGTCATTCAACATATAACTCTCGAAGATGATCATCTCCAGTTCTAGGAACGCTTTATGCCATTCTGTAGTTTGCTGCAGAAACATATTGATTTCCATCACGCATTCGAGTTCTTTCGACGGCATCCATGTGGCGGTCAATTTCGTTTCTAGATGCCTGGGATTCATTGAGAAGAATGTTTTGACGAAGGCTCCGCGCCGCGCCAGGTGCAAATTGTCGTCACTGAGAATGAATTTGAAGCCGCATTCTTGCCAGTATTTCTTGAATTGAAATCGTCTTGCTTCATCGAACGAAGGCAATTTCAAGGAAGTGCCAACCAGGAATCTATTGCTTGCCATGGCTCTTTCCGTATCGCATTCTGGCCGCTTCCTTGCGATAAGTGTCCCAACTGGGAGCACCCTGTTGACGTAAATACATCGCATAATTGTCGATTGTCTGGGCTGCCTGCCAGCGAACAGCCGGTGTCAGACTGTAGATTTGGCTTGAGAGAATTGAAGTTGCTGCAGCTTTGATCTGCGCTCCTGCTTCAGCGGTTTTTCCCTGGCGAAAATAGAAGTGACCAAGATCGTCTTTGGCTTCCCAGAGCAAAGGTAGATTGTTTTCCTTTTCTGCTTTCTTAGCTCGTTTTTCGAGATAGGGCTCGATTCGTTTGTAATCAGCTTTGGAGAGAAATTGATTGGCGTAAGAAAAGAAAAACTCATCGAACGGAATTTTGTCGAGTGGTGCCTGGATAGTTACCTCGAACATTTTTTGAAATGCCTGTTTACCGCCATCGTTATCCCCATTCTTAATCAGGATTTGGGCCAGGTAGCTATAAGCTTGAGCCAATTCCGTGTTGGTTTGCGGGGCATCGCGTTTGATTTGCGCTATCCATTGTTTGATCAGTGGAATTGCCTCTGCTTCGCCTGGCGCCGTCTTGCCTGTCTGCCCCAGGAATTTGAGCAAGGCAACAGATCTCTTAATTGATTCTCTGACTGGTTTGTCATTTGGAGAAAGTTCTGATTGCCTTATGTCCAAGGCTTCTTTATAGAAAGGCGCGGCATTTGCTTGTTTGCCGGATTGAACGGGCTGGCTGTAATAGAGATCACCAAGAAATGTTAGGTAGGATGCTCTCACTTTTGGATCTACCGTCAGACTTTTGTCATCCAACACTTTTTTGACGAGTTTTTCGAAAATGTCCGGAGTTTGAACGGCTGAATCCAGCTGCCAACGCACCAGGGGTAATAGTGATTCAATCGCTTGCGGGTTTGTCATCGCCTCATTGAAAAGGGTCGAAGCCTCATCGGGCTTTCCTTCTTCCAAAAGAAGCGCTCCTAAAGTGAATTTGCATCGAGCGGCAAGCGTCCCCGCTTCAGTGGCGGGCAGAGCAAGTGCTGTAGCAAGAGCTTTGTGGTCGATTGGAGCGGCTTGTTTATACTCTCCTGTTGCAGCAAGGCATTGAGCCAAAAGAAGTGCAGCTTCTGCTTTCTCTTTAGCGGTGGCAGTTTTGGAGAGTTTTGCGTTAACCAGTCGAGCATTCTCCAGCGCGCGTCCGTACTGCTTGTCGTCGAAAAATGCAGCGCTTCGCGAAGAAGTCAGTTTAACCAGCATTTGCTCGCTTAGAGTGGGATTTCCTTTCAGTTTGTTTAGGGCAAGATCGAGAAGCTCTAAAGATTCATCAATTTTCCCTTTGCGCAGTTCTTCCTGGGCAACGACGTTTATCTGCTCAAGTAATTGAAGAAAAGCTTCTTTCTGCCTCCCGTTTATTTTTTCCGGCATTAAGAGCAGAGACTGTTTAAGAGCTGTTTTTGCAGCACTGGAATCCCCACTCAGTGAAGCTCTTACCTGCTCGGCTTTGCGGTCGAAATTGGCTTCTTCCTGCGGATTATTCTTTAAATTCGCGGTCAGGGCCAACTTTCTCAAAGATCGAAAATGTTGCGCCGGAGTCGCTGACGGAAACGTCGAAGCGGCTGAGAATTTTGTTGCCGCAGTGTCCAGGTCACCTTTATTGAGTGCTGTTTGACCTTCATTATCCAGCCGGTGCCAGAACATTCCAACAGATCCTGTTTGTGTCGATTGCTCGCTGGGACTTGCAGACTTGTTTTGCATATAAACGAGGCCGCTCGTCAGCGCCAATACTATTGCTGAGACTGCCAAAACAGAAGGCAATGAAACCACCTTCTGTCTGACCATCTTTCTATTAACTCTCTTTCCTTCTTTTGCAATTTCTACATCTTTGAGAAGCTCTGCGCAATTTGCATAGCGATTTCCCTTTTCCTTTTCCAGGCAGTGGTCGATAATTGCCACTACTGAAGGTGGCACTGAGTAGGCTTTATTGATCTCTGCACGTGTTTCATTGAGATGTTTCAAAATTGTCTTTACGGCGTTTTCAGCACTAAATGCCATCTCTCCGGCCACCATCTCAAAGAGAATGCAACCGAGCGAATATATATCGGCTCGCTGGTCTAGCTCTTCGCCGCGGCATTGCTCGGGACTCATGTACTGGGGACTGCCAAAAACGTCGCCGGTTTGTGTCAATTTAGACTGTGTATCCTCAGGCTCGATTAGTTTGGCGATGCCGAAATCGACCAGCCGGACAGTCTGTCGTCCCTGAGAGTCTTTGCAGAGAATCACATTGCTCGGCTTGAGGTCTCTGTGAATCACGCCTCGAGCGTGAGCATGACCAACTGCATCGGCTATTTGAGCGAAGATTTCCAAACTTTCAGCCGAAGACAAATGCCCTTTTTCTTTGAGGATTGTTTCAAGTCCCTGTCCTTCCACAAAGTCCATGACCATAAAAGGCGCACCGGACTCGGTAAGTCCAAGATCGTGAACCTTGACGATGCTTTCGTGGGAAAGCTTCGCTATCGCTTCCACTTCCTTGTGAAATCTTTGCACGATCACGGGTTTGAAGGCGAACTCCTGGTGCAGAAGTTTGAGTGCCGCCTTCCTTTTCAAAAACAAGTCCTGAACTGCATAGACTGTGCCCATGCCGCCGCGTCCGATTGCTTCGATTATTTTGTAGCGATTTGCAACTACCTGATCTACTGCCAATGAGTGGCCGGCGACGTTCGTATTGGCTTCGTGCTGGTCGCCCAGCAACTTTGTTGCACCTAAGTCTGTGACGGTGCCCGCGTTCTTGTCGACCTCGTGCCTGACGCCTTCCGGGCTTTGACTGGCTGCGAGTTTAGGTTCCGAGGTGTTTTCGGTGCCGTCTGACTGCTTCAGGCAGCGGCAATATGAGTCTGGGCTGTCTGAAGTCTCACTGTTTTCCGCATCTGCATTTACAAGCTTGCCGCACTGAGTGCAGGCCTGCTTAAGAATGATGATTTCCTTATTGCGCAAATCCAATTTGGCTTCTGCCCATTTGTTCTTCGACTCCGGCACGCTGATTCCAGAGCTTGTATGCCCCAAACGCCCTAACATCAACCGCGGTCGGCTAATGCGGAATTCCAAAAATGAAGTATGTCAGGCACATTAGGCTGAGAATGATCGAGCCGGAATTGATTTCCCTGTAGCGCCCGGCGCCGATCTTTATTACGGTATACAGAACCAGACCGGCGGTCAAACCATTGGCAATATTGTAAGAGAAAATCATCATTGCGATTGTGGCCAGCGCCGGTGTTGCCTCAGTCAAATCGTCCATATCGATTTTTGTGATCGAACCAAGCATCAACAATCCGACAGCCATAAGCGCCGGAGCATATGCGTATGTGAGATGCTGCAGCGGAGCCAGAAGCGGAATGAAGAACAGGCAGCAGGCAAAGAGCAGCCCTGTGACTATGGTGGCAAGACCAGTACGTGCGCCTTCCCTCACACCGGCGGCTGATTCGATAAACGCACCGCTGGTCGATGAGCCGACTACGGAGCTGAAGATGCACGAGACGGCGTCGACAACCATCGGTTTTTCAACATCGACAAAGTTTCCTTCCTTGTCGAGCATATTGCCGGCGGCGCCCACTCCTACGAGTGTCCCCAGCGTGTCGAGAAAACCCATGAGGAAGAGTGTAAGCAGAATGGGCAAATGCTTCAGCGTTAAAACGCCAAGAATGTCGAGTTTGAAGGCGATTGGCGAGAGGTCGTATGGAGGCACGAACGGCATACCGAAAATCGCTTGCGGTGCCATTCCATAGCCGAAGAGGAAGCCGGTGACGGCCGTGATCACCATGCCGATCAGAATTGCGCCTTTTACGCGCCTTGTGAGAAGGCAGACGGTGACAAGAAAACCGAAGATCGCTAAAAGAACCTGTGGATCGTGCAGATTGCCAAGTTTCAGCGGCACATCAGGGGCTCTCAATATGCCACTGCCGGGAACCATTAGAATGGAGGCGGGCATACCTTTTACAGAGCTTGTGATGATGCCGGTTTCGTAGAGCCCAATTAATGTAAGAAACAAACCGATGCCACAGGCGAAGCTGTGCTTCATGCTTGGAGAAATTGAATTGGCAAGCCATGGGCGGATTTTCATCAAGGACAGAATCAGAAATGCGATGCCACTGACGAATACCGCTCCCAATCTGGTTTCCCACCCCAAGGCCATAGCTGACAAACCGAAAGCTATGAAGGCGTTTTCTCCCATGTAAGGTGCTACCGCCAGAGGGCGATTAGCATAAAATCCCATCAGGAAACAGCCAAAAACGGCAGTTACGATCGTTGCCACTGTGGACGGTTCGACCGGAAAGCCGGCAAAAGAAAGGATGGCTGGATTGACTACGATAATGTAAGCCATCGTCATGAAAGTGGTGGCACCGCCCAGAAATTCTGTGCGCAAAGATGAACCGCGCTCTGTAACTGAGAAGTAGCGGTTTAAAAAATCAGTCAAGCCGGATGGCATTTAAGTCAGCAAATTCTTCGCGGTAGCCCAGGCGATTTCAGCTCGGATTCCTTCACGCAGGCTGGTCCGTTGCTGGAAGCCAGTTGCATTGACCAGCTTGTTGACGGAGCAAGTGGTGGTCGTGGTCAACTTATTTACTTGCTCGGAAGTAACTGGTGCTTTCTCTTTCATCAGCAATTCGGCTGCTCTGACTCCGAACCTAAGCAACGGTTCCGGCATTGAAGAAACCTTCTTCTGCATGCCCAGGCATTCAGTGATGGTGTCGATTAGCTCTTTGACGGTTGTTGCTTTCGGATTGGAGACATTGAATGTGTGATAACCCTCGGGCACATTCATGCACAAAGTTATTGCTTCTGCCAGATCTCTGGAATAGATGATGCTTTTCTCGGTGTTGCCGCCGCCGATTTGCACGAATCTGCCCGCTTTGATTTCTTTGATCATGGACAGAATATTGCCGCGGTCACCTTCTCCATATACCAGCGAGGGTCTGAGTGTCACGACTCGAGGGATACTGCGGAACATCTCCAGGAATTTTTCACTGGTTACTTTTGATACCGCATATGGTGTTTTTGCTTGAAGCGGTCCGTTCTCTTCAATATTACTGAATGGGCCCAGACCGTATAGCGCCTGCGTACTCAGAAATATTAAAGTGTTGACTCCGTTGGAAGCAGCGGCTTCCGCCAGGCTCTGAGTGGCGCGGACGTTCATCACTTCGTATTCTTGGTAGGGTGCATCGGGCTTGTGAACAAGTCCGGCACAATGAATAATCGTGTGGCAATCTTTGGTAAGCATGCGCATCTCGCGCTCGCCTGTGCGCGTGAAGTCGGCGTCTCTGATCAGCACTTGTGTGACATCGCAAACCTCACCGAGGATTGCTCTTGTTTCTTGAGGACTGCGCGCCTGAGCTCTAATGTCCCACTCGGGTGAAGCAGATAGAGCCTGAACAACCGTTCTGCCAATCATGCCTGAAGCGCCCGTTACGAGGACCGTTTTGCGTTGACCAGTGAAACCCATGTCAATTAGTTGCCTGAATAAATGAGAGGTTGCCTTTAGAAACTTTGCTTTGTTCGCACTTTATCTGCGTCGGTTTTCAATATGTTCCATTCTTATGCTCCAGTCTTATGCCTTAATGCACTCGCCTTGGCACAAGCCCGCGCACGACATTTACAAGTATAAACAGCAAAGCCCGCGCCCAGATTGCAGCATACACGAAGGCATTGAAGATTGGCGAGTGATTTGGCGCCAGGTGCTTCCTATAGAAGACTTCCATGCCTTTGTGAAGGTTTATTGTAGCGCCCACCGGACGCAATCTGCTGGAGGCCCCGTGCACATGATAAATGACCGCCGCCGGCAGGTAAAAAACCGTCCAGCCAGCCTGCTTAATACGCCAACACCAGTCGATGTCCTCGCCAAACATGAATATGTCCTCATCGAGAAGTCCGATTTTGTCTATCGCTTGACGACGAACCATCATGCATGAGCCTGAAAGTGCATCCACTTCAACTGTTTTATCCGGGTCTTGGAAAGTCAGGTTGTACTCAGACAATGTTTTGCTTTTCGGAAAGAGCCGGCTTAAATAGGTAACCCTGAAAAATGCCGCTTTCACCGAAGGGAACGACCTGCGGCAGGCTAGCTGTAGCGTACCGTCTGTGTTGAGTACTTTCGGACCGACCGCGCCGCACTCAGGGTGTTCTTCCAAATATTGGGCGAGTTTACCGATCGCACCGTCTTTGACCTCGGTGTCCGGATTAAGCAGGAGAACAAATTCGCCCTGGCTCTCCGGAATCGCCTGATTGCAGGCTTTGGAGAATCCAAGATTGTCTTTGTTTTCAATCAGTTTGACGTGCGGGTAGCGGGTCTTGAGCATCTCTACCGACTCGTCACCGGAATCGTTGTCCACCACCCAGACCTCGAAGTCGCCGAATCTAGGCTCGAGCTTGATCGAATCAAGGCAGCGCGCTAGAAGCGCGGGTGTTTTCCAATTAACGATGACGACAGAGACACGCGGGCTAGCCATCGCACAATTATAATACGCGCCTTAGTGCGGCGTATTTCGCCGAAGCTAGAGCGTCGGTGTCGGGCGATACTTGCCGAATGCTTTGCGCAGAGTGTTGCTTATCTCGCCTACTGTTGCGTAGGACTCAACTGCGTCGCAAATGAAAGGCAGTAAATTGTTTGCCTTTTGATCTGCTTCGCCCAACTGGGCTATTTCACTCAGCTTGGCCAAAGTCTCCTCGACCCGCTTATTGTCCCGCTTTGCTTTCATTTCGGCCAGAGACTTCTTCTGCTCTTCTTCCAATTTTGGGTCGACTTTGTGCAGCTTGTCCTGCTCTGTTTTTTCGTCGATGAATTTATTGACACCAACAACCGTGCGTCGCCCGCTCTCGACATCCTTGTGGAATTCGTATGCGGAGTCTTGAATTTCTTTTTGGATAAAACCGCTTTCAACAGCGCGCATGGCGCCGCCCATCTGCTCGATTTTTTCGAGATATTCGCCCACTTCCTTTTCCAGTCTTGTCGTCAATTCTTCGACGTAATACGAGCCTGCAAAAGGATCCACGACTGATGTGACGCCGGTTTCAAACGCGATAATCTGCTGCGTGCGCAGCGCCGTCAAAGCAGAAGCTTCGGTCGGCAGCGACAATGCTTCGTCTTTGGAATTGGTGTGCAATGATTGCGCGCCGCCTAAAACAGCCGCCATCGCTTCGATCGTGGTTCGGACAATATTATTGTCAGGCTGTTGCGAAGTGAGGCTAGAGCCCGCGGTTTGCACGTGAAAGCGCAGCATCATCGACTTGGGGCTTTTGGCGCCGAAGCGATTTTTCATGATGTTTGCCCAGATACGGCGGGCCGCTCTGAACTTCGCCACCTCTTCAAAGAGGTCCATCTGCGCTACAAAGAAGAAGCTCAGCTGGGGCGCGAATGTATCTACGTCCAGACCGCGCGACTTTGCTTGTTCTACATACGCGATTCCATTAGCAAAAGTGAAGGCTAGCTCTTGAACGGCTGTGGCGCCTGCTTCTCTGATGTGATAGCCGCTGATGGAGATGGTATTCCACTTGGGCATCTCTTTTGCGCAAAACTCAAAGATGTCGGTAATCAGCCGCATAGACTGCGCCGGAGGATAAATATAGGTGTTGCGCGCCTCGTACTCTTTCAAGATGTCGTTCTGGATTGTCCCTTGCAGTAGTTTTGAATCGACGCCTTGCTTCTTGCCTACGGCGCGGTACATAGCCAGTAGAACGGCGCTGGTGGCATTGATGGTCATGGAGGTGGAGACTTTGCCCAGATCAATTTGGTCAAAGAGAACTTCCATGTCGGCCAGGCTGTCGATAGCCACACCCGTTTTTCCGACTTCGCCTAATGCCAGGGGATCGTCGGAGTCATAACCCATTTGTGTGGGCAAATCGAACGCGGTGGACAATCCGGTTTGACCGTTGGCCAAAAGATAACGAAATCTTTTGTTTGTCTCGCGCGCGTTTCCAAAACCCGCGTACTGCCTCATAGTCCAGCCGCGACTTCTGTACATGTCGCGATAGATGCCACGGGTGAAGGGATACTCACCCGGCTGCCCGAGGTCGGTCTCGGCATCGAAAGACGCCAGATCATCGGGCCCGTAGACGTGTTTTTCGCTTGTCATCGCCAGTTATCGTTTATTGGTGAAACCTAAATACCGCATCTATTCTAAAGTCCGCATCTTTTCTAAACATCGCTGCAATTCTAACTTGCTCCCATATAATTAGTACCTGTTTTTTCTCCAGGGCGCATGCCGTGCGCCCCTAACTAACTGAAAATAGGAGGGCGGCTTCACGTGAAGTACTACGAGAACATCCTTGAGACTGTGGGGGGAACGCCGCTTGTAAAGCTTAACAAGCTTTCTAAGGGCTTGAAGCCGCTTATTCTCGCAAAAATGGAGTGTTTCAATCCTGGTGGATCCGTGAAGGACAGACCGGCTCTCAAGATGATTGAAGAGGCTGAGAAGGCTGGATTGCTCAAACCCGGCGGCACAATTATCGAGCCCACCTCCGGCAACACAGGCACAGGACTGGCTCAGATTGCCGCTGTCAAAGGCTATCGCTGCATCTTGATCTGTCCGGACAAAGTCGCTCAAGAAAAAATCAACCTTCTCAGAGCTTACGGAGCTGAAGTGGTGATGGTTCCAACCTCAGTATCGGCCAGCTCTCACGAAAGCTACTACTCGGTTGCCAATAGAATGACCGCCGAAATTCCCGGCGCCTTCCAACCCAATCAGTTCGCCAATCCCAACAATCCGGGAGCCCACATCATCACGACTGGCCCTGAAATCTGGGAGCAAACCGGCGGAAAGGTCACCCACTTCGTTGCCGGCGTCGGCACCGGTGGCACCATATCTGGTATTGGTCGATACCTCAAAGAAAAGAATCCGAACATCAAAATCATCGGCGTCGATCCTGAAGGTTCCATCTACTCAGGCGACATGGCCCAACCGTATAAGGTCGAAGGCATAGGCGAAGACTTTCTGCCGCGCAATGCAGACTTGAAACTAATCGATGAATTCGTTCGAGTCAGCGATAAGGATTCATTTGTAACCGCGCGTCGACTTGCTAGAGAAGAAGGGCTGCTGGTAGGTGGTTCTTGCGGTACTGCAACAGCCGCAGCCCTGCGCATTGCAGAAAACCTATCCGAAAACGATGTTGTCGTAATTCTCATGCCCGATGGCGGGCGAGGATACCTGAGCAAGCAATTCTCAGACGAGTGGATGATGGAAAACGGCTTCTTGCCTGCTCCCGGCCATACCTATTACGCCAGCGATTTGATCGAGCGCAAACGCGTGCGCGGAAAGCTGCCGGACATGATTGTGGTAAGTCCAGGGGAAAACGTTCAGCA
>PNLN01000269.1 GCA_013823055.1 Cyanobacteria bacterium DS2.3.42
GCGCCAGGCGAAATCCACTTGTCCCAAACTTTGAGTGCGAGTGTTTGCCATTTTGTGCGCCAACCGTTTTTGAACGACGAGTTTTTGCACACTCTTATCTCGGAGCGAGGATAAAGAGCTTCTTTGCGTTCTGGTGCTGAGAGTCTGTTGAAGAACCGCCTTGCGAGGGGCTTCAGATTCAGCGAAATTGACTTTGGTTCGAACATGAATGAGGGGTGCTGGAAAGCCCATTCTTCTGGGCGCGATTGTTGTCTACTTCTTCTCGAGGCCGACGCGTTCTAACTAATTTAGTTAACAGTGGCTATCGAGAGGAATGCACAATGGTACACCAATTCGGGCGAAATTTGACGCCTGGCAACCTCCGGGCAAGTCGCCAAGGTTGCACCAAAACGCAGATTAAATGCGCCGTTTAATAAAATCGAGATGCGCATGGAAAGTGATTTGGCGGCAGTGCGACTAAGTTTGGGACTGGGGCTTTCAATCACTACCTGAAATTTGTATGAAGGAAGTCAAGAGAATGGATTTTATGTGAAATCCTGGAGTTAGCAAAAACAGAATCAAGCAATCGACTGGGTAACCGCTGAAGACATTTGAGGTGTAGCTATGGAAATCATGAAGAAAGCGGCAGAGATTGCAGATGAGATGATTGGAACGGTCGGTTGGCTGATCAACCGAGTGAGCACTACTTCGAAGCTATACGACATCAGTGATGCGAAGGGATTGACTGCGGAGGTTACTGTGCCGATCGCGGCTGGTAGACCGGGAGAAGTGGTAGTTCTGCTTGGACATTCGCTGCGCAATTTTCAGGCACGCGCAACCAATGAATCAGGCAATTTTGAAAAAGGGTCGCAAGTCCTGGTGGTTGATGCCGGTCCCAATATTCTTTATGTGCGTGCGCAGGATGACGCCGTTTAGTCATCCACGCCGAAGTCTACTGTCGCCGACAAATTGATGATGAATGATGCACCTTCGCCTTGCCTGCTCTGGCAGCGGATTTTTCCGCCGTGCGCTTCGATGATGCGCTTGCACACATAAAGTCCAAGTCCGGTATTCGAGTTGCTCTTCGAATCTCCGGGCTCTTTCCAGAAGCGCTTGAAGAGAGTAGGTATCACTTCGGGCGCGATTCCTTTTCCCTGGTCTTTGACTATGATGCAAACACCCGAGCCGGAGCGATGAGCAATCAGCGTAATCTTGCTGTCGTGCGGGCATGCTTTGATGGCATTGTCGGTCAAATTGATGAGTACTCGACGAATGCCGATGCGGTCCGCAAGTATCATCGGTAAGTCGTCGTCTACAGCCATGGCGAGTTCGACACTGGCAGCGACGGCGAACGGCTTCAGTTCTTGCAAGCATTCGTCTACTACTTCTTTGACGTTCATTGCCTCCATGAAGAAAAGCTGCACGCCTTCTTGCTCTTGGTATGTGAGCAGGAGGTTTTGCACCATCCACAACATATGTTTATTGCTGCGGCGGAGTGTCATCAAAGCGTCGGACAACTGCGGCGCAATTTCGCCAAGCGAGCCGCTTAAGACACTCTCAAGGAATCTCTCCGCGCCAGCAAGCGGTACTTTTAGATCGTGGGCCAGTGCGGTGATGAACTCGTCGCGCTGCTGGCTGACCTTGAGGCGATCGGTGACATCTTTGATGATGAGGACGAAACCGGTGACAACACTTTCTGTCGATTTGACCGGCCAGATGATCAGGTCGCAGTAAAGCCCGGAATCTTGGTGGGATGGCGTGGGTCCGAGATGGTAGCCGTTGATTTCGATGGGATGGTCTTCGGCGATTGCTTCGTGAAACTGTCCGGGGGTGAGCGCTGACACCAGTACGCAGATGTGCTTGTTGGCGATTTTCTCGTGCTTGAGACCGAAAAGGTTGCAGAAGGCGGGATTGGCGTCTCTTACCTTTAGATCTCGGCTGATGCGCACGATGCCGACTGGTGCGCATTCTAGGATTTGTTGTACGGTTTCTCGCTCGCTTTCCAGCTGCTTTTGCTCGTATTTCTGGACACGCCTGCGCTCAACACAGCCGCTCAGTGCGTCAAAAAGCAAGTCGCCATCAAGGTTTTGCCAGACGAGAAATTGTTGCGCCCCCCAATTGAGGCTGTCCACGCCGACATGTTCGTTTTCCGGCGCGCAGAGAGTGATGATAGGCACGCCAGGCGCCTGTACTTGAAGCTTGATGACAGCATCCAGCGTCTCCGTAGGCTGACCGTGCGCTTCAATCAAAATCACATCGGTTTTGCCTCTTGTCAGCGTCTGCAGTGCATCCGGGAGTGTGTCGGCGCAATCTATAAAGACCGGAACCGTCCGCCCCTTTTCCAGAACCTGTCTAATTTTTCCGGAATCCAAATTGCCGCCCGGCAGGAGCAGAACATTTATGACGTTCATGTCCGCCGTGGTTTCATAGAGGTTAGTCATGGGTACCGGACGCTTTTCTATAGGACTGCCTTGTTTTAGTTTCATACCACGCCAATTCGAAAATAGAACTTGATGTTGCTTTCCTGGAGGGCGATTTGGGATTTTTACCGCGGGATGCCGAAGGAGCCCCAGGGGCCGCCTTTTGGCGACTCCTCCTGCTTCTGATAAATCAGCAAGATGCTGACAAATAGCGGCAAATTCCCAATTTCTGGGTATGTTAAAGTTTGTCGAACTAAGTATCCAGCGGCATACCGACTCTCAGAAATGTCTCACGAACCATCACACGACGAAGAAAAGGTAAGGGGCGTTGGCGAGCTTCTAAAGGAAGCAGCCACTTCCCTTAAGTTGCACAGGTACGTTGATGCGGAAGATTTCTGTGTGCAGGCGCTTGGGGTTTTAGACAAAGCCAGCGCTGTCGAGCATCCCAGCAAGGCAATGGCTCTGGAGTTCATGGGAGACGCCTTGACCGGATTGGAGCGCTATGAGGAGGCCGGTCGCTTTTACAAGCGGGCAATGGACCTCTCGGAGCGCATTTTTACCCAGGAAAATCAGGTCTATATTTCGATTGTCTATAAGCTGGCGCGCACCTATGAGAGTCTGAGCCTCCTGGATGAGTGCGAGCCCTATTTCAAATTGGCTGATGAGCTGGCAAAACGTCATCTTTCCTCCGACCATCCGCTGCGTGATTCTATCGCCGAAGGTTATGCGCACTTGATTTCACGCACTAAAAAGCGACGAGAGAAAGTGGTTGAGATAATGGGTACCTTCCGCACCGCAAAGGATCGAAATGCCGGGGACCGCGTCGCCCAGGAGGGTGATGAAAACGAGGACCTGGGCATCACAGAGCAAACGGATATCCACCAGAGCCAGGACCGCCAGGACCGCCAGGAGCGTAATACACCTCCGGCTTACAAGGACTTGCGCGAGAAATCAACGCTATACAACAATTCCTCCGAATCGATGCAATTGTGGGTGACCATCGCCATGCTAGGCGTTGTCGTATGGCTTTTTTATCTAGGCTTTCAGCAATTTTCCAAGCGAGTCGCACCAAAGCCATCTGCCGTAGTTCAAGACGAAAAAGTAGCGCTTACTGATTTCGTCAAGACGTACTCTTCGCTGGACGGCAAGCGCAAACTGAAGATCGCTAATGGAAATAGAGGCGTCGTTGAATTCGGACCAACCCGGGCCGACGTGCAAGTTTTCCAGGGGGACGATGCCTGGAAGTCCGGCACGGCGTCTGCAGCGAAGGACGCACTCAAATTGAATTTTGTGGAATCTCAACTTGGCATTACTGATGATGTCGGCAATGTTTTGTATGCAGATGATTCACCGGAAATAGGAATCCGCACCGCCATGCAGTCGATAGCAAAGGCGCTGCGCAATTCGTATCTGATGCGCGGCAGTTTTCCGCAGAATGCTGACGAGTTGAATCAGTTTCAGATCAGTTATAAAAACCCTGTTACTGGTAAGGTTGAGGCTCCAATTATTCAAGTTTATCGAGCCGAACAAGGATGGAATCCGAGTAATCCTGAGGAAAAATCCACGTTCGAAACTTCCTTTGAAGCCGGCAATTTGTGGACGAATGAACCGCCCTTTTTACCTGGGTCTGTGCACATTTTTATTCTGGCCGGCGCACCTAATGACGAACCTGGTACCACTGCTAATCGCTCTGCTGTTGCGATTATCAAAGGCGCAGACAGAAATGGCACGTCTGTCAAACTCGATAAAGACAAGGCTTTTCTAATTGTGCTGACGCCGAAGTCGGAGCGATCGACGATTAGTTCGACGCAGTATCCAGTCGGACTGGATGGCTCGAAAGGTGCTGTAGTTACCATTCAAACGGGCAAATAGCGGAGCCGGTTCACGTTTGCTTGCATTTGCCGTTTTTGGGTTGATTTTGAAACGGGCTGTGTTAGTATTGCCAGGTCTGTCCGCGCCCAATTTCCATCTGGAAGTATTTATTTTGCTGACGCGCCAATTCTCTAATTCTCTATCTGGCTGGTGGCGCTGGTTTCAATTACCAGGTAAGTCGTTTGCGACCCACTGCGATGCGCGCATAAGTTAGAGCCTAATAGGCAAAAGCATCTCAACCGCAGGCTTACCGAAAAGGTACCTGCGGTTTTTTTTACCTGGATGGAATAAGGAAAATAGAGATGACTAAGCCAGTAACAGATTTAGATAGTGGTTTGAGAAACGAAGTGAAGAAAAGTCCGACCACTGAATTTATGGTGAAACGAGTGACCGGCGAGACCGGAAGCGCGATTTCGTACTCCGCTGATTTCACTACGCCCGTGGCGCTGTTTGATCGACTTTCCAGAAGTGCCAGAGATGCTTTTCTCTTTGAGAGCACGGAGGGCGATGGACGGCTCGCACGTTATTCATTTCTTGGTGTCGATCCGCTGCTGGTCGTGGAGTTCGACGAAACCCATGCGCATGTGGAATATCACATCGACAATCTGGATAACTCTCGCGAGAGTTTTGCCATTGATAGCCCGATTGATTTTTTGCGCACCTTGCTCAAGAACAACCCGGTGCCCAGTCACCCGCTCATTGCTGAAGCTCCCTTCGCTGGTGGTTTGGTTGGATATCTGGGATATGGGGCGACAAGTTTCACCGAGCACATCGCACAACAGAGCAATTCAGTCACGCGCGTGCCGATTGGCCGCTACGGGCTTTACGATTCATTTGTTTTGTTCGATCATCAGTATCGGCAAGTTACTTTCTTCTCTGCGCGAGGAGAGCAGCATATCAACGAGCTTGTCCATCGTTCGCTGATGCATTCGCAATTGCCACCGTTTCGGCTGGATATGCCGAAGTTGAGCAAGGATGACCTGTTCAAAAATGTCACAGGTCCATTCACCCGCGAGAGTTTTATCAACGCTGTTTTATCTGCCAAGGAGAAAGTGCTTGAAGGCGAGGTCTTTCAAATTGTTGTTTCTCAGCGCTTCTCGGTACCCATATCTGCGCCGCCAATTGACGTATATCGTGCATTGCAAGCGACAAATCCCAGTCCTTATGCCTATTTTTTGAAGTGTCCTGGGTTTTCCTACATAGGCTCTTCTCCGGAAACATTCGTCAGAAGCAATGAAGGGCAAGTGCTGTTGCGCGCCATTGCCGGAACCCGTCCTCGCGGAAAAGATCGCAGCGAAGACGAGGCGTTGGAGCTGGACTTGAAGCAGAGCGAAAAAGAGATGGCAGAGCATCGTATGCTCGTCGATTTGGGGCGCAACGATTTGGGAAGAATTTGCGCACCTGGAACAGTCAAGATTGGCGAATTGGCGTGCTTGACGCGCTACACACATGTAATGCATTTGGCTACCGAAGTGACAGGCACTCTGGCGCCCGGCAAAGATGTATTTCACGCCTTTGAGAGTTGTTTTCCCGCAGGCACAGTGTCCGGTGCGCCGAAAGTAAGAGCCATGGAAATACTTTCTGAACTGGAGCCGGAGCAGAGAGGCATTTACTCGGGCACAGTCGGATATTTCGACACTCGCGGAAATATGGATGGTGCCATTGCAATTAGATCTGTATTGATCAAGGATGGGACCGCGCACATCAATGCAGGCGCCGGCATTGTCTATGATTCCGATCCCGACATGGAGTACGAAGAGACGCGCAGCAAAGCTCTGAGCGTAATACAAGCTGTGCGCATCGCCCATCAACTGACGGGGGCAAGATAAATGCGCACCATTATTGTCGACAACTATGATTCATTTACTTTCAATCTCTACCAAATGCTGGTGCCTCTGGTCAGAAAG
Organism: Cyanobacteria bacterium DS2.3.42; assembly: GCA_013823055.1. Taxonomy (GTDB): domain Bacteria; phylum Cyanobacteriota; class Vampirovibrionia; order Obscuribacterales; family Obscuribacteraceae; genus QKMZ01. The sequence goes on from PNLN01000269.1 coordinate 6,179, forward strand.
TTGGAAAAAAACCAATCTGCCGATGTAGAAGTTTTCCGCAATGATGCAGTTACTTTGGATGAAATTCTCGAGATGAAGCCGACGCACATTGTGTTGTCTCCTGGACCAGGGCATCCTTCAGTGGCGCGCGATTTCGGAGTTTGCAGAGACATCATTCTTTCTCAAAAGAAGCTTGGTTGCGCTCTTATGGGCGTATGTTTGGGACATCAAGGAATTGTCGCGCACTTGGGCGGCGAGGTTGTGCGAGCGAGTGAGATTGTGCACGGAAAGACCAGTGAGATCTTCATTGAAAATCCTTCGCGTATTTTTGCGGGATTGGGAAACAGTTTTGAAGCGATGCGATACCACTCGCTCGTGGCAAAGGAAGATTCATTCCCTGCCGAGTTAAAGGTGACGGCGCGAGAGCAGAAGCACGGTTTGATAATGGCGCTGGAACATAAGAGCGAACCTATATATGGTGTTCAATTTCACCCCGAATCCATAGGCACCGAGAAAGGCTCTCTGATAATGGAGAACTTTCTAGCCATATGATTACTCGTGAAAAAGTCACTGATATCGTCAATGCGCGACTGACGGATGAGGATTTGGTGGAGGCTTTGAAACAGCTCTCCACCAAGGATATTACGCTGGAAGTTTTGCGCATGTTTATTGAAGAAACGCGCGCTACTGCTGATGGAAGGGACGAATTACCATCAGGCACCGGACTTATTGACGTAAGTGGAACAGGCGGCAGTGGTATTGCACATTTCAATACCTCGACCTTCTGCGCTTTTGTTTTGGCAGCTGGTGACGTCAGGGTCGCGAAGTTTGGCAATCGAGCGTCGCGCAGTGGTGCCGGTAGCGCAGATCTTTTGGAAGCATTGGGAATTCCTTTGGATTTACCTGCAGCAAAAGTCGCTGATGTTATTGCCGCGGCCGGTGTTGCATTCTTGTTTGCGCCACATTATTATCCGGGGTTAAAACGCCTGGCTCCGGCGCGCAAAGCTGCCGGGCAGCCGACTGTCTTTAATCACATAGGTCCACTTCTAAATCCAATCAGTCCCGAGTATCGGGTGTTGGGTATTGCTTCCGAGCACGTCTATCCAATCGTTGTTGAGTATCTTCAGCAATCGAAATCAGGACAATCTCTTGTGGTGCGATCGCAGTTTGGTCTTGATGAACTGGTGCCTGGTTCGCTAAATACAGCTAATTATGTCAGCGGTGGCACTGTGCATAATCTTTCCTTCTCCGCGCAGGGCACCCCACCTTTTGACGGCAACAATGCACAATCAATGAATCTCGATCTGGAGCACAATGTCGGTGTTTTCAATAAATTGATGGATAAGCAGTCATTTGCTGATGTTCAACCGTGGCTTGATCTGGTTTGCCTAAACGCTGGAGCTGGTTTTTTCGTCACTGGTACTGTCGGCAGTATTGATGACGGTATCGTTGTCGCCAAAGACTTGATATGCGGTGGGCGGGTGCGGGAGAAGTTCGACGAAGTGAGGCGCGTATATGAAAAGTGTGCTGCGTGAGATAGTCGAAAATAAGAGAGCGGAAGTAGAGCAGCGTCAGTTAGCTCGTCCTCTTGCTTCGTTTGAGAAGTCAGTTGTCCCAGCCGACAACCGCTTTCTCGCGGCGTTTTCCAACAAAGACTCTGCCAATATCATTGCCGAGGTAAAGCCACGCTCTCCGTCAATGGGCGATGCATCGAAAGTTTTCGATCTTGCCACCGTGCTTGCTACGTACAATAAATATGCTCGCGCGATTTCTGTGTTGACCGACGAGAAATATTTTGGTGGCAGCCTCAATCTTCTGTCTGAGGTCAAAAAACTTACAGAACTGCCTGTCTTGTGCAAAGACTTCATAATCTCTCGATATCAAATCTATGAGGCGAGGGCAGCGCAAGCCGATGCAATTCTCTTGATTGTGAAAGCACTGAATGATGACGAGCTGATTTCGTTATATAAAAACTGCAAAGAGCTGGGCATGACAGCTGTTGTTGAGGTTCAAAATCAAGAAGAAATAGACCGTAGTCTAAAGCTCAAACCAGAACTAATTCTAGTAAACAATCGCAATCTCGATAGTCTTGAAATGGATCTGTCCACATGTGAGAAATTAATGCCTTTGATACCGAATACAGTAGTAAAAGTGGTGGCAAGTGGTATTGAAAACGCGCTGGACATCAGGAAGCTCGCATCTTTGTCGAACAATTTCCTGATTGGTTCGAGCTTGATGAAGTCGGAAAATGTCGAAGAGAAGCTCAGGGAGTTGGCCAGCTCCTTGGATTTTGAAACAGGCTTAAGTGTTAATGTCAATTTGGAAGTTGATAGTGCTGCGGAGAAACTTCCTCAGCAGGCGGAGCAAAGGTAAATAGCGATGGGGACCAATATCAAAATCTGCGGAATTACTTCAGTCGACGATGCGATGGCAGCACTTGATGCCGGTGCTGACTACCTTGGACTGATTTTTGCCGAGAGTTCACCGCGCAAGGTTGACTATGCTGCTGCCAAAGAAATAATGCATTCAGTGGAAGGACGCGCCAAGATCGTCGGTGTCTTCAAGGATCAAGAGCTCGATCACGTCGCGGACCTGGCACAAAGATTGGGACTTGATTTTGTGCAATGCCATGGCTCGGAATCAGTAGAATACGTTCGTCAGTTGCCCGTTAAAGTAATTCGAACCATTGAGTTAATTGGGTTCGATGCTGATGGTCCGGACCAGGAGCAAGCTGGTGCTCATCTTCGCGAGTCGAAGGAACTTATCGAGACGTGGCAAGGTGACGCTACAATAATGCTCTTCGATCGCCCTAAGTCTTTGTTTGATCCAAAATGGTATCAACACGCTGTTCAGCAACTCATTGCGGTGAAGCCCCTCCCGCTGCCGTTTTTCTTTGCCGGCGGTTTGACTGCCGAAAATGTCGGAGAAGTAGTAGCTGCGCTGGAGCCTTTCGGCGTGGATGTTGCATCGTCAATAGAAAGTGCACCTGGAAAGAAAGACATTGATAAGATGAATGACTTTTGCAGGGCAATCAAAGGTGACTGCGGAGGAGTATCGGCATGCGCACATTAGGGAAATTCGGCAGATACGGCGGCGTATACGTGCCGGAAACGCTCATGCCGGCTCTAGAAGAGCTGGAAGAGGCATTTGCTACGATTGTTCCCGGAGACGCGTTTAAAACGCGGCTGGCTTCGTTGCTCACGGACTACGCCGGTCGTCCGACCCCTCTGTATCACGCAAAAAATCTGTCGGACAAATGGGGCGCACAAGTCTTTTTGAAGAGAGAGGATTTGCTGCACGGCGGCGCTCACAAGACCAACAATGCTCTTGGTCAAGCGCTTCTCAGCAAGATGATGGGCAAAGAGCGCATTATCGCTGAGACGGGAGCCGGACAGCATGGTGTGGCTTGTGCAATGTCAGGCGCTTTGCTTGGATTGAAGACTGAAGTGTACATGGGCGAGGTGGACATGGAGAGGCAAAAGCCCAATGTCTACCGTATGCAGCTGCTCGGCACTACTGTTCATCCCGTCAAGACAGGTAGCAGAACTCTAAAGGACGCGATCAATGAGGCTTTGAGAGACTGGATTGCCAACCTGGAGAACACACATTATCTACTCGGAACAGTTGCGGGACCACACCCTTTTCCGTCGATGGTAAAACACTTCCAGCGCATCATCGGCGAAGAAGCCAGCGCGCAGATTCAGGAGAAAACCGGACGGCAGCCTGACTATGTGGTTGCCTGTGTCGGTGGCGGCTCCAATGCTATCGGCATATTCGCTGAGTTTATCGACAAAACATCCGTCCAACTAGTAGGCGTCGAGCCCGCTGGAAAGGGGCTGGATACCGATAAGCACGGCGCTGTTTTGGCTCTGGGTTCGTTCGGTTGTGTTCACGGTATGAAGAGCCTTGTTTTGCAAACGGAAGAAGGTCAAATTCAGGAAGCCCACAGCATCTCTGCAGGTCTCGATTATCCATCGGTTGGACCGGAGCACGCGTTTCTCAAAGACACCGGAAGAGCCAGATACGAGAGTGCTACGGATGAGGAAGCGCTTTCCGCTTTCCATGAGCTTTGTCGAGAAGAAGGTATTATCCCGGCATTGGAAAGCTCACATGCGCTTTTCATAGGGAAAAAACTTGCACAGGGTGAAGCCGCAGGTAAATCCATCGTGATTAACCTATCCGGTCGCGGAGACAAAGATTTGCACGAGGTCATGAAGCATGGAAAGTAGAGACAGATATAAAGCTCGTTTCCAGTCGTTGCAGGAAGCAAAGCAAGGCGCATTCATGCCCTTCACCGTGCTCGGTTGGCCGGATGAAGAAACCTCATTCCGCATCATCAAGACGATGATTGATAGCGGCGCGTCTGCGCTCGAGCTGGGAATTGCATTTAGCGATCCTGTAGCCGATGGTCCGATTATTCAAGCCGCCGCGCACAAAGTTATCGAGAATGGTTTCACCGTAAAACAAGCTTTGGAACTTGTGGCGCGTGTTCGAAAGTACGATGCCGATGTTCCGATGGGGTTGCTGGTTTACTACAACCATATAATGGCTATGGGCGTCGAAAAGTTCTTCGAGAAAGCCGGTGAATGCGGCGTAGACGGCGTGCTTGTTGCAGACCTACCAGCAGAGTCATCCGATGAAGTATTGTCTGCCGGGACTGTAAATGGAATTAGCACAATATTCATCGTCTCCCCTTTGACTCGCGAAGAGCGTCTTGCCAAAATCGTAGAACATGCAAGCGGCTTCATTTATCTTGTTTCTCGATTGGGAGTGACAGGAACAGACGAACGAAACGCTGATCGCGACAGCCGTCTGACTGCTTTGATTGCCTCCATCAAGAAAGCTACCCCGCTTCCTGTTTTAGCTGGTTTTGGCATTTCGACTCCGGCGCATGCAGAGAAGATGATGGCATCCGGAGCCGATGGTGTCATTACCGGATCAAAGATAGTTGACCTGGTGGCGAAAGCCGATCCTGCGAAAATGGAATCAGAATTGAGTAGCTATTTGAAACAGATGGTGGCAGCATTGAATTTGGTGAAAGTTTGATCCTTGAAATTGGCGATAGAAGTTTGAACCTTAATAGTATGACGACAAAGGTTTGAACATTTGATGACGAGCATTGCGACGAGCGAGAAGATTGCCATTGTCGGAGCTGGTCCGGTCGGCATAAGCGCCGCTCGCGCTCTCAAGAAGAAGGGCATTGCGTACGATCAATTCGAAGCGGAGGGCGGAGTCGGCGGAAATTGGCGCCATGGTGTCTATCACACAGCTCACATAATTTCGTCTCGCAAGACCACGCAATATCCTGACTTTCCAATGCCGGATCACTATCCGGACTTTCCCAGTGCTGCGCAAATGCTCGAGTATTTGAATGCATATGTTTCTCATTACAAACTCGATGAGCACATCATTTTTAACACCACAGTAGAGCACGCAAAGCCTTCACATAATGGACTCTGGGAGTTGCGCTTGAGCAATGGCGAAATCCGCCAATACGAAGGTTTGGTAATCTGCAACGGGCACCATTGGGATCCACGCTGGCCTTCTTACGAAGGTAAATTCGATGGTCAAATGATGCACTCCAAAGACTACAAAGATCCATCTCAATTGCGCGGCAAACGAGTGCTTGTGATCGGTGGCGGCAATTCCGCATGCGATATCGCTGCAGAATCTGCTCGCACTGCAAAGTCTGCTCACCTCAGCCTCCGGCGCGGTTATTGGTTTCTTCCCAAAACATTCTACGGTAAGCCTACAGCGGAATTGTTGGACACCTGGATGCCGGTCTGGATGCAACGGATTTATCTCGGCACATTGCTAAAGATTTCCGTTGGCGACTATCGCAAATACGGACTGATGAAACCCGATCATAAATTGTTCGAGCACCACCCAACTATCAACACCGAGTTGCTGCACTATTTGAAGCATGGAAAAATCAAAGCACATCCGGATGTGAAACGCTTTGACGGCAACTTTGTTGAATTTACAGATGGTGGCAGAGAAGAGATCGATCTCATTGTCTGCGGCACCGGATTCAATGTTTCAATTCCCTTCCTCGAACCTGGAGTCGTTGATATCGAAGGCTCTATTGTGAAAGCGCAGTGGGGCTTAGTTGCGCCCCACCACCGCCAGCTCTACATTTACGGATGGGCACAAGCGCGATACGGGTTTGGACCTCTTCTCACCCCTGGATCCGAACTTATTGGCGATTTGATTTTGCTGCAGCGGCGTTTGTCTCATCCAATTGGAGAGGTTCTTCAAACAATGCGTCAGCCTTTGCCACGCACTCATTTGCTTGACCCGATGGATACACTCAGAAGAATGAAATCGGCTCGCGCAAGCCTATGGATGCTGCCTCTTGTGGATAAATATTTGATGCCAAACGGCAAACAAAGAAAGTCCGGCGTCGAGGTCTGATCTGTGATTTTGAATGGTGCCAGCAAAGATGATCGAATGCGGATCGAAAACACAGTTTATGATATTTGTATTGTCGGTGCAGGTGCAGTCGGAATTCTGATGGCAGACCGGCTCCGGCTTTCAGGCAAAAAAATCGTTGTCATCGATAGTGGGATAGAGAATCAAAAGGAGCAAGACAAGCACTTCTGGGAACGCCGATACCACGATCCAATTGCAGAGACCTTCGACCATGCAAGTTTTGCTGAAACATCATGGGGCAAGCAGAGACCGGACTTCTTTCTTAAGTCAAGAACGCGCGGATTCGGAGGAAGCACCAATTGTTGGGGCGGATGGATACGACCACTTGATTCTCATGACTTTTCGCGATGGCCGGTAAATATAGAGCGTGATCTTAAGAAGTGGTATCCGACTGTAATGGAATACTTGGGTTTGGAAAAGGATAGCTGGAGGCGCTTTGATGATCCTGAATGGTGGATCAAGAATGGGAAGGTGGGAGAAACAATCGGAGTCTTCGATGCTCGACACCTTAGGGCTGCAGGTCTGCGAACCGCAATAATTCAGCAGCAAGGCAATCTGTCCATAATAGGTTTCATTGAGCAATTCAGTGAACTTTTTAAAGATGACGGAAGTGATCTTCTTACGCTTGTCAAAAACGCCACGGCAACCGAATTGAAGACGTGGAGTTCCGATGGAATGAACCATTTTACTTCGTCCGATGGAAAGACCAAATATACGTCGGGACCACTCATATGTCGATACGCACTAAGCGCATCTTCTGCCGGTGAAGAACTGATAGAGGTCAAGGCAAAGCAATACGTGTTGGCCATGGGTGGATTGGAAATTCCTCGATTTCTTCTCAATTGCATTCCTGATAGCGTCGGGCTCAATGAACTGAAAGACAAAGGATTGGGGCTGTACTACATGAGCCATCCCAAATATCAGATAGCTGCGAAGTGCTCCTTGTCTGGGGAGCATCAGCCACCGCAGGAGGTGCGGAGGTTTTATACTGAGAGCGTCAAACTGCTTGAGAGGCCGACTGTAGGAATCCAGGCTTTTGTTGTGCCGACAGCTGACTTGATCCGTAAGAAAGGTATAAACAACTTCCGCAACGCTATTTCATTTGGATTGGAGAATGATGGGCAGGTACCAGTTGATATCGAAATTGACATTGAGCAACAAGCGAACGCAGGCAGCATAATTAGCGCAGATCCCGATCCGAACAACAAGGATATTTTTGGAAATCCTCAACTCAAACTCGATTGGCGATTTACAGAGAAAGATGCAAGGACTCTCAATGAATCATTGAATAGTGTCAGGACACTTCTAAGCGGTTATGGTCTCGTGGGCTCGACCTGGAATGATTCATTTAGCCGCTGGGACTTTGCAAAAACAGAACATCCACCTTACGTAAGCTGGAATGAGCCGTATACCAGCGATCATCATATTGGGACTTGCCGAATGGGCAAGAGAGACGAAGGGGTTGTAGACAAAGACCTCAAGGTCACAGGATTCAATAATCTATGGATTTGTAGTACCGCCATTTATCCGACCGGCGGATGGGCGAACGCTACATTTGTTTTGCTATCCTTGGCATTGCGACTCGCGTCTAATTTGGCTTTGCGATAAGAAAACCGAAATAGGTAGAGTTGGTATTTAGAAAGTGAAAAGGGTTGTTCTTTCGGAGTCTGGGGGCTCTGAGGATACCGTCATTTATGACGAATATTGAAGTCCTGTTTTCTAAGAGATTTGGGTGTACTAACGAAACTCAAACATGACAGTAGCGCTTGCGCTTCATCTAATCTTCATTCAAAACACTGCTTTCCAAAAAAGCGGCAAAAAAGCCTAAAAGTTACTAATAGGTTATTGTGCGGTTGAGCATCGACGTGTCACTTATTCGCGTCAGTAGCCGTCAGCAACTTTCGGTAGCCAGGTATCCCGCGTGACCCACAAGCTAATCTGGTCGCTGAGAGCATTTGCTGTCCTCCTTTGTACGTCCATGATCTGGTGGATGCTTTGGGTGGATTTTCAGCGACAAGATCTGGTGGAAGCGACAGATTTTGCTAATAGTTGCTATGTCGCCGGAAAGATTGCACTGTCTGGAAATGTTGCCCTGCTTTATCCGTCATTGTCCGCTACAAATTACATACACAGTCGATTTCCTGAAATTGCACATCAGCTATTGAGCACACTTCCCACCGGATCGAATCCGGTGTGGCAATACTCGCCGCTAAATGCTTTTCTTTTTTCTTACCTTGCTTTTTTCAATGTTGAAACCGCTCTGCTTATTTGGCAAATATTGAACGGTTGCGCAACAGTAGCAATTGCTTTTTTATTAGCGAAATCCTTCAAAATTCGAGTTCTCGACGCGTTTCTATTTTGTTTTTCCTTTGCGCCCTGGTTCATGATGATTAAGTTCGGGCAGCAAGGAATCATCTTCGGTGTTTTGCCCCTGTGCCTTGGATATTGGTTTGCTCAGCGCAATCGATCGGTGCTTGCCGGTTTGTGTTTGTCGATTACTTTTTTGAATCCAAAATACATGCTCGTCGCCGGCTTATTTGCGGTTATCGTGTTTTGCCGCAATCGGAGAGTGTTGCCCGGTTTCCTAATGGGTGTCACTTTCTGGATTACCATTTTGCTCCTTTCCACACCGGAAATGGTGGCACCATGGCTTCATGGTTTGAAGTTGGCAGAGCTTTATTTTTTTGATCCGCACTTTTTGCACCGGACGTTCATTTATTCATCGCTGCCTGCGCTTTCCATCCTGAATTTGCCGTTCGAGTTTCGCATCGCTGCTAAAGCCCTTTGTTATGCGGCTGCCGGTGTCGTGGGAGTGGCTACATTCTTAGTTGCCTTAAAAGTCTCGAAGCGGATGCCAAAACAACAGTTTCTTTTGTTGGCATTGACTCTTTCATTTCTTTCAATGCCTGTGATTGAGCCGCATTTGCTGTTTTATGACCTTGCCGGTGCAGCAATAGGGATGCTCGGCTTGTGGAAGCTTAGAGAGGCTGGGATGCCCAACTTGGGCGGCATTTCCATATTATTGTGGCTGACAATCAGTTGCTACTTCATGATTTTTGCGTTCCAGTTTTTCAAGCCTGACCCAATGGTATTTGTGGTTGTACTGACTGTTGCTTACATACAAATTTTGCGGTCACTGATTGCGTACTGGCGTCAACCGCTCGCCAGAGAAATTGTCGCTACGGATTCTGCTGCGAGACCAGTGCTGGCTGCCCGTTGAGTGGGCCAGATTGACTACCGGGTTTCGAGTTGCCCGGACAAAGCAACCTTCCTATACCGGTAGTAGTCAATGCGAGCAAAAAGTGAAACAATTAAGAGCCCCAACGAGCGCCTCAGATGTTTACCTGTTTGAAAAAACGCGATATCAAAATCTCTATGGTTTTGTTGATGATGCTTTGCACGAGCACCTATGCAACAGCCACAGTTCCCGGAGCCGCAGTGAAAGAAGAAGTGAAAGTTTCAAATGACCTAGAGCACCCACAAGATCCATATGCCTGGCTGGAAGACGTCGAGGGAAAAAAGGCTCTCGATTGGGTGCGCAGCGAGAATGCGATTTCTACCAAGGTGCTTGAGGCATCACCTGATTTTACGTCAATAAAGACAAAACTAAGAGCCATTCTGGATTCCAAAGAGCGTATTCCAGGAGTTCGCAAACATGGAAAGTATTACTACAACTATTGGCGAGACGACAAAAACGTGCGTGGACTCTGGCGCCGCACCACGCTGGAAGAGTACAAGAAGGAAAAGCCTGAATGGGAAACAGTGCTCGACCTGGACAAGCTTGCCGCCAGTGAGAAAGAAAACTGGGTTTGGAAACAGGTTCAGGTTTTATATCATGACTATGACCGGGCTCTTGTCGAGCTTTCGCGCGGCGGCGCTGATGCCGGCGTCGTGCGCGAGTTCGATTTGACAAAGAAAGAGTTTGTCAAAGATGGCTTCATCCTGCCGGAAGCTAAGTCCGACGTTGCCTGGCGCGACCGCAATAGCTTGCTTGTGGGAACCGATTTTGGTCCTGGCTCCATGACTGATTCCGGCTACCCACGCATCGTCAAGGAATGGAAGCGTGGCACTCCAATTACAGAAGCGAAAACTCTCTTTGAAGGCAAGAAAGCAGACGTCGGTGCATCCGGATACGTTGTTCATGACCATGGACAGACCTACGAAATGGTCACCAACCACCCGACGTTTTTTACCGAGGATACTTATCTCCGTCGGGACGGTAAGCTGGTCTCGATAGATAAACCTGCTGATGCTGTGGTGCTTACATATGGCAAGAATCTTCTCTTGCGGTTGCGGTCTGCTTGGACAGTCGAAGGTAAAACATACAAGGCGGGCACTCTCCTCGCGGAAGATTTTGAAGCTTTCCTCAAGGGCGAAAGAAAGTTTGATGTTTTGTTTGAACCAACAGAAAGGAAGTCACTCGATACCGTTGGTGATACCAAAAACTATCTGATTCTGACTGAGCTGGACAACGTAAATAGTCGTCCCTATTTGCTTTCTCAAAAGAATGGAGTTTGGGAACGCGCTAAGATGGAAGTACCTGCTTTTGGAAGTGTCAGTGTTGACGGCATAGATTCTGATGAGTCTGACGCTGTTTTTGTCACCATTACAAATTTCCTCACCCCATCGAGTCTCTATCTTGGTACTGCCGGTCAGCCTAAATTGGAACTGTTGAAGCAACTGCCCGCTTTTTTCAAAACAGACGGGCTGGAAATACAGCAATTTGATGCGAAGTCGAAGGATGGCACGCGCGTGCCGTATTTCATGGTTGCACGGAAGGGACTAAAGCTGGACGGTAGCAACCCGACCCTTCTGTACAGTTATGGAGGTTTTGAACACTCACTTCTGCCTCGCTATGATTCGATTGTTGGTTCTGCATGGTTGGAGCGTGGCGGTGTGTATGTTCTGGCAAACATCAGAGGTGGCGGCGAATTTGGACCCAGCTGGCACAACGCTGCCCGTAAAGAAAATCGCCAACGTGCCTATGATGACTTCATTGCTGTTGCTGAAGATTTGACGACTCGTAAAGTCACTTCACCTAAGCATCTCGGCATTGATGGACGTTCGAATGGCGGATTGCTTATGGGGGTTATGCTCACGCAAAGACCCGAATTGTTCGGCGCGGTTCATTGCGGCTCGCCTCTTTTGGATATGCGTAGATACAGTCATCTACTCGCCGGCGCCAGTTGGATGGACGAGTACGGAGATCCCGATAAGGGTGACCAGTGGGCTTACATATCGAAGTATTCGCCTTATCAAAACGTGCGCAAGGACAAAACATATCCTCCCATTTTGATCACAACCTCTACTCGAGATGACCGTGTGCACCCCGGTCACGCCCGCAAAATGGCTGCTTTGCTAAAGGAGCAGGGGCATAAGGTTTTGTACTACGAAAACATCGAGGGAGGGCATGGAGCCGCCTCAAACAATGAACAAGTGAGCTTCATGCAAGCACTCGCCTACACCTTCTTGTGGAGCAAGCTAAAGTAGCGCGGATAGAACACTAGAACGTTCCTAGTCGGTCAGGGTTAAGCCCTAATTTTTGCCTCAAGGCGTTCAATTTCTTTGTCAGTAATTTTTTTGATTAGACGCCAATATCTTTCCGGCATGAATCTCTTGAGCCTCCAGAGAAATCTTGCGTCATGGGGGAGGATTATGTACAGTTTTTCTTCAGCCATGCTCTTTAGTGCCACCTGAGCCACTTCATCCGCTGAAATCGGCGAGCTGTCGGCAAGTATTTCTGAATACTTTCTCTCGTTTTGCGATCCAATTGTGTCTTTACCAATGTTGGTGCGAAAATAGGTAGGGCACAGGACAGAAACGATGATATTGGCGTCGGACAACTCGCTGCGAAGGCATTCGCTCAGCGCGACAACTCCGGCTTTAGCCGTACTGTAGGCCGACATTCTCGGCGCCGTCACAAAGGCCGCAGCGCTTGCCACATTAAGAATATGACCGTGCCCTTTTTGGCGCATCAATGGGACAAACAGATGGCATCCATTTGCGACACCCATGAGATCTGTTTCGATGGTCTTGCGAAAATTTTCAATTGAAACTTCTTCGAAAAGACCACCGCATCCGATACCAGCATTATTGATACCGATATCGATACCGCCATATGTTTCACCAAACTGCTTGACTGCAAGTTCGAACTCGTCGTAATTGCCAACGTCGAACTTGTAACCGCTTGGATTACCACCGCTCGCTTTCACAGCCTCAATCGCTTCCTCAAGTCGCTGCTGGTTTATATCCGTAATTCCAAGTGTCCAGCCGTCCCCGGCAAGCGCGCGAGCAAAGGCAAGGCCGAGACCGCTGCCGGCTCCGGTTATGAAGGCACGCTTGTCCGGATATTTTGCAGTCAGACGGAATCGACTCAATGGGTTTCCAACTTAGTGGAGAATGCTTCGTAAAGCTTATCAGCTTCCACACGAAACAATCAGCTTCAGTGTGAAACACTCAGTTTGCGCGTGAAACAATCAGCTTCCCGGCTAGTCCAATCAGCTTCCGAGCGAATCGAGCCAGCTTCCGCGCGGCAGACTTCTGTAGTCCTGGTGGCTCTGCTGAGTCATGTAGCTCGAATGGTCCATGTGCTTGAGGCTGCGCTCGTCCCATCTACGGTTTGCTCGTTCGCGCATTCCTTGCAATTCGGCGACAAGATGCTCAGTGCTTCTCAATCCCTGACAGTACCTTGTGAAGTACTTGAGTTCATGGTCTAAGTAGCGCGCTAATTCTTTCAGGTCGGAGCGTTTATTCAATGCGACACATTGGCGCACTATTCCAGCTTGCCAGCATTTTGCGACACGAAGACTGAGTTCTTCTTTGCGCGGTTGCCCGGAGTTTTTGTTCTCGTTGACAAAGGTGAGGGCTTTGGTCAGTTCTTTTCCTTGTACGCGCTCCAGGCTTCCAGTCCTTATCCATGAGCAACTCGCATCAAAGCTCATGATGCCACCGGGTCGTCCATCGGGCATAGTCACACGGAAAATCACATTGCGATTGCGTTGTGGCGCCAACATTCCCAGGTGTGTAAGTGCGCTTGAACTGCTCAATGTCGTTGGGAATGCGCTCAGATTCTCCACTTTGACACTGCTGGGAAATGAGAGCTCAACAGAGATATCTTCGAAAATTGTGTCCTGAACGGTGTGCAATTCCCCGAGCACGACTTCAATAATTTCATGTGGAAATTGAGCGTCATGAAGCATGCCGCCGCCGTTGTCTGCGAGTGCCTGCAATTGTTCCGACGAGTACTGGTCGCCTATTCCTACTGTTGATGTGGCAATTCCTCTGGTGCGCAACTGTTCCGCATGGTGTCCGAGAATTTCAGGGTCAATGACACCGAAGTTGGCATGACCATCGGAAAGAAGAATGACATGGTTGTGCATGTTTGAATGGTGTTCCATCACACGAGCGAGGCACTCTGCTCCTTTCATCCATCCAGCACCAAGATTGGTGTGGTTGCGCGGGGCAAGTTCGTCCAGAGCAGTTAGCGCTAGTCTTCGCTGGTTATCGTCTAGTGAGACGCCTTCAAAGTGTGTGATTACATCGGTGGAGAATGACACCAGCGAGATCTTGCTGTTGGGTGACAATGCATTCACTACGCCTGCCGCGGCTTTTTTTGCGCATTGAAGCGGCTCTCCCGCCATTGATCCTGACGCATCGATTACTAACGCGATGTTGAGCGGTGGCTTTTCTCGCCGCTCGGCTTCTCTTACGAAAGGCGCTGCTACGTCGATTTCGAGATAGCGAACGGAGCGCCCTCTTTCCCAGATCAGCTCTCTGTCAAATTCTGCAATAATCGAGATTCCCAGCTCATCACTCATTCTGTCCTCCGATGAGGAATTCTCGCAAACTATTGGCGACGATTTTCATGCGCGCCATCTGCTTTTCCGATTGAATTCCTCGAACTGATAGTTCAACATCTGGTGTGATTTGAAACCGATGCCAGGTTTCGCTTGCAGGTAGCTGCCTTTCGCTTGGCTGAGCCGCTTGCTGCTTGCTCACACTCTGTTCAATTTCTGGTGATTCCTGCGGACTTGGACTCTGAAACAGCAGATTGGCTTGATGGGCAACCTCATCTACCTTCTGCGTTTCAAATGTTTGTTGATTGAGCGAACGTATGTAGTCCAACGCTGATGAGCGCTTACTACCGGAACCACTCGAAGCAGTTTCCGCCAACGCCTGTATTTCAGATTCGCTCATGCACAGCAGTGTTTGCCTGATGTCGCTGTGCTTGAATCCCCGCCGTTCTTTCAATGCTTTTATGGCAAGAAGTCTTACCAAATGCCAATCAGAATAACGCGCATATCTACCAAGAGAACTCGGGCCACGCAACAGACCCTGCTCTATGAAACTCCTAATAACTCGAACTTCGAATCCGGTCTTGGCCGACAGGTCTTCCAGCGAATATGACGGTCGGTCCGTTTCCATAAAATCAATTTACCATGGCGAATTAAGGTCGTCAAGCTGGCGGATTGAAAACCCGTCAGGGGTGGCGTTTTGGGAAACTGCTTTCGATTGCTCCAGCACTAATTCCCCTGATTTGAAGAGGTCGCTTTTCTCTAGAAACGACAGATACATGTCCATCAGAATCTCTTCAACAAGCGCGGCATCGCCGCCGCTGGTTTCCGACTGCAGCTTCTTCGTGACCGTACGAAGCTACCCTTCAGACCAAGCCGTTTCAACAATTTGGCGATTGCATTAGGCTTGGACTCAATAAATCAGCTTGACTAATGAGCGAAAACCATCCATATGATGCTCAACATTGCCATCGAATAGAGCAAGGTTTTGGCAAAGAGACTAAAGCCCGGTTTTAGACGGAATAGATTGAGACAAAATACTGCTCTTAAGCCGAAGAACAAAATTACAATAGCTAACCCAGCCACTGAAATCGGACTGAAACAAGAAGTGTAGAGAAGTAAGCCAGAGATAAGCGCAATTAGAACTACGCACTTTTGTGCATCCTTAACATGTGAATTGCTAGCATCAGTCCATGAAACGCCCAACTTTTCGATCTTGGATACAATAATCGTTAGCCATATGCAATAACCGATCATCAGGCCAAACAGCCCAAATTTACTAGTTTGCTCTCGATCCCAAATATACACTGTTCGCGCGACGTGTTCGAAACCTGTAGTAAGAGCCTCACCAAGACAATAAATTAGCGCTAGAAGGACAATCGTGGTCAGAATGACTGCACAATTTCTAAGCAGCGCCGAGGTCTTTTCATTTGAATCGTCGTTCACCACAATAACCTCGGCATCTAACTTTTGATACTAGCATAGCCGACCGCTCAACCGATGTAAGCGCGCACCTGCCGCAGCCTGGAGTTGTGCTGAACTTTCTTCAAATGAATGAAGTGTTCCGTCCCTCTCAAAATGGACACACCCCTCGCATCACTTCTGATGCTCTGACACCAACGAACATTCTATGTAGGTGTACAAACCTTCCTACATGTGGTCGAAGAGGCTGGCTGAATCAGAACTGTGAGAGTTCCAACACAACTATCATTTGTTTTCCGAAAGTTGCACAACTGGATAACAGTGTTCGAGCTTCTGAGTGTTTCCCTCTTTCGAGTTTCAAATGATCGGACGACGCCAACGGGCAAAATCTGACTGTGTCAGGACTGGAAGTGCCGCCTGGTAACTGTTTTGCCGCCTTGGTGTAGACTGTAATGGTCTCTGTGAGCCGGAAGGAAAGGGAAATGTCTGAGACAGAAAAACGCATCACGATCAATTCAGAAGTCTGTGGAGGACGCCCGTGCATTCGCGGCATGCGAATCAGGGTCACTGACATTCTTGATTTGTTTGCGAATGGTCTGAGTGCTCAAGAAATTTTGGATGAGATGCCAGATCTTGAAATGGAAGATCTTAAGGCTGCACTGAGATATGCCTCCCAAAAATTGGATCATCCTGTAATAGCTGCATGATAATCTGGCTTGATGCGCAGCTGGCGCCTGCATTGGCGCCGTGGATGCAAGAAACCTTTAGTGTTGAAGTTCATGCATTGAGCGATTTGGGACTTCGCACTTCGGCAGATACAGCAATTTTTCAAGCTGCTAGAAAAGCTGGCGCTGTCATAATGACAAAGGACATCGATTTTGTCGAACTCTACCATCAAAAGGGATCCCCTCCTTAGATCCTTTGGCTGCCGTGCGGCAACACTTCAAATCAGTATCTGCGAACAATTTTGCAGCAAGTCTTTCCGATGGCTCTTGAACTCTTGAATGCTGGCGAAGGACTCGTTGAAATTTCCGGAATGTGAAGCCACTTGAGTCCATCAACTTGAGGAAGTGTGCGGAAATTCTGCCTGTACACCCGCAGTCGCTCAACATTCGCGACGATGTAGCTGCTAGTCACGTCCCGCCGCGAAACGTGGTTAGCCAATTTCTTGAGGGCATAGTGCTGCATCTCAAGCATTCCGGCGTTGGTCAAAAAAGTTCTGCGCAAGTCGTGCACGGTAAACTTCCAACCGCATTTCTTTGCTATTCGCTTTCACCGGAATACACACGCCACGACACAAGATGTGGTTTCTCTTACTGTTAGCGTGAGCGGTTTTTGATAAGAATGGTATTATCAATAACCATGAATATTTCAAATCCAGAATTCATTCCCGGCTTGCAGCTTTGCGAGGCTTTCTATCGAGAAGCTGTTGAGCCAATCTTGCGCAAACATTTTGGTGATTTGTCATACGCTGCAGCATTGATTGGCAGCGGATCTGAGGTGCTTGGATTCGACACTGAAATGTCCAGCGATCATCACTGGGGACCGCGCCTGATGATGTTTCTAAAACCTGATGATGTTTCAACGTACAAGACAGTTGTTTCGCAAAGGTTGAGCGAGGAACTGCCGCGCGAATTTCGCGGATATCCTACCAGCTTCACTGCACCCAATGCGGAAGAGCATGGAGTACAACTGCTCGATCGTAGTGAAACCGGTCCGATCAACCATCGCGTTGAGATCATGTCCATTGCGCGATTTTTCGATGACTATTTTGGAATTGATATCACGTGTCCTGTCGATGCAATTGACTGGCTAACTTTGCCGCAGCAAAAGCTGCGCACCATCACCGGCGGCAAAGTATTTCACGATGATATTGGTCTGGAAAAAACGCGCAGTCAATTTTTGTATTATCCGGAAGATGTCTGGTTGTATCTGCTTGCTTGCGGTTGGGCGCGCATTGAGCAAGAAGAGCATCTGATGGGACGAGCTGGTTTTGTTGGTGATGATATCGGCAGTGGAATCATTGCCGCGCGCCTTGTGCGTGATTTAATCAATTTGTGTTTTTTGATGGAGAAAGTTTACGCGCCTTATCCCAAGTGGTTCGGCACGGCGTTCAAACATCTATCGGCGGCGAAGGTATTAGAACCAAATTTTCAATCCGTATTGTCCGCTTCGGACTGGCACGAGCGGCAGCGCCACTTAGTTCCGGCTTACGAGCACGTAGCGTCGAAACACAACAAGTTGAAGATTACAGATAAAATACCTGAGCAGGTTCGAGAATTCCACGGGCGGCCGTTTTCTGTCATTAGCATGGGCGACTTCTCGAAGGCTATCTGCGACAAAATCGACGGGTCTCCAACGGCAGATCCGCGGCTCAAAAAACTCCTCAAACAACCGTTGATCGGGAGCGTGGAGCAATTTAGCGATAGTACGGATATACTCTCGAACCCGGTCTGGAGAGCTGGTATTAGAAATCTGTACCTTGTGGAAAATAAAGAATGAATCTTCTATGAGCGGTCAAACTATGAAAGCAAGATCCAGAATCGCATTTTTCTCATTTGCAAATTCGCTTGCACTTGCTTCTATGCTTTGCACCGCATACGGTGCGCAAGCGCAAACGTATGAGAATTGGTATCCAAGCAATATTTCGCCACCGAGCGGCTACCAGTATCCATGCGCTCTTACAGCCCTTCCTGCCGATCTGACTGGTATTCCAGCGGGCGACAAGAAGTTTATCAATCATGTTTATAGTTTGATCCTGAAAGCATTGCAGGCAAAGATGGTCATGCTTTCTGCTCTGAATGGCTCCAGTGGATTTGCTAACGCTTATTCCGTTTATTACGCCGCCATCGCAGCGCAGCGAGCCAAAATTGTTGCCGAGCCTGCGCCTGGCGGGTTGGAGGGCTTTAAGGCCCAGGTCATAAGCGCCATCGACAATCAGGCGATGTTTTTCAGCAAAGCGCAGAAGATGCGTCAGCAGGGCACTTCCTTTCAGGACGTCATGCAAGTGCCGGAAGGAAAGACGGCGTCTCAGATGTTAATGGCCGCATGGGGCGAGATGGCCAAGCGGTATCCGTCCTGGAGTCCCCAGGTGAAAGATAGTATTTATCATCATCTCTGCGCACTGGATCTATTCTAATAAAAGTGTCGATAGAGAAAATCTGAACTAAATGAACCGGTGTAAAAAATCTTTAAAACCAGGCGCAGGGTTGCTTGTCACGCTGCTTTTGTCAGACTCACTTATGAGTGTCTCGATGGTATTGCTTACACCGCTTGTTGCATTGCTTCCAGTACTTGTTGCACCTCCCCCTGTCTTCGCAGCCGGTGATCGTGAGGGATGGAAGCACTTTAAGGACGAAGGGAGCAAACAAGAAGTGTTCGGCAATTTTGCGCAAGCAGAGCAAGCGTATGCCAAGTCGCTCAGTCTAGCCAAGTCTCCCCATGCCACGGAGGTCGAGCGAGGTGAAGTGATGGCTCGGCTTGCAAACTCGATGGTATGCCAGCAGAAGTTCGATGCGGCTGAGCCGTATTTCAATGAACTGCTGAAGATCATTCCAGGTTTGAAGACTGATGGAAAAGGCAATGAAGATTTCTTTTCTTGTGTTGATGCGCTTTCCAACTCATATTTCGTCCGTGTGTTGGGATTCAAGAGAATTTCGGCAATACAGCATTCAATTCGTTTGATTGATACTGCATTTGGTGAGAAGCATCCAGAGATTTTAAGAGAGCTGGCTGTACTCTCCAATACTTACGCGGCATTAGGAATGAATCAAGAAGCTTTGACTTTCGCGAACAGAGCCCTTTCTATCGCTAAAAAAGATAAGAGTGAGAAGGGAAAGTTGCTCTATTGGAAAACGCTTGCACTGGTTGGAACTTGCCGAAAGTCTGTAGGTGACTGGATTGGCGCGCAAAGAGCGTTTGAAACCGCAGTCTTACTCATGAATCAGAGTCCGAACCGATTTTCGCTTACTGCGGCATCTGCTAAGGCTCAATTGGCAATCGTCGAATTCCACATGCATAGAAAAGCTGAAAGCAAGAGACTTTTCCAGGAAGCTGAAGGGCTCTTCTTGTCGAAGATTTACGAACTCGACCGCAAACAGCAGCAAGGCCTAAGCACTTCTGGTCCGGAATTAGTCGCTTTTGCACAAATGTATGTCGCCTTCAATCAGTACGCTAAGGCAGAACCCATCTGCAGGCGCGCCATCCTCTGGACTCGGAGCTCTCTTGGTCCAAAGGACCCGAATCTTATAAACGAACTGCGACTGCATGGTTTTGTACTATCGCGCCTGGGTCGTATGAAGGAATCGCAAAAGCAGGAAGCCGCCTCAATGGCACTTGCCAGAGAATATAAAGGCGCATCATAAATGTTCTAAAATACCAACCAGGTTTAAGAGGAAGACACTATGGGACTGGCTGTTGAAGTTGGATTGGTTGCCTATCAGGTAGAGAATGGTGGGGTTGATGAACAGCTGAATGCTGAGTTTGAGAGACTAAGCGAATTCTTGGTCGCAAACGGATTGAAGCCTCATGACGAGCCCGAAATATGCGAAGTTGTTTCTTTCGGCATGTATGGATATGCGGGACTGCATTATCTTAGAAGAGTGGCGGCTTATCTTGATTTGGACGGGATAGTACCGGAGCCTGGTGGCGTTGGTGGTGCGGAGCCGGCGGATGATCCAATCCTTCAGAGGTATTACGATGCTGTGGAAAGCAATGCTGAAGGCCGAACTTTCGACCACCTGATCGTGCACAGTGATGCAGAAGGGTTTTATGTGCCTCAGGACTTTCCGAATGTGCTGCCTGAACCTACCGGCGAGTTGGTCGTAGGCGGATTTGTCGGCTCCTCGCAAAGATTGAAGGAAGAGTGTATTCGTTTGGCCTTGATTCTCGAATTGCCACTCGATACAGATCCTGAAGACGAGTCTGTTTACGATGCCGCAGACAATCAGGGCCTTGGAGATCTTAAGTGGCAGCGCTACGGCGTCGAATCATTTACCTTGCTGCGTTTGTACATTGCTGCGAAGCATTCCATCGAAACCGGCGCCGCAATTATGTTTTGCTAGTTTGCTGGTTTCGTTAGGTCCGAGAAAAAACAGGGCGACGCATGGCGTCGCCCATACGGTTATTCTTCGCGTGACTCGAGCTTGTAGCCGATGCCATGCACGGTTTTGATGATCGATGCCTTTTCTTCGACGTCGAGTTTTTTGCGCAGCCTGGTGATGTAAGTTCTCACGGCTGTCGCTGTTGCTTCCGAGTCGGATTTCCAGACATGATTGAGAATATCGTCGGTGCTGAATACCCGATCGGGGTGGCGCATGAAAAATTCGAGCAGAGCATATTCCGTGGGCAGCAATTTTAATTCTTCGCCGTCTCTGGTCACTTGGCAGGTGGCTGGATCTAAAGTGATATTGCGAACCGCAAGAACAGATGCCCTCGGCGAGTGCGAACGGCGCAATAGTGCGCGTAAGCGTGCCGACAGCTCGCGCATGTCGAAAGGTTTTGTCAGATAGTCGTCGGCGCCCGCGTCCAGCCCTTCTTCTTTCTCCCCGACCGAGCGTTTTCCCGTCAGGATCAAAACTGGCGTTGTGCCACCGTCGGAGCGAAAACGTGACAATATTTCCACACCGCTTTTGCCGGGCAAGCCCCAGTCCAGCACGACAATGTCGTACTGATAAAGTTTCATCAAATCAAGAGCTTCTTCGCCGGTGTGAGCTTCTTCGACTGTGTAGAGCTCATGCTCAAGCCAGTCTCTAACCATGTCACAGGTGACGAGATCATCTTCAACGAGCAAAACTTTCGACATAGATTCCAGTTTTTATCGGAGTGCTGGCCAGAAAACAATATTTAGATTCTACGCGGTTTTTTCAGGTTTCTGTGCACCTGGGATGCGAAACCAAAAAGTACTGCCTTTTCCTACTTGACTTTCTACCCCGACAGTACCATTGTGCTGCTCCAAAATTGCCTTGCAGATTGCCAGCCCCAGCCCAGTTCCACCCTTGACTCCGGTCTTGCTGGGCGCCACCTGGCGGAATCTATCGAATATTTGAGCGAGGTCGGATTCGGCGATGCCTGCGCCGCAGTCGGTTACGTTCACTTTTACAAAGCCCGGCTCTACTGACGATGAAATAGTCACCACCTCGCCCCTGGGCGAGAATTTTATGGCGTTGGCAAGCAGGTTCTGCAAAACCTGAACCATCCTGTCGAGATCTACCAGTACATCCGCTTCAACAATCTCCCCAATCTCAATTGTTACCTTTTGCTCGTCGGCAAATCCCCGCACCATATCAAGCGATGCATCGACCAAATACTTGAGGCTGTATGTTCCAAAACGCATTTCCATGCGCCCGGCTTCCATCTTTTCGACGTCAAGCAAATCATTGACCAGGTTGACAAGGCGCGTCAGGCTCGACTGGATGCGGACAGACGCGTTGACACCTTTCTTGTTCAGCTCACCATAAACTCCGGCTGCAAGCGAATCTAGAAAAGCGCGCATGCCCGTGAGCGGCGTTCTCAAGTCGTGGCTGACCATGTTGACAAAGTCGGCTTTCATTTGGTCTAGCTCTTTGCGGTCGCTGATATCGTGTGCGACACAGTAATAAGATTCATCGGGCGGT
>PNLN01000199.1 GCA_013823055.1 Cyanobacteria bacterium DS2.3.42
GGACAGGATATCGGAGTTCCAATACTTCCGGGTCGGTGAGCCGCGAATTGGTCATGTGGGTATGGACGGCGCTGCTTCCTTCATAGTCGGCACCCGCTCCGGCGCCACCGCATATGGTTTCGTAGTATTGCAATTCGTCGTTGCCGAAAGTGAGATTGTTCATTGTCCCCTGTGCTGCGGCCATCAAGTCCATGGCTCCGTACAGCGCATCTACAAGTATCTGTGATGTTTCCACATTGCCCGCCACCACAGCGGCCGGCGATTTTGGATTGAGGATGCAGGCGTCGGGAATCTCGAATTCAACGGGCTCCAGGCAGCCGTCATTGAGTGGGATGTTGTCGTTGACTATGGTGCGGAAAACATACAGTAGCGCGGCTTTGCTGATGGCGAGCGGTGCATTCATGTTGCCCGGGTGTTGAGCAGACGAACCGGAAAAACTTACTGAAACCTTTTCATTCTTTCGATCGACTTTTACTTTTACAACAATTTTCGCACCATCGTCGAGTTCACCGACAAATTCGCCTTCGCTGATTTTTACTAGTGCTTTGCGCACTGACGAAGCAGCATTGTCGCGCACGAATTGCATATAAGACTCAACAACAGAAAGTCCATAGCGACTGCAGAGCTTGACCAGCGCATCGGCGCCGCAGCGATTGGCGGCAATTTGCGCGGTCAGATCGGCAATGTTTTGCGCGGGATTGCGGGCGGGAAATTTGGCGCCAAGCAGCTCTTTACGCACCGCCTCTTCATTGAGCTGCCCTTCTTTGGCCAGGTGAAAATGACTGAAAACCACGCCTTCTTCATCGATGTGTTTGCTCGCAGGCGGCATCGAGCCCGGGGTAATTCCGCCGATGTCTGCATGATGGCCTCTGGAGGCGACGTAGAAATCGGGCGAAGAGAAGCTGCCGTTGCTTGTTTTGGCAAATACGGGAGATATCGCCGTAATGTCGGGCAGGTGCGTGCCGCCGAGATAGGGGTTGTTGATAATGAATGTATCGCCGGGTGCAAGAACGTCTCCCTTTTCCTTCATTAAAGACTGCACGCTTTCGCTCATTGAGCCAAGGTGCACCGGAATATGAGGGGCGTTAGCAATCAACCTGCCATGCCGGTCGAAGATGGCGCAGGAAAAGTCCAGGCGTTCTTTGATGTTGACGGAGTGGCTGGTGTTTTGCAGGACAATGCCCATCTCTTCGGCGATAGACATGAGTCGATTGCTAAACAGCTCGAGCTTGATTGGATCTGCTTTTGCTGTCGCACCGCCGTCTGGAGTTGCGCCGACCGCCGCTAGCTGTGTTTTTTCAAGTATCAAAAATCCACGTTCGTCCACTCGTGCCGACCAACCAGGGTCTACAACCGTGGTTGCCGTTTCCTCTGCAATAATCGCCGGTCCTTGGATGTCGGCGCCTTGAGTCAGTTGGCTGCGATCAAATACTTTTGCTTCAAGCCATTTGCCGCCGCAAAAAAGCGGCACGCAGTCGACTGCAGCGGGTTGGGCAGTCTTAATTGCAGCGCCGTCATTTTTTGACTCTCGATGCGAGCCGCATTCAGCGCTTTCGCCTCTGGCAATTACTTCGGCAGAAATGCTTTCGACGACGATTGGTTTGTCGGTGATGAATCCGTATCGTTTGTGATGCAAGGTCTCGAATGTTTTTCTCGTCTCCATCTCAGTTTTGAGGGGGACGAAAATCGCGGCATCGGTGCCTCGATAGCGCAGGTGTACTCCGTAGGTGGTTTCGAGGTTTTCCGATTTCAAGCCGTGCGCGGCAAGAGTCTCTGTGGCTTTGGCTGCCAGTTCTAGTTTTGTTTTCTCAATCTGGGCAAGCGTTGTGGAATTAAATTCTTCCTCCACAGCTGACTGAGCGATCTCAACCGTGTCGGCAATGCCGATACCGAAAGCTGAAAGTACGCCGGCCAGTGGGTGCAGCAGGACGGTTTTGATATTCAACTCGTCGGCAATTTGGCAGGCGTGTTGGCCGCCGGCTCCGCCAAAAGCGCAGAGTGCAGAACCTTCCAGGTCGTGACCTTTTTCGGTCGAAATCTTGCGCACTGCGCTGGCCATTATTTCGACAGCGATTTTCAAATAACCTTCGGCAACATGTTCGGCTGAGGATAAAGCGCCTTCCGAAGCTAATCCTGCGCTGGCGATTTCTTTTGTAAGGGCGGCAAAACTTTTGTTTACCGCTTCTTTGTCGAGCGGTTGATCGTAATTGATGCCGAAAATTGCGGGGAAGAATTTTGGCTGAATGCGACCCAAGAGCAAATTGGCATCCGTGACAGCTAGTGGACCTCCGCGTCGATAGCAGACAGGGCCTGGATTTGCGCCGGCGGATTGAGGACCGACACGGCAGCGCTCTCCATCGAAAGTAAGGATCGAGCCGCCACCGGCAGCCACTGTATGCACTGCCATCATCGGCGTGCGGATTTTGACGCCTTGAATGTCGGTTTCTGATGTGCGCTCAAATAGCCCGTCGTAATGGCAAACGTCGGTGGAGGTGCCGCCCATGTCAAAGCCGATGACGTGGTTGTATCCCGCTAACGCTGATGAACGTGCGGCTGCAACTACTCCGCCTGCCGGACCTGAAAGCAGGCAGTCGCGTCCTCGAAATTTCATGGCTGGTGTCAGCCCGCCGTTTGATTGCATGAAATACAAACGAGAGCCAGGCAATTGGCTTGTGATTGTTTTCAAATAACGATTTAGAAGAGGGGTCAAGTAAGCATCTACGACAGCCGTATCACCGCGGCTGACGAAACGAATCAGAGGACTGACTTCTGAGGAAGCGGAAACTTGTTCGAATCCAAGGCGCAGTGCCAGCTCTTTGATTTTTGCTTCGTGGCTGTCAAAACGGTACGAGTGCATGAAAACGATGGCGATGGATTTAATGCCTGATGCCAGCAAGGCTTTCAACTGGTTTTCGGCATCGACAAGATCTAATGATTCGATCTCATTGCCGCCGGCATCAAATCGCCCTTTTAGTTCTACCGCCGTTTCAAAAAGCATTTCCGGCAATTTAATCGCCAGGGCAAAAATGTCTGGCCTGTTTTGATAGCCGATTCTAAGCGCGTCTTTGAAGCCGCGATTGGTTATGAGAGCGCAGCGGTCGCCCCGCCTTTGCAGGAGCGCATTGGTGCCAATTGTGGTGCCCATTCGCGCGATATCTATTTTGTCGCCCAGCAAGAGGTTGCCGGTTGATTCTCCGGTGGCGCCGGAAATGATGCGCTTCATGCCTTCAAGGGTGGCATCGGCATACTGTCCGGGCGATTCGGAAAGCAGTTTTGTAACGTGCAGGTGGTTTGGTTGATTTTTTGATCGACCAATTACATCGGTGAACGTGCCACCACGATCGATCCAGAACTCCCACTTTTGAGAGTCGTCGAAATTTTTCGCCACGGCAAAAACCCTGGAGGGGACCAGTAGTTTATCTCATCCCTGCGCAGATGCGAGACGAGAAGTGGCTGGAAAGCGTATTGTCAGGAAGCAGAAGTTGCGGCTGCCGCAAGGTTGTTAAGTTGGCTGATGACCACGGAGAATGCTGCGGAAACTGCAGGCGATAATTTGCCCGGAGCGAATGCAAACACTAACGCAGCCAACACCGCTACGAAGGCGAGCATCGACGCATACTCTACGATCCCTTGTCCCGACCGTCGGTTTCTTCTTTTGGTAAATGATTTAAATCTGGATTTCATAGCTCAAACTCTGGGGGCTTAGGTAAGTATAAGCGGGGTTTTCACAGTTGTGGATAGCTGCTGAAGCATATCCAACATGACATAGCACTGAACCAAATTGACTTTTTCAGACTTAGAAAGACGAACGCGCAAATCTAGAACCGGCTGAAAGCCGGACGGTGACTGACTCAATGGAGCAAGGCTGTGAACACCAAAAAAGATATCAGGGTAGTTCTGCACCGAACTCGGTGGTACCCTTCTGCGTCTCATCAAAGCACTTTTTTGACAAAATCACAGCCGCAATACTCCACCTGCACCTGTCGTTTGACAGAGCGTGAGTCTCGAATTGAATTTGTGGATTACGGCACTAATAGATTTGTGCCCAGGTGACTCGGAAAAGAAACGCAGGGAAAACGCCTGCTCTCAATCTTTTGGTTATTGAAAAGGCTTACTAGCTAAGCCTTTCGGATGATTCGTCCGGCTCGGGCAAATTAAGTATTGGTAATGATCTGAGGCGTTTGTGCTTCCGTTGGGAGAGCGGTCTCGAGTGGGAGGCTTCAGACCGCGAGTGGCAGCCGTCACGCCGAGATTGGCAGCTTGAGCTGAGTCGCAGATCTCGGACAAGGACCGATCGCGGAGCCGCCAGGTGTGTGTGTGCGGGAGGCTGGCGGCGCCGCAATAGCCCTATTCGAGGAACGCGGTTGAGGGAAAGCATTGGCTAACTGTTTCATGTTCATGAGGTAAGTGACGGGCTGAAAAAAATCTGCATATTTGGTGAGCAGTTCTGGACTCCGATTGACCTCGGGCCAGCGAGCTTCGTCTATCCATACGCGTTTGACATAAGGCGAGAGCAATTCGATCAGGCGCTCTGGATTGTTGGGAAGGAGCGGCGCTAGAGAAGCAAAAACTTCAATTCCAGCGCCGCTTAGCGATCTAATAAGCTCTAGTCGGCGACTGATCGAGGGGGCCTGCGGCTCAAACTCGCGAGAGATTTCATCACTGTCGGTCGTGATGCTGACTCCAACAGAGACCCGATTTCCAAATTTGGAAATCAAATCGATGTCGCGCATCATCAGATGGCTGCGCGTATGAATCGTCAGTCTTTTCGGTGGGTAGTTGAGTAATTCCTCCAGACACGCTCTGGTAATTCCGTATTTCAGCTCAGCATATTGATACGGATCGGTGGCCGACCCGAAAAATATTCGGCTGCCAAAAACCTTTGTTCTATCTTTTCGGATCAGTTCTCTGGCGTTGGTTTTTACCTCCACCCAATCGCCCCATTCGGAAAGAGTGTGTCGGGCATTTGGGAATTTTGGAACGTAACAGTAGGAGCAAGCGAAAGCGCAGCCCGCATAAGGATTGAGTGTGTAATCGTACCCGGCAGACAGCGACCCCACTTTCTGTGCGGTCAGAATGGATGTAGCTGTAATTTCTCGAACGTAAACCAACAGACCAATCCTTCCCAGGAGTGCCCCTCGGGTCCTTAAACCCTTGTGATTTCAATTTCTCAATTTCTAAAACGAAGTGTACCATATGGACGTATGGTATGCAAGGAGATCTATACTGTTGAGCCTGGCGCCGATTTTATCGGTTGCCCATACTGGCATGTACCGACATGGAAATGGAGCAGGCAAATGGCTGAGGAAACCTCGACGGCAACAGAACTCGATTTGGAAAAGGAGCTGGCAGATTGGTTGTCGGTGAGCGAACAAGGGCATGCCGCCTTCGGGCGTCGCAAGCTCGTGCCTGCGGAGTTGAAGTTCAAGGATGCGGTCGCCATTCTTGAAAAGGTCTGCAGCGAACCTGCATATAAGAATGATGAGGATTTGAAAGCGAAGCTGGGCAAGAGCCTCAACAACCTGGGAGCGGTCTATCACGCTCAAGGTAAGTTCGGTCTGGCCGAAGAGGCATATCAGAAGTCGCTCGACTTGAAGATTCAACTGTTTGGCGAAGAACACTTCGAGACAGCCCCGTGCTTCCAGAATCTGGCTGCTGTGCACAGCGCTCGCGCCCAATTCGACAAGGCTGAGCCTCTGTACTTGAAGGCAATAGCTATTAAAGAAAAGACTTACGGGGATAACTCAGAAGAGCTGCTCACACCACTGAAAAACTTGCTTATGCTCTTTCAGAAAATGGAGCGCAAAGAAGAAGCCGAGATGCTCGAGGCGCGTATCAAATCAATTGAGCCACCGCCTGCAAATCCCGGTGACATCTGGCAGAGCGTTCAATTGATCAAGAAAGAACAGTAGTACATTTGCGCATTGCCGACTTTTCTGTAGTGACGCATGCAAGGGCGCCTGGGACTAGTTTGAGGCGCATGCTAGGCGCTACAGCTAGCCTAAAGGCAGCGAGAAGTAGACGATGGTGCCGCGACCGGCGCCTGATTCGGCCCATGCTCTGCCGCCCACTCGCTCAACGTTATTGCGGGCCAGGTACATCGAAAGCCGTGAGCTGTAGGTGTCTTCCGAGTGCTTGCCCTGAATGAAGCCGGAGAATACATCGGCGATCTCTTCTTCAGGCAGAGACGGTCCGGAGCTGGATACGCCGATGCGCAACTCCGATCCTTTGGACTGTGCTTCCACGCGCACTCGCCCACCCGGGGCCGTGATCGTGATCATCTTTTCCAGCATCGGCAGCAAAATTGCTTTGAATGTTTCCTTGTTGCCTGTGATGTTGGGAAGTCCGGGCACGCTCTTGTAGTCGAGAGCCAGCTGTCTGTCTCGCGCCAGAGGTGCTGATTCTTCCAGGCACTCGGCAATCACGCGCGTGACCATGATCTGCTCGCGCTGCATCTGCACTGCTGGTGGTGGCACGATTCCACCGTAAATCATGAGCAAGCTGTCGACGACACCGAGCAATTGCTCGTAATGCACATGCAATTCAGCCAGAGTCTGCCCTACTGATGGATGCATTGATTGTGCGGCATTCGACAAAATTACTTGCCAGCGCTCTTCACCGTGGACGAGATGAGCGCGAATATTGTCGTTGAGCATGGCGACAATCTCGCCTTTCAACAGGTTGTTTTCACTGCGCAACGAACGGTCACGCAAAACCATTACATATCCCTGAATATTGTTGTCGTCGCTGACGATCGGCTGCAAGTGCGCCAGCACTTCAATCTGTTTATTTTCCCAGCGGTGAAAAACAACGCCTTCCGGATAAAACTGATTGATAAGCGCGTTGGGATCGCCACCGTGTGTAGCGAAAACCTCACCGTGAGCGGAACTGTTGCGTGTTTCACCGGGGCGCTTGACCAGATCGAAGCAAAGGCGACCGGCAATCTCCGCTTCAGTAACGCCCATCCAGTGCAGGAAAACAGGGTTTGCAGAAATCACGTTGCCGTATTGATCGAGGATCAAGAATCCTTCTGTTGAAACTTGTAAGATGCAATCGAGCTTGTGCTGAAGGATAACCGCCTGGCGATTGGCGAAATTTATTTGTTTGGAAACTTCCGAGAGTTGTTTTGCTTGCGTGGAATACTGACGGTTGAGCGTTTCGACTTGCTGATTGGCAGCCTCAAGAGAGCGATTTTGCGAGTCCACCTCTTCACCCTGGCGCTGGATCTGGGTTTTGAGGTTGGAGACTGTCTGTCGCATTGAAACAACTGAAGTGTCTATCAATTCGCCTAGCTCCAACCAGTCTCCAGAAAGTCCTTCCAGAGCCGGTAGCACCTGTTTTTGATTGGCCAGTTCATTTGTGCGGCGAATGAGAAAGCGCAATGGAGCATTAACGCCTTTGGAGATACCTGCCGAAAACAAAAGGGCGAACAAGAAGGCGACAGCACCTGATGCTGTTGCCAGAATAATAACGGAAGTTCCTCTTTCCAGCATATTGGGAACAGGCGTGGTGGCCAGAATTATGGCGATGTTGTCGTTTTTATTGACCGTTTCGAGTTTGACGTCTTTCCACAGTCGCCCACTGTCTTCAAATCCCGCATCGGCCTTTATGAAAGCTGAAAGTGGTCCACCTTTTTCAGGCAGTGCTTTGTAGCCTTTTTCTTCCAATTGCTTGAGAAATCCGGTGGCTTTGTGTCCCAGACCCGGTGTGACTGCGATTAATTGACCTTGTTTTGACGCCTTGGCATTGCAAGCAACCAGAGCCAGATCTATGCCTGCAAGGCGCGTCGGGTCCAGGGTCTGAAGTTTGGTCATCATGCCCGTTAAGAACTCAGCATTGAGCGGCTGGCTGGCTACCAGAACGCCGGCCACCTTATTGCCGATTCGGATAGGTTCCATGCTGGACAAAGCCACAGTGCCTGGTCCTGTGAAGGATGCCGGTCCCAAGTACTGATCGTTGTTTCTAAAAACATAGTCAACGCCCGGGCTGGCGGCTCTGGCGTTGAATTCGCCCCACTTGGGAGCGTCTGTGCTGTAAAAGACTTTCCCTTTGGCATCGATAATCGTGACGAAGCCGCTGAATCCGGTTTTGAGAACTACTTCTTTGAGAGTCGAAGCAAATGCCGCTTTGTCTCCGCGGCTAAACGGGCCCATCAGGTTCTGGTCCGTCAGCATCTGGAAGACGAAATTCTTATTGGCTTCCAGAATGGCGCCCAGATCTTTCTTGATTTGTTTTACAGCCTCTCCAACCCTCAAGGAGGCGTTGTCACGGCTGTTTTTATAGTCGTTGAAAGTAGAACTACCGGCGTGAGCAAGGACCATGATCATGATCACGGTCAAAAAACCAAATGTAATTCTTGCGCCTAGTCCCAAATCAAAATCACGCTATCAGGCTGAAGTAAGAGCAATGAGGAATTTTTATGAGAAGTCATAAAAAGACAGCCCATTAGAAGTTTATCTTCTTTCTAAATTATCTAAGCGTGTTCAGCAGAAAAACGACGTTTGCCTGGAAAAAGATATTAAGCGGCCCGGCAAACCTTGTCATTGGGGTTTACCCGGAATCTCTTGATAATGCCCCAAAGCTTGTAGTGGCGCATTGCATGCGCCTGTTTTTCGGACAGCGCATGCAATGCGCTGCTACGCCCGAGCGATTCGAGACCTAGTCTTCGGAAGGCGCAACTTTTCTGTATTCGGACTGCACTTGAATTCCGCGAATCAGCTGGTTGGGACCGCAATAGCCGAGTTCAAGCAAGATCTGCCCCAGAGCTTTCTGGTCGTTGCCCTTGGCTGCGTCGTCTCGTTGAATTTGAAGCGCTTCGTCGAGCTGGTAGATGGTTATATAACCAAGCTCCACAAGGATTTGTCCCAAAAGCGTTTTGTTTTCTGTGGACGGACCTGACTCTTTGGGCTCTTTCGGATTTTTTGACGCGCTTTTCTTCATGTTCTCGCCTTGGCGACTGGGTTGTTAATACTGGCTGAATTCAAGATAGACAAAGAACAGACCGCTGGACACACCCGCAGGTGTCAACTTATGGCTGCTGGGTTTCCCCCCTGACCAGGTTCGTCGGCCTGCGCCGCGCCCAACGATCTGTAACGGGGAATTATAGACGATTTCACGAAATAAAGGTCCTAACTGTAATGGCAAGTGATACTGAGGTGGGCGGTAGCCCCACGTCACCATTCTTGTCAGCTTAAAAGTAAGTTGCGCGGGATTTTAGTTGAGCCTTGATCTTGTAAGATCAGACACAGCAGTCAGACCATGTGTTTCTGCCTTGCACCATATATGATGGCGCAGCAAATCACATTGAGTTTGGCTACCTCACTCTTCTTTTCGGTCGCCTTGAGGAGGTTCTATGACGCTTGTGAAACAGAAACCGATCATACCGCCCACACACATCAACGAAATTATGTATGCAATGTGGCCGGCACAAGCTCTGAAAGCGGCGACACAGAACCATATCTTTGAAGCACTGGATAAAGAAGCGAAAGAAGCTGGAGAAGTTGCCCGGGAATTGAAGCTCGACGTGCGTGGCACGCAGCTGTTACTCGACGCCATGGTCGCTCTGGGTTTTCTCGCCAAAACCGGTGAGCCCGTCTACAAATACTCGATTGCGGCAACGGAAACCGGGGAGCAAGCTCGCACTTATTTAAATGCGAAAAGTCCGCTCTTTATGGGACCGTGGTTCCAGCAGGGAGATGAATTGGGCAAGATGTGGCGCAATTTGCCGGATGCAGTGAAAACAGGAAAGCCGGTAATGGAGGTCAACACAGATGTTGGCGCTCAGGAAATATTTCCGAAATTGGCGGAAGCGATTTTTCCCAACAGCTATGCAACAGCCAAGCAGGTAGCCACTCTTCTCAAGGCCGATAAGATCAAAACAGAATGGCTAGTCCTCGATCTTGCAGCCGGATCCGCTGTCTGGAGCATTCCTTTTGCAGAAGCCAGTCCGAAAGTGAAAGTGGACGCACTGGATTTTGACGCTGTTCTCAAAGTCACCAAGCACTTTACGAACAAATACGCCGTGCAAGATCGCTATGCTTTCATCTCCGGAAATTGGCGAGACACTCAGCTTAAGGATGAAGCTTACGACATCGTAATCCTAGGACACATCTTGCATTCCGAAGGAAAAGAAGTAAGTAAAGCGTTGCTGAAGCGCTGTTTTGAAGTAATGAAACCGCACGGGCGTCTGGTGGTTGCCGAAATGATCGCCAACGATCATCGCTCCGGCCCTGTCTTTCCGATCATGTTCGCGCTCAATATGTACCTAGCTACAACGGAAGGCTGCGTCTTCACTGAGGCAGAGCTGAAGGAAATGATTGAGGAGGCCGGCTTCAAGAAGCCCTATCGCCTGGCTCCCGACCATGTAGTAATCGTTGCCGAGAAGCCGTAGCGCTGCGTGAAAGCGTTCATCAGGTGAATGCTGATGGAAAACGGTTGGAAAGATTCGATTTGCAAGGCGGCGCAGAAGCATGGCGCTGATCCTGAGCGCGCCTGGGTTTGGGACTTGTTTTCCAGTCTATTTCTAGACACCGAGCAGACTAACGAAGAAGTGAAGGACATTGCCAGGAGCCTGGCGGAAACTAGATTTACGATTCCTGAGCTGGTTCACATTTATGACAAAGAGGTAAATCCTGTTTGCGTGTGGAACATGTTCATGTGGGAGTGGGCTGGGTTTGATCCTGATTGGTTGATTCCCAGATGCATGAAAGAACAAAGCGCGCATCCATATTCTGCAAGCACAAAGCGGCATCATGAGCCACCCTTCAATCTGTCATTCGCGTACTGGGATGCTTGTGAGCTAGTCGAGGAAATTAAAAAACTTCGTCAAGCCCGTGGCTCACTGTCTTAGTGAGAAAGGGGTGCTACTTCGTTTTGGAAAGCCGGTAATGTTGTCCGGCGCAAAGACCTGCCACGCAACTGTCTTTGCGCAGGATGACGTTACCGGCTTCCGCTTTAGGATGGAGCAATTACTTTTGCGCTTTTAGAGCGGGCGATGCATGGCATCGCCCCTACGATTGCTGCTTAGTCTCCGCCGCCAGCTGCGAAGTCGGGACCGTTGTCTGCCATATTCCAGCGCAGCAATTCACGGCGCCATTCGAGGTCGGCTTGCGCTTCTTTGACGAGACCAGCCAATCCTTGAAAGTCGGCAAAGGAAAGGTCAATTGCCATGCCCAGGTCGAATGTCAGTTTGACTCTTTCGCAGTTGGGCGCGCATGACATGCAGACTATGTGGTCGGGGCCACAGACTTCGATGACTTTGCTGTCGTCGCACTGCAACGGATCCTTTTGCCAATTCAAGTATTCAACGAATTCTTCGTTGTCTTCTACGCTTTGCTGGATCAGCAAAACAAGTGCTTGATACTGAATAATTGTCAGATAGATAGTGACTTCCTGGCGACGAAAGTCAAGGGCGAACTCGCCGTTTTCCTTGTCCAGATAGAGATCCGCAAAAGCGTTGGCAAAGCTTATTTGATGCGGGGTACTAGTTTTCATCTATGCGGGTTCCTCTGAGCATTCGCAAGCAGACGGTTTGGGTTGGTTCATTCTTTTAACCAGGTCGCGATGTCACGTGCGTGATAAGTGATTATCAGGTCTGCACCCGCGCGGACAACCCCTGTCAGGGTTTCTAGCACTACACGGCGTTCATCGATCCAGCCATTTTGAGCTGCTGCTTTTACCATGGAGTACTCTCCAGACACATTATAAGCGGCAATTGGCAGATCGGTGATTTGCCTTGCCTTGGCAATAATGTCCAAGTAGGACAGAGCCGGCTTGACCATAACGATGTCGGCGCCTTCCATGATGTCTTGTTCGATCTCTCTAAGCGCTTCGCGACCATTGGCAGGGTCCATTTGATAGGACTTGCGATCACCGAATTGAGGCGCTGATTGGGCGGCAACGCGGAATGGTCCGTAGAGCCCAGAAGCAAATTTAGCAGCGTAAGACATGATGGGAATGTGATGAAAACCGCTTGCGTCTAGGGCTCTTCTAATCACTGCAACGCGCAAATCCATCATGTCGGATGGGGCGATGATGTCGGCTCCAGCTTCTGCTTGCGCGACTGCCGTACGGGCGATCAGCTGCAAGGTCGGGTCGTTGAGTACTTTTCCGTCTGCTATCAATCCGCAGTGTCCGTGGTCGGTGTACTCGCAAAGGCAGAGATCGGCGACCACAACCATATCTGGAAAATGCTTTTTGATTTCCCTCATTGCTTTCTGAATGATGCCGTCTTTGTGCCAGGCGCCGGATCCTTCAGCGTCTTTGCTATCGGGAATGCCGAACAGCAAAATGGATTTGATGCCTTCTTTCTGCACAGCTTCGACTTCTTTGAGGACTTCATCAATTGTTTGTTGATAAATGCCGGGCATGGAGCTGATTGGCTTTTTTTGATTTTTGCCTTCGATAATGAAGAATGGGTAGATAAGCTTATCTACGCGCAGGTGGGTTTCTTGGACCATGGCTCTGAGCTGTGGAGTTGCTCTCAAACGGCGCATGCGATGGGCGCCTTCCGGAATCAAGTCATTGAGAGAAAGCTTTTCAATCGTTGCTGCGTTGTCGCTCATGGAAATCCCCTGTGAAACTATTTTTGACCGCGACCGGCTCCTGCCGAATCCGAATCCGAATCCGATCAATAATTCGAACGCATAAGTATAACCAATAAATATATTCTTGTTGAATC
This sequence comes from Cyanobacteria bacterium DS2.3.42, assembly GCA_013823055.1. GTDB lineage: Bacteria > Cyanobacteriota > Vampirovibrionia > Obscuribacterales > Obscuribacteraceae > QKMZ01. The sequence continues at coordinate 12,680 of PNLN01000199.1, forward strand.
GCCCAGGTGGGTGTTTCGGTCCCTGAACGGCAATCCTGGCAGATATTTAATGCTCCCAATGGCTGACCTGGACTGGGCTTGTGGGTCACAATGCGTTAAAAATCGCCAAAACCCTTTCGATTCTTCAAGAACAGCAATGCCTACTGACGCCCCCAGGCAAAAACGAAAAACCGAGCGCATTACAGCGGAGTTCAATCTGCCTGGAAGCGGAAGTGACAGGACTTTTGCCGGAACCGGCAGATTTCCTACCGTTACACTGATCGCCTACGGTCCGGATGGTTTTGAAGAAAGAGAAGTAAGAGAGCCTGCTGACTTGATCGGCTATCTGGCCAACTGGCCGGTTTGCTGGATCACAATCGACCCTCCTGGCGAGGGAATAGAAGCTACGGCGGCAGTTGAGAATTTCGCCAAATTGTTCAACCTGCACGAACTTGAAGTTGAGGACATCGTTAATGTCCATCAACGCGCAAAAGTTGAAGAGTATGGCGAGCACTTGTTCGTCGTCACGCGCATGCTCATCGAGCACAACACGGCCGAGACCGAGCAATTGAGCATGTTTCTCGGGCGTAATTATGTTTTGACATTCAGAGAAGTGACGACGGATTGTTTAGATCCTGTCCGTGAAAAAATTCGCAAAGGGCGCGGACGGATCAGGCAAGAGCACGCTGACTATCTTATGTACGCCATCATCGATGCCGTTGTGGACAGCTATTTCCCGCTATTGACGAACCTGGCCGAACAGCTCGATGAAATGGAAGACATCATTTTGGAAGGCGGCGGTGATGAAGCCGCTGCCTCGATGTATGAAATTCGCCGTGACCTTTTGTCGATTCGCCGTGCCATATGGCCCACGCGGGAGCTGCTCAGCACGCTGACTCGTGACACTGTGCCTCTGGTCAGCGAGACAACTCGTGTTTATTTACGTGATTGCTACGACCATGCCGTCCGCATAATTGACCTGGTTGAAATGTATCGCGAAGTCAGCACCGCGCTTATGGAAGTTCACTATCAACGCGCCAGCAATCGGCTGAATGAAGTCATGAAAGTTCTCACCATCATCACCACTCTTTTCATTCCACCGACTCTTATTGCCGGCATTTATGGGATGAATTTCGAACACATGCCGGAGCTGAGGCTGACTTTCGGTTATCCGGTGGCACTCCTAACAATGGCCGTAGTTTCACTAGCATTGCTTGGTTTTCTGCACATGAAGGGCTGGTTGCGTACCAAGCCGCCGCGCGCGCGAAGATAAAGGTGGATGGTTTTGCAAAGTTGATTTCTCTGGTAGTCGTGCGTTTTCATCCTGCTGATTAGCGCGCTGCTCGAATTTCGATGGAAACCCTAAAAGAGCAACTCTGTCTGGCTTGCGTATCATTAATCAGGTGTTAAGATTCACTGTCCAAGTGCTAAAATTTGATAAAGTAATTACACTGAACGGAATTGTTCAAAAAATAAAACAGCTAAGTTGTCTTTGAGCGTATCGAATCATCAGGTTCGATATATCAAATACAACAGAGAAGTTGAAACCAGTGGGCTAGCTTCTGGACCGTCAGTCCAGGACATCAATCTTGAGCACTTTGCTGTGCTTTAGGTCTTTTGTCGTGTTGCTTTCGGTGCATGCTGCAAGTCCGGTCGGATATTGATGCCGGAGCATTTTCAATGTGCTCACAGTGAATTTCACTTTCCAATGGAGTGATTCTAATGACTGTCTGGATTGAATTTCTAATTTGTGCAGTATTTATCTTGTACTCCGGCAGCAGGCTAAGTATCTATGGCGATCTCATAGCAGAGAAAACAGGGCTGGCAAAAGGCTGGATTGGGCTTGTTTTGTTGGCGACAGTCACATCCTTGCCGGAGCTGATTACAAGCATCAGCGCCGTAACTTTGAACGATTTGCCTAACATGGCCGTGAGCGGAACCATCGGCAGCTGCATGTTCAATATGATGGTCATTGCAACACTTGATACACTTTCGCGAAAGCAGCCAGTATCGAATGTGGTGCACCACGGGCATTTGCTTTCGTGCGGTTTTGGTATCTTACTGCTCGGGCTGGCGGCTCTGGAGATTGGATTTGGAAAGTATTTCCCCATTTTGACGAGTCTCAACTCTATTGCTCCCACAAGCATTTTATTTATCGTCGTCTATTTGTTGGCGATGCGTTTGATCTATCAATATGAAAAGGGTAGAAACGGTGGTGAAACTACTGATAGCGTCAGTGGCGAAAAGCAATCATTGCAAAAGGCAATTCTGCTTTTTGTTCTAAACTCTGTCGTGATCGTTATCGCTGCTTGCTTCTTGCCCGGGCTTGGCGAGCAAATAGGCAAGCAAACCGGTTGGGGCGAGAGCTTTATCGGCTCTTCGTTGATTGCAATCACCACCTCCCTGCCTGAGATTACTGTGTCTTTCACGGCTGCGCGAATGGGATCATTCGACATGGCAGTGGCAAACCTTCTGGGAAGCAATTTATTCAATATTGCCATTCTTGCTGTTACCGATTTGTGTTATCTCAAAGGTCCATTGCTGCAAGCTGTAGATCCTGTGAATTCTGCCACGGCGATATGCGCAATGATGGCTCTTGCTGTCGTTGTGATTGGATTGACATTTCGTTCTGAGAAAAAGTTTCTATTCCTTGCCGGCGATGCAATTGCTATCTGCCTTGTGTATGTGATCGCCAACTTGATTTTGTTGTTCGCACATTAGTCGGTTTAACCGAGTCCTTCTTGTTTTATTGGAGGGTCCTATGGAAACTACTTCCAGCCTGAATTTGTATGTTTTGCTTACAATGCTACTTCTGGCATGTGGTGTAGCCATTGTGACCAAATGGATTCGCCTTCCTTATTCAATAGCACTCGTTATTGTCGGTCTGGCAGTCGGCGTTTCGCATGCAGTTCCTGTTGTGACAATGACACCAGACTTAATCATGCTGGTGTTCTTGCCGGTTTTGCTGTTCGAGGCCGCGTGGCATCTGAAATTCGACAGTATAAAGTCTTGCGCGAGACCAGTGTCGCTTTTGGCGACGGTTGGCGTGCTGATTTCAGCGGTTGTGGTCGCCGCAATCTTGCATTATCTTACCGGTCTGGAATTCAAGCTCGCGCTTGTATTCGGTGCGATGATTTCGGCAACTGATCCTATTTCGGTTCTGGCGCTATTCAAGAAATTGAGAGTCGAGCCAAGACTCCACACTCTCCTGGAAGGGGAAAGTCTCTTAAACGACGGTACCGCCGTGGTGCTTTTCAGGGTGCTTTTAGCTTCAATTCTTGCGACAGGAGATGTTTCCTGGCTCAAGATTGAAGTCGATTTTTTGATAATGGCGATTGGTGGAACGCTTATTGGCGCTGCCGTTGGAAACTTTGCATCGCGGCTGACTTCGCTTTTTGACGATCATTTGTTAGAAACCACTTTGACAGTGCTTGTTGCTTACGGCTCATACCTCCTGGCAGAGCAAATGCATGTTTCTTCGGTAATTTCGGTTTTAGTCGCCGGCTTTATCATGGGTAATTTTGGCAGCCGAAAGGGCATGTCTGCGACTACAAGATTGGCGGTAAGCTCATTTTGGGAGTATGCGGTTTTTATCGCAGAATCATTTGTCTTCCTTTTGATCGGTATGCAGATCAAATTTGAGTTGTTGGCGAAATACGCTCCTATGATTGCAGCAGGGATTGTAGCCATTCTGGTGGCGCGTATGGTTGTAGTTTATGGACTCATGCTGATTGGCAGCGATAAGAAGCATCCTGTGCCGCTGAGCTGGCAACACCTGCTTTTTTGGGGAGGTTTGAGAGGCTCTCTCTGTATGGCGATGGCTCTGAGCCTGCCAGCCGATTTCCCCCAACGAGAGATGCTTGTCGTGACCACATTCGGCGTCGCTTTATTTACTTTGCTAATCCCTGGTCTGACTATGGAAGCTCTGGTTGACGTCTTAAAAGTATCTAGAAGCAAAGGAAGCAGAGAAACCCAATTGGAGCGCGAAATCGAACGACTGGATGCCGAAACAGCCAATCTCAAGAACTCGAAAAAGTCCAGGCAATTAAGCAAAAAGGACTGTCAAGAAAAGCTCATTGAAATTGAAACCATGCGCCAGGAGTCAATGCAGCTGCTGGAGCTACTTCAGTCTGGACAAGGAGGCGATGATGGAGAGCGTCTCAGGATTGAGACGGCATTGATCAGAGCGCAAAGAGAATGCCTGGGTCAGTTGCTTAAGGAAGATAACTCCAAACCAGAAATCTTGCAGGAGTTCAGAGAGTCTCTTGATTCACGCTACTTGGAAATACGTTCGTAGAATTAGGCTGTGATGGAATTTTTTCCGGTTTCATTGGGAAACCCTTTCAACGCCTTTGATGACAGCATCTACAAGTCCGTCGATGGTGAACACTTCGGCTTCAATGTCGACGCGACCCAGATGTTTGCGCGCAGCTGCAGATGTTTCCGGTCCGATTGTTGCGATCACCACGCCTTCCAATGCATAGGTGAAGCTGTCCTTGCCAATTGGCACTTCGAGATTGCGGTCGCCCAGTTTTTTGTTCAATCCGGTTGACAAAATAGTTTTCAAATTGCGAGCACTTTGCGCGCTGGCGAGTGTTATGACGTCGATGACATTCTTCCACAACAGCGTGGTCAATCGGTCTGCGATGTCTTCTTCGTTGGCTGGAAGGGAGGTGTGATAGGACTCGACGACATCTATTTTGGCGCCGGCTTCGGTCATTTTGTCCAGAACATATGGGCGCCCAACATTTGTTCGTGGCCACAAAATGCGCTTGCCTTGCAGGTTCGGATAGTTTGGAAATTCAGAGACCAGGGTTTCGGCAATGAATGTCGTTGGGCAAAAACTCGGCTTGATGCCGCGTTCTTCAAGTCCGGTGGCAGTGCCTGGTCCGATTACTGCAAACTTGGTGAAATCCAACTCTTCTTTGCCTATGCCAACTACTTCCGCGCGCGCCATAAATGCGTCGACTGCATTTGCTGATGCGAATAGAACCCAATCATATTTTTTGATACCGGCGATTGCATCATCCAGCGGCTGCCATGATTCCGGAGGTGTAATCGAGATTACGGGAAACTCGTATACTTCTGCTCCCAGTGCCTTGAGTTTGGAAGTGAGGCTTGCTGCCTGCTTTTTCGAGCGGGTAACTACAATTCTTGCGCCTTTGAGGGGTTGGTCGGTCATGATCTCAAAAAAATTAGTCTAGGGACAGATACCACAAATTTTACTCTAGGAACTGACACGACAAAAACTAGCTTACGGTGCTGATACCACATTTGGTGTTTGACGCCTGAGTTCGTCCATGATTTTCTTGCCTCCGGCGGACAACATCTTTTTGGCAAGATTGAGTCCGATTTCAGCTGCTTTATGCGGGTTTCCCTTGATGCTCTCCGTGATACTTTCTCTCAGTAACTCTTTCCCATCCAATGATGCTATGCACCCCGTAAGAGTAAGAGTTTCTCCACTAACTTTTGCGCTGGCACCGACCGGGACCGAGCAGCCACCGCCCAGCTCACCCAGGTAAGCTCTCTCACAATCCGCTTCTTGTCTGGCTTCCTTGTCTTCAATTTGTTGAAGCAATTGCAATAGTTCGCTGTCTTTACTGCGGCATTCTATTGCCAGTGCAGCTTGACCGGCCGCCGGTGTGAGCGTGTCAATTGAGAAGTGTTGGCAAATGCGCCCTTGCAGTTCCAGCCTGTTGAGCCCTGCGCAAGCGAGCACGATAGCGTCGCAATAGCCCTCGTCGAATTTGCGAATGCGAGTTGGTATGTTGCCACGAATGTCGACAAACTCTATATCTTTGCGCAGATGAAGCAATTGGGCTGCTCTGCGCCGGCTCGATGTGGCGATGCGGCTGCCGGCCGGAAGGTCGAGGAAGGGCAGATTGTCCTTTGACAGTAGTACATCGGCAGGATCGTCTCTGTCTAAGACGGCGGCCAGAGCCAAGCTATCCGGCATGTCCGTAGGCAAATCTTTGAGGCTGTGCACGACGATATCAACGACATCATGCAAAAGCGCTTCTTCGAGTTCTTTGACGAAAACACCTCGTCCGCCCAATTCAGCAATCGGACGATCGAGCACCTTGTCGCCTTTGGTTGTGATCGGGACAATCTGTATTTCGATTTCGGTTTTGAGCTTTTTAGAAAGTTCTTTCAGCCGCGCCGAGACAATGTCCGTCTGCAGCAGCGCCAGCTTACTTTCGCGAGTGCCGATTCTAATTTTGCCCGGCGAATTTGATTTGTTGCCTGTGTGCATGACGAAGAGCTTGTATCAAGTCTAAATTATGAGTCGCCGGCATGCGAGCGTTTGCGTCTCTGCGTGCGGGTTGCATGCGTGCATGACAGTGGATCGAGGCTGAACAGCGTGCGCAGTGCTTCTGCCTGTTGTCTCAAGATTTCGTAGTCTTTGGTCGCCTTCAGCTGCACCGTCGGCTGGTGAAGAATTTGATTGACGATGGCGCGGCTGATGCTTTCAATTTCTTCCGACGAACTGGCGTTTGGAGAAGAGCTCGTGCGCGCAGTTGTCTTCACCATGTGTTCGAGGCGTATTGACTCGATTTTTTCGCGCAGTTCCGCGATGGTAGGTCCGACCAGCTGCGAGCGCTGCCAGCCGTGGAAGGCGTCGAGCGCTTCAAACACGATTGCTTCGGCGCCTGCGATGCAGGCTTCACGCTCTTCTAAATTACGGGTGACGATATTTGCCAGCGCATCTGAATTGAAGAGATTCACGCCGTCTAATTCTTGAACACGTGCATCTACATTGCGAGGCACTGAAATGTCGATGATACAGGTAGGCTTCTTGCCGAGCTTTTCTCGGGCAGTGTTCAACTCTTCAAAATCTAGAATGGTCTTGGGAGCGCTGGTCGAAACAATAACCAGATCTGCTTTTGCTGCCGCTTCGTAGCGTTCGTCAAAGCTGGTTTCAGTGTTGAGCCTCTGCAAGTTGGGAAGACTGTTTTTGACAAATTCAGTCAGACGCTCAGGTGTGCGGTTGAGCAACCGGACTGTGCCTTTGCCTTCTTCGGAAAGAAGCAGCTTGACGCAGATTTGCGCCATGCGACCGGCGCCGATTACGGCGACCTCACGATTGTTGAGCGCGCCGAGTTGTCCGCGTGCCAGTTCGAGTGCAGCAGAACTTACGGAAACTGCGCGTCTGCCCATTTCGGTTTCGCTGCGCACGCGCTTGCCGCAGTTGAGCGCCAGCATAAAGAGGTGATCCAGAATCGGACCGGCAGTTTTCGCTTCAAGAGACGCCTGGTGGGCTTCCTTTACCTGCGCCATGATTTGGGCTTCACCCAGAACCATGCTGTCCAATCCTGCCGCCACTCTGAATAAGTGAACCGCGACGTCTTCACGCAAAAGTTTGAAATTGGGCTTGAGCGCCTCATGGTCGCCGATTTGCTGCGTGGACGAAAAGAAGAAATCTATTTCGCGCCAGCCTGCTTGGACATCGGAGACAACAGCGTAAACTTCAGTGCGATTGCAGGTTGACAAGAGAACTGCTTCGGTTACATGCGGCAATCTCTTGAGACCCTCAAGCGCATGTTTCAGGCAAGACTGCGGAATTGTAAAGCGCTCGCGTATGGCGATTGGCGAGGAATGATAGTTGAGTCCGCAGACAACGAGATGGCTCATTCCGATCGTTGTCCTGGAGAAGCTGGGGATACCTGATATTTCATGCCGCAGATTATATCTGTACAGATATGCTGAAAGCCATTAACAGATCAAAGGGTAAAGAAACAATTTCTAATAACTGTCAAAGCTACAAAGCCCTGTCGGAATGTCCAAGACCGCCAATTCGTCAGCTTCTTGCCCCGTTTGTTACAAACCGATTGTGCCATTTGTCGAGCTTGGTTTTGAGTTCTGGGTGAATCTTAATTGTTAGCCAGTAAAGTCCTTCCAAAACTTGGACGGAAGGACGGGATAACCTGTCGGATTTGGGCGCAGGGGAGTAATATAGTCGACTTTCTTTAACGGCTCTCAGCCTGTTCCAGGGGAAGCGTTTGAATATTGCCTGGTCTTTGGCGTCGTAGGGAAGAACGATGACATCGGGATCCGCCATTATCAAATGTTCTGCCGAATAATGAGGATATGGCTGAGACAGATTCCCGGCTATGTTGGTGCCACCGCATGTGGTGATGACATCGTGGAGGAAACTTTTCTTGCCGATTGTCAGCAATGGTTGGGCCCAGGTGCAGTAAAAAACTTTCGGTCTGGTTGGCGCACCACGGAGAGTGGCAGATAATTCTTTTAGCGCTAGTTCGAACTTTAGAGAGAGTTTGTCGGCTTCAGCTTCTGTGTCGCTCAGTTTGCCGACACGCCGCAGGTTGGAAGGAATGTCCGTGAGCTTATCGTTATTCAGCAAGACGACTTTGAAACCGCGTTTGCTCAGCAAAGAAGAAATTCCTTCTTGACCGCTGACAAGGAGCACCACATCCGGTTTCAATCTTGTCAGCCTCTCCAGATTGACGGAAACAAAAGTCCCTGTCGTCGGCTTGCCTTTTAGGCGCTGGTCAGCGTTTGGAAGAACCTGCGGACAGTTGGAGCAAACTCCGACGATTGTTTTTCCCGCTCCTGCATCAAGCAGCAATTCTGTATTTGAAGGTGCCAGTGAAACGATAGATGGTGAACTTTTGATTTCTGCTGCAGACGAAGGAAGCGTTCCCGAAACAAATGGGGAAACAGAAATGGAAACACAGAGAGAAACACGAAGAGAAGCTCCGAGAAAGGTCGCTGGCGCGTTTTTGTTGGTGTTGTTGGTTCTAAAAACCGGGCGACGCATGGCATCGCCCCTACGTTTCACGCTATTCAAACTTCCATCCACGCCAGTACTTCCTTGACTCTTGCATCATTGTCTTTGTCCGAGATGGTAAGAGTTTTATCCCAAAGATTCCAATCATACAAAGTCATGCGGATGATGCGGTCGATTTGTTTTTGGTAATCCGGCTCCGTCCAGCGAAAACCATCATCAACAGGGGGAAACATCGGCGGAATATAAATCAGGTGCGTGTATGTTTCCGAGTGGCTGCGTGCCTTGTTATAAACCTCTTCGGTGTCATACGTCATCGCTGTGTTTTGATTCCATCTTTGCCAGAGCGCCCAGCAATCAATTGCTGAGCGATCCGAGACGAAATTGCCTAAGCGATTTTCTTCTTCGATCTGGCGATCCAAAACCTGTTTTTTAAAGCCTTCCTGGTCCGGGATATTGCCGATTTTGTCGTATCCCATGTCCAGGCACATCTGCCTGGCAAGCTCCGGAATTACAGGTACAGAAAGCAAGGGAGCCAGCCCTTCCACTAGCGTGGTTTTGCCGACTCCGCTTGCGCCAGTTATGACAACCCTAGTTGTTGACTTTGGGTTTTGAGCCATCCTCTAGCATCACCTTTCTGTCTTTCTTGAGCGCTTCTGTCAAATCCAATCCGGTCAGTCCTTTCACCATGTGGATGCTTTGAGCAGCCATATTCATGATGTCGGAGCTGATTTTTCCAGCGCCCGTTGTGTCTCCGCCTGTCGAGAGAACGGTCATTGTGCCGATCTTTGATAGCGGACCTGCAGCTGCTGCTACGATTTCCGGCAATCTTTCGATCATCATGCTCGACAACGCAGCGTCATTGTATTGCTTAAAGGCTTCTGCTTTCTTGAGCATCGCTTCAGCTTCTGCTTGACCCTTGGCGGCGATTACTGTCGCTGCAGCTAGACCGTGTGAGCGCTCGGCTTCTGCCTGGGCAAGACCAATGGCTTTGGTCGCTTCGGCTTCTGCTATTGCTCTCATTCTCGTTGCTTCCGCTTGACCGGCTGCTTGCAATTTTGCCGTGGTTGCGTCAGCTTCTGCCATCATTCTGCGCTTTTCTTGTTCGGCTTGTGCCATCAAGCGAATGCGCGTTTGTTCGGCTTCGGCTGGTTTTGTGATTTCGGTTTCCAATGAAATCTGGCGCTTTTGCACTTCAACTTGTTGCAGTTCGACTTCCTTTTGCGCTTCAACGATCTTGATCTTTTGTGTTTCTTCAATCAGTTTTTGTTGAGTTTGCGCTTTGACGATTTCGTACTGCATGTCGGATTGCGCTTTGGTTGTCGCAATTTCTTGTTGATATTTAGCTTGCGCCAATTGGAAGTTCTTCGATGCTTCGGCAACTTTCGTGTCGGCGATCAACTTAGCTTTAGCGCCTTCTTCTGCAGCTTGCGCTTGAGCGATTGTTGAGTCTCTCGACGCGGCAGCTTGTGCAATCGTCGTTTCTTTGCTGGCGTTGGCAACACCGATGTCGGCTTCACGTTTGGCTTCTGCTGTACGCTTGCGACCCAATGCTTCCAGGTAACCTACGTTGTCCTTCAACTCTTTGAGGGTGAAAGAAACAACTGTAAGACCCATTTTTGCCAAGTCAGCCAGAGACACTTCTTGCACTTTTTGAGCGAATGAATCGAAGTTTTGGATCAACTCTTCAACTTCCATGGTGCCGAGGATGGCACGCAAGTGACCAACAAGTGTTTCGTGGGCAATCTGCGAAATTTCGGTGTCATCTTTGTCGAGGAATTGTTCGGCGGCGGTTGCAATTGATGCAGGGTCGCCTTTGACTTTGACCTGGGCAACACCGTCTACGAATACGGGCACACCGTTTTTCGTAATGATTGGAGCCAATGACTTAATTTCAATGGTCATTACTTCAAGGCTCAAAAACGATCTTTGTTGAATGACAGGGAATACGGTAGCGCCGCCGCCCACAACGATCTTGAATTTACGATCGTCTTCGCCGGACAACATCCCTGAAATGATCATGGCTTGGTTAGGTCCGCACTTTTGATAAAAGCTGGAGACCATCCATACAAAAAAGCCGAGGCCGATTACAACTGCGGCCACAATCCCGGCTACTCCAATCTCCATACCCATGTGTATTTCTCCTTGTTTGTGCCGTTTTCGTATTTACGGCCATATCCGAATATTGCCCCTACTCGTACGCTTCTAACTAAAGAAAACCTGAAATCGTGATGGCGCATATGGTGGCACGGTCAAAGCAAAATTTTATATTTGCATCGGACTGGGCGCCCGTGAGCGTGCTGTGCACCTTAATCAAATCGTAAGCCCCTGCCATTCGTCGACAAAAACCACTCCTTCGCGAACGTCCGCGATCATCACCTTCGCGCCGCGTTTGTACACGCTTTCCGCCACGTTGGATTTAGCGGGCATGTTGTAGCGCTTTGAACCAAGTACGTAAGTCACTTCGCCTGTTCTGCCTGGCTGAATCGATACGCAAACTTCCGCCTCGTGACCAATTGCTTCTTCGACGCGTGAGGTTGTGGACACGTGTGATTGGCTGACAAACCACCGCAGCAGAAACATCATCGTATTGCGCATGATTAGACCGACAACGACGGCAGGCACCAAACTGATGAAGCCTAGTTTGAAAATTGCCATTCCTGTTAGGCCGAAAAACGCCAGGAATATCGCCATCGAAGCGGGGCTTATCCACGACATTACACGCAGCAAGACTGGCGTTTGATTCCGACCATGCGCAGACACATTGGTGACTTTGGAAACTTCTTTCAGTTGAGTTGCCGGATCGTCCGAGCCCTGGTCGTGTCCGCCATGCCCGTGTTCGGTGTGTCCGTGTCCGGCGTGCCCGTGCCCGTGCCCGAGATGTGGGTGGGCGCCTGTGTCGTGACCGTCTAGAGCGCCGTGATCACCATGCTCGCCGCCTGCGTCGTGGCCAATTTGTCCCGATACCATGCTGAAAATCATGTAGCCGAAGCCCAGCACAGCGCTTACGACATAAAGAGTTCCAAAAGTTCCTAGCGATTCCACTTCAGTGACTCACTGGTTTTAAGGGTTGAAATTGAGAAGATTCCTATTAGCAAATTTCCCGCTATGCGCCGAGGGTAAACCGGAAAAGCATTAAGAGAAGTGGAATTTTGGTGTAGGCAACGGGGCCTGTTTTCTCTCGCCATTTCTCGAAATTGAGATAGGGCGTAGGTTTTGAACGTTTTCGCCAGGGTTAAAGCGATGCCCAGCGCTTGGACATCACGATTCACAACTATGTTTATCCGACGCCTCGGTCACTTTTGTTCGACTGTAGTGACTTCCTTGACGATGAAAACGCCTTCCTTTATATCAGTCACTCGGACTGTTTGACCTCGGGCAAAGCTGGCGTTTACATCCTGCGCACGGGCAGATGAATTGAACCTCTTACCGCCGACCTCGTAATAGACTTCTCCTGTTTTGCCGCTGGAAATCGGCAAGCAGACGGTCGCTTCACCTCCGATTGCTGTCTCTGTGCTGACGGCAGTTGAGACGGTGGCGACTTCGCTGAACCTTTCGAGCAGATTGAAAAACACTTTTCTGGCAATCAAACCCACAATGATGGCGCACGGCAAAGACAAAAGTTTTGGAAAACTATTGATCTGCAAACAAAGAAACCCAACCATTCCGCCCATCGAGAGCATGATGGCTACAGATGTCGGGTTGAAGTAGTCGACGACCACTGGCCAGATTTTTTGAGTGTGAAAGTGCGGTAAATGCATGTGCGCGGAATGCTCGATTTTGGCAAGTACAGAACTTCCTGCGTCGCCATGGGTAGCTCCATGCCCTGTCCCGTGATGTCCGCCGTGATGTCCGTGTTGCCCGTGCTGCCCGCCATGCCCTTGATGTCTGTGCGCGATCAATCCGGAGCTCATGGCAATGCACAGGTATGCCGTGCCGAAAATGCCCGATGCACCGTAGATTAAGCTCAAAGTTTGAAGATCATTCATCAGTATTGCTTTGCCCGAAAAATCTTCGTTTTCCTCCAATCAGATACGATAATGGACTTGGCGGGCGACCGTTTTGTATGTCAGGTTTGAAAATGGAAGTAGTCGTAACGCACAACAACATGGATTTCGACTCGCTCGGGGCGCAATTAGCTGTCACCAAGCTGTATCCGGCTGCGCGCATTGTGCTTGGCACTCCTGTTTTCGGCAATGTGCGCACCTTCCTTGCCCTCTATAGAAGCAGCTTGCCAATTGTGCAAATGAAGTATGTCGATCGCAACCGGCTGACGCGCATTCATGTCGTTGACTGCCAGAATGCGGAGCGTCTTGACGCAGGCTGCCGCGAATTGCTTTTGTCAGACGATAGGAAAATTCCGTACCTGGTTTTCGATCACCATGGTATCGACCCTAAAGGATTAGCTGAAGCTGCAGAGCCTGACTCCATTATCGAGCCTGTCGGAGCGGCGACAACGCTGCTGGTTGAGCTGATCAAAAAGCAGAAGATCAAGCTCACGGCTTTTGAAGCCACCGTAATGGCACTGGGCATCTATGAGGACACTGGCTGCCTGACGTATAAAGGCACGACAGAGCGCGACTGTCTTGCCGTCGCTCATTTGCTCAAGTGCGGCGCCGACCTGCATCACGTCAACGAGTACATTCATCCTAAACTTGGCGATGAGCACGCGCAGCTTCTGCAAGAAATGGTGAAAACCTGCAGGACGCTAACCCTGGAAGGCGTTCGCATTGTTGTGGCAACTGCCAGAATGGAAGATTTCTTGCCGGAATTGGCTGGTTTGACGCGTAAGCTTATGGAGATAGAGTCGGCGGGTGCCGCATTTACCGCTGTCTACATGCGCGACCGTGTACATTTAGTCGGGCGCAGCGACACAGGCTCGGTAGATGTTCGCCCTGTCGTCAGGCTATTCGGCGGCGATGGTCACCACGGCGCAGGCTCGGCTGTCGTGAAAACTGAAGACCTGGATGACGTTGCCGCGCGCATCATCAGTTGTTTGGAAGCGTCTGTCAGTCCGGAGAAGACTGCCTCAGAAATCATGACGTCTCCGGTCAGAACCGTGCCTCCGACGGTCTCTATGGATGAAGCCAGCCGCATTATGATCCGCTACGGTCAGGACGGACTGGTAGTCACCGATGAAGGTAAGGTAGTCGGCGTTGTTTCGCGTCGCGACATCGATCAAGCCACGCACCACAGGCTCGGACACGCACCGGTGAACGGCTTCATGAGCAGGCCTGTTTTGACCATTCAACCGCGCACGCCTCTGAGCAAGATTCAAGAGACAATGGTCAAAGAGGATATTGGGCGTCTTCCGGTGCTTGATGAGGATGATAAGTTGGTCGGTCTGGTCTCCAGGCACGATGTTTTGCGCATACTCTACGGACCTAAAGTCGGCAGCAAATCTTCCGGAGGCGCTGGAATGGCTGTTGATGAGGCTGAGTGGGCGCCTGCCGGTACATCTAAACGGGCAACTGTTTCTGCTGATCTGGGCAACAAGCTCAAGACCACGGCAGCATCGACTCTCTGGCTGTGCGAACTGATTGGTGTAACCGCTGGCCGACTGGGCATGACAGGGTATCTCGTGGGTGGCTGCGTTCGCGATCTGCTCCTGGAGAAAGAAAATTTTGACCTCGATTTCGTCATCGAAGGTTCCGCCATAGAATTAGGTGAAGAACTGGCCAATGCTTATCCGGGGCGGCTCAGGGTAGTGGCGCGTCACGAGCGTTTTCAAACTGCCACACTCGAATTTTTCTGCGAGGAAAAACGCGAGGTCGATCTTTCCACTGCGCGAACTGAGTTTTACGAGTATCCTGCGGCGTTGCCGACGGTCGAACCATCGAAGCTGGAGCAGGATTTGCTCAGGCGTGATTTCACAATCAATGCACTGGCCGTCTGCCTCAATCCCGGTCGATTCGGACAATTAGTCGACTATTTCGGTGGTCTGCAGGATCTGAAAGACCGCGTCCTGCGCATTTTGCATCCTTTCAGTTTTATCGAAGACCCCACTCGCATCATGCGAGCGGCTCGCTTTGCTGCTCGCCTCGGGTTTCATTTGGAGTCGAAAAGCAAAGAGCAAGCTCGAAGAGCTATCGCTATGGGCATTTTTGATAATCTCGGCGGGAGTCGAATCAGGACGGAGTTGAAATTGATTTTGGCATCACCGCACCGAGTTGATGCTCTCGATCTACTCGGCGACCTGGGCGGCAGATTGCGATACTTAGATGCGGAGCTGGAGTACGGATTACCCGTGCGTAGCCTGCTCAGGCGCGCGGAGCGGCTATTGGAACATTATCCGGTGGAGGACACCTGGCTTGTGCACCTTGGTCTGCTCATTTCCGCACTGCCCAAGCAACGATTAGAGAACACTCTCGAGCGCTTGCAACTGCAAGTCGACCAGAAGCAAAAGATACTCAGTGGATTGCGTTTGCCGGACCAGATTGGCACACCCGAAATTGAACCCAAGCGCAGCGAGACATATCGTTTGTTTCACGGGCAGCCTAAAGAATCACTAGCGATTGCCGCGTGTCTGGCACGCCCCGGCTCATTGACCAGGCGGATGATCAAACTTTATTTAGAGCAGCTAGGCGACATCGCAATTGAACTTACCGGAGCCGATCTTTTGAAGCTTGGCTTCAGTCAGGGACCAGAACTTGGGCGGGTGCTTGACGCTCTCCTGGACGCGCGTATAGACGGTAAAGTAAGGACACGCGAAGAGG